>CAZBIB010000095.1:0-5342 GCA_964491575.1 uncultured Salinivenus sp. | reverse complement strand
TCCTGGGCTGCTGCTCCCCCAACGAAAAGGACTCCCCCCAATCCGCATAGGAGAAGCACCCGGACGATCAATGCTGAACGACGCACAGAGACGGAAATCCAACAGAAGCTGGTGGGACGACATCGGGAGAGCCTCCCGGACTGCAGACACACAAACATCCAGACAGAGCGGACGATCCGATGCTACCAGCCTGCACGTCGGAGGAGACGCGTCGCGGTGAGTAAGTACACGCGGCGTTCGTGCAGACCCACGTCCACGAGGGGCTCCGTGAGGTTGACTGCGTGCTCGGCCACGAGGCCGTCTCGGCGATCCCAGATGAGGACCCGCTCGGCACAGACGATGACGAGGCGACCGCGGTGAACGGTGAGTGCACGGACGGTGGGAAGGGGTGGCAGTGGCACGCGCTGCAGAAAGGTGCCAAAGGTGTCGTAGATCAGCACGGCCTCCTTCTCTGCATCGGCCACATAGACCCGCTGGGCCTCCACCGCGAGAGCGACCGGATCCTGAAGCCGACCGTCTCCGGCCTCGCTAATCCGTCCCGACCGGCCGAGATCGCCCCACGTCAGGAGCTGCCGGGTGCGCTCGTCAAGGACGAAGAGGGTCCCTTCGTCGTCTCGCGCTACGGCGATCGGGCGGCCGTCTCCCTGCACGGCCCCGCCGTCTCGACCATCTTCGAAGTTCCATGCGTTGCCGCGTAGCCGGTCGGAAGATCCGATGGGCAGCGATTCGAGGTACTGCCCTTCCTCCGAGAAACGTTGCACTCGCCCGTTGTAGGTGTCGGCAACGAGAATGATTTGTCCGTTCGTCGGGTCCACGTCGGAGGGCAGGTCAAACTCTCCGGCGCGCGTCCCCGAACCGCCGAGCACCATCTGCCGCGTGCCGTTGGGGCCGAGGACTTCCACTACGTCGCGCGCTGCGTCGGCCACGTAGAGCCGATCCCGCGGATCGATCGCAAGGGCCTGCGCATCGCCAAACGTCGCCAGGACTGTGCCTCGAACCGGCGTCTGAGCAAGAGCTTCGTATACGGTGGCTCCCAGGACAATCCCCAGGGCGAGCAGAAGTTTTACTTTAGCAGTCATGAACGACAGATGTAGTGCAGGAGACGACCTCCCTCACGAGATCTCCAGGTGCGCGAGACCCTTTTCCCCAATGTCGCGGCGGACGGTTTTTCCCTCAAAGTGAATGCAGTCGACGCCCTCGTAGGCGCGATCGAGGGCCGTCGGGAGATCTGGGCCGAGGGCCGTTACGCCCAGGACCCGTCCCCCGTCGGTCACGAGAATCCCCTCCGGCGTCAGTCGCGTTCCCGCGTGGATGACCGAGACCTCCTCAAGCGCCTCTGCTTCCTCGATGCCGGTAATTTCGAAGCCGGTTTCGTACTCGATCGGGTAGCCGTCCGAGGCGAGGACGACGCAGGCCGCCGCCCCCCCTGAGGTCCGAAGTCCGCCGCCCTGCAGGTCGCCGTCGACGAGATTTTGGAAGACCTCAACCAGGTCCGACTCCACGAGCGGCAGGACGACCTGCGCTTCCGGATCGCCGAGGCGGCAGTTGTACTCCACCACCTTCGGCCCTTCGTCCGTAATCATCAGTCCGCAATAGAGCACCCCGCGATAGGGCGTGCCCTCCTCCTGCATCCCTTGGAGGGTCGGCTCCACAATCTCGCGGCAGATGCGCGTGAGCAGAGCACCGTCCACGATGGGCGCTGGGGCGAAGGCCCCCATCCCGCCCGTATTCGGTCCCGTTCCGCCCTCACCGATGGGTTTGTGGTCCTGTGAAGGTGGCAGGAGCACGTAATGAGCGCCGTCGGTGAGGACCAGAACGCTCACTTCCTCCCCCTCCATCTTCTCCTCGATGACGACCTGATCGCCCGCCGCCCCGAAGGCCCGCTCCTGGACGATCTGATCCAGCGCATCGTGGGCCTCCTCGAGCGTCGTGCACACGAACGAGCCTTTTCCGCCGGCGAGGCCGTCGGCCTTGACGACAATCGGCGCCCCGACCTCATCGAGGTAGGTCGAGGCGTCTTCGTACTCGGCCGCGTCGAAGACTCGGAACGACGCGGTTGGGATACCGTGCCGGGCCATGAACTGATCGGCGAAGGCTTTGCTACCCTCGAGGCGAGCCGCCTCCTGCGAAGGCCCTACGATAGACAGTCCCTCTCCCTCGAACCGATCAACGATGCCGTCAACGAGCGGCTGCTCGGGCCCCACGAGAGTAAGGTCGATCGACTCCGCCTCCGCAAAGTCGGCAAGACCGTCCAAGTCGGTCGCCTCCAGGCCGACGTTGGTTGCCGCCTGGGCGGTGCCCGGATTGCCCGGCGCGGCGAAAAGAGCCGAGACCTGCTCACTCTGGGCGAGCGATCGGAGGAGGGCATGCTCTCGCCCTCCGCTTCCTATCACAAGGATTCGCATAGGGTTTTCGATGATTGTGCGGCAATGACTAGTTACACTGATGGACCCGTCCGGAGTCTCCGTGCGGCGATAGGTCCCGGCATCAACATAGGTGACGGCTTCCACTCATGCACACGCGTTCCTTCCAAATTCCATCCAGAGTGCTTGGGCGACTCCTTGTCGGTCTCCTGCTCCCGGCGGTCGGGACCCTGCCCACGCCGGCAACTGCGCAGGCCGGGTTTCCAGGAGCCCCCGACGAGCCGGAGGTGAACCTTCGGATCTATCCCTCCGACTTCTGGAGTTCCCGGGTGGGAATAGGGATCGGCGCGGGTCTCGTGGTGCATCACCTTGGCCGCCGCCACGCCCAGGGCCTGTTGACCGTCGCCCCAGCCTGGCACGAACAGGTCGCCACCATCGCCTGGGCAAGCGCCAATCCGGATCGTGCCCAGCAGTACGTGCTGGCGGACGCCCGTGCGCTCCATACGAATCGGGACTGGTTTTACGGACTCGGGCCCGACTCCGACCTCGACTCCCGACAGTCCATTGAGCGGTCTGCCGTAACGATGCGGATCCGGACCGGACAACACTTCTTGAACCGACGCTTCCTCATCCAGCCGCACCTGGGCCTCTCGGCGCACCGGGTCGACCGGGTGCCCAACCCATCCGCCTCGGGGCTCGATCAACGATCACAGCGCCACCTTCAGCAACTGGCAAGCGAACAGGTCGGTCCGCTGGACTCTCGACACACGGGCGTTCGGGTGGGCGTGGACGTGCAATACGACACTCGCCCCCAAACCCCCCGACCCAAACGTGGCATTCTGCTCGAAGGCGGCTGGTCTCGATACTTCAGCGTCAGTTCTTCGTTCATCCGGTACGATCGCCTGGACCTCAGTGTATACGGGTACATCCCTCTCGGAGGCGCGCATCACCTCGTGGGTCGCCTTTCCCTGGCCCACACGGTGACCCGAGGCCGTGCCCCGATTCCGTACTTCCTGCAACCTACTCTCGATGGCTCTCTGGTGCCTGGCTGGGCGCAGCATCGGTTCGTCGACTCAGACCGCTTGATCGGCAGCGTGCTCTACCGCTTTCCGCTCGCCCAGCCCTTCAGCATCCTTCACTTGGGCGGCCACCTCGGCGTCCATGCGGCAAACGTATACGACGACATCTTCTCCGCCGCGACCCTCGACCTGACCTTCGAGGAGTCCCTCGACCCGGACCGATCGCCGGTGCCACTGCGCCCCGCCGCCTCCCTCGGGCTCCACCTGGGCCTCGCATTCCGACAAACCCCGACCTTGGACCTCACGCTCGGCCTCAGCCCGGAGGGGGTTACGGCCATTGGCTTTACGCTCAATCAAGACCTTCAGGCGCTGCGGCGGCCTCACCACCAAATTCGCTGGTAGTCCGTGCTCTCTGGGCGGCCCTCTCCAGCTCCCACCCAACCTTCCGACTCTGGCGTGCCCTCCTCCGTTCTGATCGTCTTCGTCGTCACCGTGGGCACCTATACTCTCCTGACGGGGGCTGCCTCCCTGGGATTCATCATGGCCCGACGTCAGGAGTCCCCACCCGACCCTTCCGAGTGGCCTACCGTCTCGGTCGTGGTGCCCGGTGCCAACTCCCTCAGTAGCGAAATTCTACAGCAGACCCGGTCCTGCGACTACCCATCAGATCGCCTCGAAATCCTGGTTCTGACCGACGGCTCCACCGGGCATGCCACCCTAGGAAGCGACGGAGAGGCAACTGTACGTCGCGTCCCTGTTCCCGAGAGCAGCTCGGAGCTACCTGTTCCCTGGGCCACGCTCCAGCGCGACATCGAGGCCGCCGAGGGAGAGATTGTTCTGTCGATCTCCGCTGGAGACACAGTGTCGCCGCAGTGGATCCGGTCGATGGTGCGGCGCTGCACCGCCGATACGCCGGTCGTGGTCGGCCCCACGATCGTTGAGCACGAGGACCTTTTCCTCCCCCGCCTGCAGGCCCTTCATCACCTCGGGCGACTGGCCTTCACGGGCGGCGCGTCGTACCTCGGGCTTCCGGTTCGAATCGGCCTCTCCAACTTGGCTCTTCACACTGACGCATTCCGCCCCAACAGCTGTCAAGATAAACTCACGGAATTCGGTCGCACAGCCACGTTCAATCCAGCGACTGACGCTGCCGTGAGACACGCCCCTGTCTCTTCGTTTGCCGAGTTTGTCCGGTGGCAGGCCCAGTGGTTTCGTCGAACAACTGAGACATCGTCCTGGATCGTTCAGAGTCAGGCTGCCGGCCTCTGGCTCGTCCACACCGTGCTTCTGGCCTGCTCGCTCGTGGCCGTCGCCGTCCCCGCATGGCGGCAGCCCACCCTGATCGCCCTCGTTGGCAAGATGGGGGCCGACGTCGTCCTCTCGCTTCCCGCCACCAAACACTATGGACAACGCGGCCTGCTGCGATCCATCGTCCCAAGCGAATTGATGCTCGTGCTCAGCATTCCCGCTGCCGGAATCTGGTCGCTCCTCGGCTCCGACTCCTGACTGATGATCTCTTGTCCCCCAAAACGCCCGTACGCAAAGCCCGCCGATCCGCGAAATGCGCTTCCTCGTCCCCTACCTCGCCACCCACGGTCTCCGCCCGGTCCAGCGCTTCCTTCCCGACCTGCTCTGGCGCGTGGACGCCGAGGCCCGAACCGCCTACCTCACTTTTGACGACGGCCCGACCGAAGAACTGACGGATGACCTCCTTGACCTGCTCGCGCAGTATGACGCGCAGGCGACGCACTTCCTCGTTGGAACGCAGGCCGACGCCCATCCCGGCCGTACGCGGACCCTCGTCTCGGCCGGGCATCACGTCGCCAACCACACCTACACCCACGTCGACCCGTGGACCGTTTCGACGGAGCGACTCCAGGAGGAACTGATCCGCACGACCCGATGCTTAGAGGACCTCACCCAGACTCGGATCCGGGCGCTGCGCCCGCCCTACGGCCAT
>CAZBIB010000094.1:0-11588 GCA_964491575.1 uncultured Salinivenus sp. | reverse complement strand
CTTGACTGTCATCCTGCGGACGCGGATCGACGGTGCCCGCCTCGATCTGCTGGACCGTCTCGACCACCGCTTCGCCTCCCAACACCTTCATCCGATCGTGCACCGATCCTGCGGTCTCGTTCGGCCCAATGGACATCGACTTCTGCAGAATGATGTCGCCGGTATCCACCGAGGGCTCCAGGAAGAAGGTCGTCACGCCGGTCTCCGTCTCCCCCTGCATGATGGCGTGGTTGATGGGCGCCGCCCCCCGATACTTCGGGAGCAGCGAACCGTGCAGATTGAATGCTCCTTCCGAGGCGGCGGTGAAGACCTTGGGCGGCAGAATTTTGTACGCGACCACGGCGATGACGTCCGGCTCGAGCTCCGCAACCGCCTCCGCAAACGTATCGTCGGTCACGTCCTCGGGCTGGAGGATGCGGTCGATGCCCGCCTCCTGTGCGGCCCGTTTGACCGGTGTCGGCGTCACCTCTTGCCCGCGCCCCCGCGGCCGATCCGGCCCCGTCGCCACGGCCACGGGCGCGTACTCGGCGTCGACGAGGGCGGTGAGGGAGGGCACCGCAAACTCCGGCGTGCCCATGAAAACAATTCTCATGTTTGCGTTGGAGCGTGAGGGTGTGAAGGCCGGACGGCCGAATGGAAGAACGTTCAACCTTCTGACATGCTAACTTTCAACGCCTTTAAACAGCCCCTCTACAAAGCCCTTGCGGTCGAACACCTGCAGGTCCTGGATCTCCTCCCCCACCCCGATGTACTTGACCGGCACCTGAAACTGGTGTGAGACCCCAATCACGACCCCGCCCTTGGCTGTGCCGTCCAGCTTCGTGAGGACCAGCCCAGTCACGTCCACGCTTTCGATGAACTCCTCGGCCTGCCGGAGCGCGTTCTGTCCGGTCGAGGCGTCGAGCACGAGCAGCACTTCGTGGGGCGCGCTCGGGATCTTGCGTCCCATCACCCGTTTCATCTTGGCGAGCTCGTCCATGAGCCCGCCCTTGGTGTGCAGGCGCCCCGCCGTGTCGATGATCACGACATCCGTGCCGCGCGCCTCAGCGGCCTCGATCGAGTCGTAGGCCACCGCGGCCGGGTCGGCCCCGTGCTTCTGCTTGATGATCGGCACGCCCGCTCGGTCGGCCCAAATCTCAAGCTGTTCGATGGCAGCTGCGCGAAAGGTGTCCGCAGCCCCAACCAGTACGCTCTTGCCCGCCTGGCGATACTCGTAGGCCATTTTGCCGATGGTCGTCGTCTTGCCCACCCCGTTGACCCCCACCACCATGATGACGTGTGGCTTGTTGGGGAGCGGGGCCTCGAAGTCGGCCGGACGCTCGTCCGACCCTTCGAGCATCAACTTGGCGATCTCGTTCCGAATCAGCCCGTTGAGCTCCTGGGCCGATACGTACTGATCCTGCTCGACTCGGGCTTCCACGTGGTCAATGATGTCGAGGGTCGTGTCCACCCCCACATCGCTGGTGATGAGGATTTCCTCCAACTCGTCGAGCACTTCCGCGTCGACCGTGTCTTTCCCCCGCACCATGCGGTCAAGCTTCCCAAAGAAGCTGTCTCGCGTCTTGTCGAGCCCCTCTTCAAGCTTTTCCTGCTCGTCTTCGTCGTTCCAGTTGGTAAACTGATCGAGAAAACCCATAATGCATCGAGAACCTAAAAAGAGCACTGCGGTCCTGTACGCCTTACGCCGTCTGCGTGACGGAGTCGGCCGTCGCCCCCCCGGTGCCTCGGGAGGACGGCGGGCGACGAATGGCGTTCAGGTAGCGAATGACGTACAGGAGAAATGAAAACAGAAACAAGCCCGTTGCCATCCAGAGGCACACCATGAATACCGGAGAATCGGCTTTCAGAACCACACTCAGGATCGTAAGGGCGAGCCAGAGCGACGCCGCCTTGCCGGCCCAGGCGCTCATGACAATCTGCCCCGATCGCCGTGCAATGGCGATCCCCCCGAGGAGGATGGCAAGGTCCCGCCCCACGACGACCCCAAAGAACCAAAGCGGGAGCTCGGGAGCATTCGTAACCGGAGGACGAAAGGTCAGCGCCGTCACCGTCATGATCGACGCGAATTTGTCGGCCACCGGATCGATTACCTTCCCCCAGTCCGACACGGTGTGAGTCCACCGGGCGATCCGTCCGTCGAACCAGTCGGTGAGGATCACCACGATGATGAGCCCGAGCAACCAATCGAGGGGCCCGCCCCGCCACAGAAACACCGTGATGGGTATCACCAGCACCAGCCGAAGTAGGCTAAGGGCATTGGCAGCCGTCCAGAATCGCCCTAGGTTCGGCATCGGCAGGAAGGAAGGCATAGAACGGTACCCCGGTTCGTCAGGCGACAGGCAGACGTGCAACGGTACA
This sequence comes from uncultured Salinivenus sp., assembly GCA_964491575.1. GTDB lineage: Bacteria > Bacteroidota > Rhodothermia > Rhodothermales > Salinibacteraceae > Salinibacter. The sequence goes on along the minus strand of CAZBIB010000094.1, from coordinate 9,230 downwards.
GTGTAGTGGACAATCTGTTTGCCCGCTACCGTTTCCCGGACGCACCGCTGGAATCCACGGGGATTTTGTGCACCTGCGCACCCAATTTGTCTCCGAGGTGCCGGACGCCATCAGAAGGAGCGACCTCATCTCACACCTCCAGTCCCCGTCTCTCTATCGGTGCCCCCTCCCTCCGGGGCTGAAGTCGGGAGGTACCGAGTTCGACTGGATGACTGCTCCCGCTGCTGAATAGGCACGTGAATTGTATCCGAGTAGATGCTGCCAACGAATCCGTGTCCGCCTTGCACGTTCGTGAACGTGTCCGGACGCGCAATCTCGTTAATCGATGCCCCTCGCCAGTCCGGCCAATCCGGACCTCCTGCCGTCACCTCTACCAAAGCATATGGTTGCTCGAACTGCGACCGAGAGGGGCACCCCTGTCCTCGGCCAATCAAGGAACTGAGGTCTCTCCCATAAAATACGGAGATTCGATACAACTCTCTTCCTTCCCTGTACTCAACGTCGTCGTAGTGGTCAAACGGTATGAGCCCTTGCAGGCTCTGACCCGGGACATCAACAGGATAGAGCACCTTAACGGCAGCAACAGCCTCGACGTTACTGGCTCGAAGAGTGAATGTATTCTCTGATTCTACCAGTGCGCCCCGAAAGTTAAAACTGCACGGAAGGAAAAATGGTTTATCGTTTCCCGAATCGGGTTCGTGTTCAAGCGTCGGAGGCTGCGCTGGAGTTGTCGTGGTCGCCGTCGTCACGGTCTCTTCCCCCACGCGCACAGACACCCGGTATGTGGTGCCGGGCTGAATGGGATGGGTCGTCTTGAAATTATGAACCCGGGCGATTCCACCGCTCACAGACTCGAAGGAACCGTTGAGAGACACCTGCGTTCCGGCGTCAAGATTCTCAAGGACAACAGTCGCGTCGAGGTCAGGCTGCGCGCCGATTCGGGTCGTGTCTCCCAGCGGCTCCACGCGAATCACTTGCGTGTCGGCCGTAACGCTCAGGGTGCCGAAGAGCGAGAACCGATACTGATCGGAAGGGTTGACGACCGTCACCGATGGATCACACCCCCCCAGTACCAGCATCGTTACGAGGGCGGCAGCGACCCCCGGAAGAAAAAAACGGCGACGGTAGGATGCGGTCTGTCGCATCAAAGAAAAGGATCCGTAAACAAGCGATTAGGAATTCTCCTCGGCCGCCTGGACAGTTGAGGATGCCTCGCCTGCCCAATTAGCGGATGTCCACCCGGAGGGACAAGTACGGGATGATGGGAAGCTGATCGACCCGATCGAGCGTGAAGAGGTCGATATAGAATACGTTGGACCGGTTGTATGCATTGATGGCCCCCGCTTCTGTCGAGAGGCTCACGTTCGGGCCAACGTCAAACGAGCGCCCCAGCGACACGTCGAGCCGGTGGTAGGCCGGCAACCTGGCCCGGTAGGGACGCTCGTACAGGGCTCGGGGGAGCCCCACAACACTAGAAGGATCATCCCGAAGCCCCCGAATTTCGAGCATGGTGTCGTAGCCGTATACCTGAGTGAAGGGAAGTCCCGATCCGTACTGCCACCGCACGTTGGCCGTGACCCAGTCCGTATCCAGAGCGGCAACGACGCCCACCTTGTGACGTCGGTCGTGGGGAGGGGAGTACTCCACGAGGGGCTCTCCGACCCACGCTCCGAGCTGGTCTTCCGACGCCTGATACCGAACCTGTCCGTACCCGTACGTGAGGTCGATCCGAAACGGCTCGCGTTCGTATTGCAGGGACATATCTATCCCGTAGCCGGTGCCGTCTGCGCGAATCAGATTCGTATTGAAGCGCACGAGGGGTGTCCACCGCGGCACAGGGAGGTCCTGGAATCGCTTGTACCAGCCTTCGACCGAGAACCGAAGATCGGAAAAAAGGCGTTGGTCCCACCCAAGCAAGGCGTGGTCGGCCCGAAGGGGACGATTCTCGAACGGGCTGGGGGTCCACGCTCGAAAGGTTGAGCCAATGTCACGTTCGTCAGTAATACTGGTCGGAATCTGCTGGTAGACCCCAACGGCCGCGGTGAGCATCATTGGCCGATCCGACCACGGCTGATACGACAGCTGTAAGCGGGGGTCAAAGGACATCCCTCCCCACTCAAAGAGGGACTGTCCCCCAATGCTCGGCTCTATCGTGAGCGACTCACTCACTTGCCACTCGGCCCCGGCATAAAGCGAGGCACTGAGCAAAAATCGGTCTTCGCTGGTGAACCCCAAAAATGGCTCGTTCAGCCTGAAATCGTAATCATCGGCCTGAATTTTCCCTCCCCATCTCAGCGTGCCGTTCCAGGGAGCGGGCTGTGTCAGGTCAAACTTCGTACGAACCTTCCACGTGCCCGCTGACCGGACAGACCCGTCTGCGGACCGCACATGGTTGTTGAAGTGGGTCGTCCCAAAACTAAGATGCAATGTCTGGGCCGACCTGTCACTAAAAACGAGACACTCCCCTCCGATAGAGGTATTATCCCAACGAAAGGAGGCGTTATTGCTGGGGTCAATACGCCCTCGGTCGTAGGTCCGCACTCCAGTAAACGAGCACTGATTGGATGCACTCTGCGTGTGGACCTTTGCAGTTATATCATAGAACTTGTAGGGCGCTTCCTGCCCCAGGACGGTAGGGCCCAGGTGTTCGATGAGCGAGTGTCGCGCATGTACCAGAAACGACTTTTGTCCTTGCTGCAGGGGGCCCTCCAGGTGAGCCGACGCCAAAAAGGGCCCGCCCCCCACACTCCCTTGATACTGCTTTGTATTCCCCGGACGGAGTTGAACATCCATTACCGAAGAGATGCGTCCGGTGTACTGTGCCCCGAATCCCCCTGCATGGAAATTGGTGCTTGAAACGAGCCTGCCCGGGAACGCAGAGTAAAACCCGATGATGTGAAAGGGCTTGTAAATCGGTATCCCGTCAACGAGCACAAGATTCTGCGACGGGGTTCCGCCACGAATGTAGAGCCGACCGCCCCGATCTCCAGTTGTCGTCACCTCGGGGAGGGTGCGCAGATAAGAGGCGAGGTCGCTCCCGGGGCCTGGGGTCGGAATGTTCTCCACGTCGGCGGACCGAATCTCACGAAGACCCGCTTCGGATTCCTCAACGGTTCGCCCCCCTTCAACAGTCACCTCTTCCATCTGGCGGGTGGCCGCGTCCAGTTCTACCGAAAGCGTCCGTCGGGCTCCCGCGGAGAGGCGCAGGGTATCGCGATAGGTACGGTAGCCGATAAAACTGATCTGCAGGCGATAGCGCCCGGGGGGGATCTGAGCAATCTGATAGAATCCCTGGTCACCAGCAGCCGCGGCAGCCTCAACCGCGCCGGACGCTCGTCGGAGCACTACATTTGCCCCCTGCAACGGCTTGCCCTCCGCCTCACTGCGGACGAAGCCCCGCAGCACGGCTTCCTGACCCCCCTCCTGCCCCAGGGCTGAGATCGGCCCAACTGCGACGAGACAAACAAGGACCAGAAGCAACCAACAACATGGCCTTCTGCTTCTTAACTGGGCCCCTTGACGGTTCTGAGTTCTGAACAGGTGCATTCAAAGCATCTACCTACTGAATATACGGGCGATCAACATCCCCCTGAGGATGCGCGCCATCGCATGACCAGCCCCGAATGCCTGTTCTTCTCGCTCTAATCCCAACCCCCATGTTCAAGCTTCAAGCGTACCGGCAGAACACCTCTGCTTTAATCCCACACCTAAGCAGCTTCCCTCTACTGAGCTCCTTCCGACGAACGTGCATTTGAGGAACCGCTCTCGTTCTTCTCCAGTCGCGACAAAAGCTTCCGGATGGGGGCACGAGCCTCGTGCGAGATTGAGAAACTCGCTCCTCCTACAGTTCCACTGACACCTCGAACTCCTCCGATGGTGCTCAACTGCTCACTCGACACATCGACCTTCGCGAACGTGCCGCTTCGAATGGTTGACGTTCGGTTCACAGCGCGACTCTGGGGATCCGTCCAAGACATCGTCTCCGTCCCGACAGTGAGACGCACCCCTCGTCCCTCAAGTTGAACCGACTGCATGCCTTCCTTGACGAAGTTCATGGTGTACGTTCTTGGCACACAATCCTGACCCGTGCACGTGCCCGTAATCTGCACGTAGAACCGATTATCTTTCTCAAGTCCCTCCGTCATACTGATGCCGTCCAGGCGCATCTGCCTCGTCTCATAGGTCGTCTGGTTCGACGATGCATCATGCATGACTTGAACGGGCTCCGAGGACGTTGCACATCCAATGATCATGGAAACGACGAAAAGGAAGACCCAACCTTGCTGTGCGCTGATCCTCATTTTGATTGGTATCTCTATGATCGTTCGGTAAGACTCATCCACGAGAAATCGTCCAGCATTTCTGCTCCCCCAGAAGCGGCGGAGAGGTTCTGAGTACAGAATAGTTTTCTCTCATCCAACCTTCAATTTATTTTCCCTTCATCCTCCGTGTTGTTCCGAGCTGCGTACCGGTAAACCGCCGCCATCACCACCCGCCTTCTGACTCGTTGGTGCAGATTCGGCGCACAATGTTACGTCCGGCAAACCGCCTGGAAAGCCTTTGCAATGTAGGAAAGGCCGACCGCTCTGGGGAGCAGCCGGCCTTTAGGAATACCCTCGCTCAGTCATGATCCAACCTTACTCCGAAATGGTCACGATCCCGTAGTCAATGATCGGATCCCCTTCCAGAGTGTATGGCCCATCTTGGGTGCCTGCCGACGTCTCAAAGTCGTACGCCTCATTATCATTCGTGTCCTCGTGGGGCATTGCACCAAGGGTGGTGGTGCTCTGGATCGACTCATCCAGGGGCACCTTCACCTCATTGGCAACAGTGTTGGGCGAAATGTAGCCCGAACTTCCGACAACGCTTGGGATCGCCCCCTGATTGGCGAGCTCCGTGCTATCATGGAGGACGATGAAGCCGCCCCCTTCAGGGATAAAGGATCCATCGACGGTCACCGTGTCCGTCACCGGTTGGCCAGCGGTCAACGTACTATCACGACCCCGATCCGTGAAGTCGACCGAAGCGGTTGGCGGGAGGAGAAACGTATTGAGCTTGTGAATTACACCATTCGTCGCCGGGATGTCCGCCTGCTTCACCATGTCCGCCGTCACCTCTTCAATCGTCGTGTTGCCGAGCAGCGTCTCAACGTTGTTTGCCGGCAGGTCATCCGATGTGAGGCTGTCCCCCACGATCGTGTGGTACTTCACGAAATCGGCGCGCACGCTCGACGTCGGCGCTTCATCAGGATCCACGGCCTGCGTCGGGGCGGCGCCGAGCGCTCCCACCGGGTCGTCCTCGGCAGCGAATGCGGCGTCCGAAGGCGCAAAGAGCGTGTAGGCCGTCGTCTCCTGACTGAGGATTTCGTCAACTCCCGAGGAGCTTGCAAAGCCGGACAGGGTCGAGAAGGTGCCGAAGCGGGCAATTTGACCGCTCACGCTGTCGCGCACCGCCGCCGACACCTCAATCGTTTCGGCATCGATGTTGTCGTTGTCGGCGTCCACAGTGATGCTGTTCGTCCCCAACGTCGCAATCGGATCGCCCGGCGCGAACACCACCGTGATGAACTCGCCTCCACGACTTTCCCAGCGATACGTCTGATCGGAGCTTGTAGCAGTGGGAAGGTCCGAATCGTTCACCGACCACGTGTAGTCCTTGTTGGTGGTGTAGCCCTGCACATAGTAGTCGACCGTGTCGGGCATACTGACCGCGTTAGCCCCTGCGAAAGATCCGGTGGCCGCATCGCCCGAAGTCGAGTTATTCTGGCTGATAATGTATCGGTTCGCATTCTCCGGATCCGCTTTCTGTGCACTCTGGTCGCATCCGGTCACCACAAACGCGACGGCCGCGCAGAACAAAAGAAGCGTTCGATATCGGTGTCTCATAGGATCGTAACTGTTTCGAAGTTGACTCGTGAGGTGTGCGGTTGAGCAGGACCGTGAGGGAACGGTCCCTCCGGGATTTCACCCTGAAGGGACCTCCCTTTCAAAAGGCCTTCCTTAGTTGTACGGGTCGGGGGGAGGACCGTCCACGTCCCACCACACCTGGCAGGCCTCATCCTCCTGCTCAACGCTGCCGCACATGTTTTCCGCAGCCGCCTCGACGTTGGCTCCGTTGAGGTTATACTCGGAGTCTGGGTAGTCGACGCGGAGCGGCGCATAGGTGCTAAACCCACCGGCCACACCGCCTACGGGAGAACCAATCACGCCTTCGAAGTCGAACCGGCGCCAGGTGGTCCAGCCCTGAATGTTGTGCATGTAGAAGGAAAGGTAGCGCTGCTCGCCGAGCACCTGCATGGGATTCGATGAGAACTCGCTCTGTACCGCGTCGATGTAATTCTGCGTATTCCCGCTCGACGCCGAGATGTCTGCATCGGTCTGGTTGGCGTAGAAGCGGACGGACGCCTCAATGGCGTCGGCGATCAGTTCTTCCGGATTGCCGCTAATCAGGCCTTCATGCGCTGCCCACGCCTTCGTGAGCAGTACCTCGTCGTAGTACATCATCGGCGAGAAGGCGTCCCCTTCTCCGCTCGGGCCGTTCGGGAACCAGGCTTCCGGACGTGAGAAATAGCAGGTCGGGTTCGCGCCGTACAGACCCTGAGCATCTCCCTGTTCCATGGCAAACGGAAAGCCCCGGTACTCACCACTTCCGTCCTCACAGGGACGGTTGGTGTTCGAGGTCTGCTCGAAGTACGCGTCCAGCCGAGGATCCGCCGAACTGTACCCCGACTCCATGAAGTTGATAAAGCGCTCCGACCCATCGAAGTCATCCCGGAAGGAGACCTCTCGGTTTTGGTAGTACGTACTCCGGTGGGACGAACTCGTCGCGAACTGGAAGTAGACGTTATCCTCGTTGCTCTGAAGGGCGTTCCCATTGGCCGACGTGACGGCGTCCGCCGCCCAGGAGCCTTCTGCAGCTTCGTAGGCGCGGAGCCCGAGTCGCATCTTCAGGCCGTTGGCAAATCGCTGCCACTGCTGCATGTCGCCACCGTTCACCAGGTCGCCCGTCGGACCGGCTCCGTCCACATTGATGTTGCCGATGGCCGTGTTCAACGAGTCGATCAAGGCCCTGTATACGGAATCCTGGGGCATATAGTCCGGCGACCGATTCGCCTGCTGCTGGAGGGCCTCGGCCAGCGGAATATTGCCGTAGGCGTCCGTCAGGATACTGAGTCCCCACACCTGCATGATCGTCGCGACAGCACGGAAGTTCTCCCCGTTCTGAACGGTTCCGGGCCGCTGGCGCGAGATCTGCTTGGCCGTCTTCAGGTCGTTTAGGCGGGTGTACATCCCTCCCCAGGAGTAATTAACGGGAGAATACCGGCTTTCCGACGGGTAGAAGTTCTGCGTCGTGTACTGCGCCCACACGTTGGCCCGGCGCATGGTGCGAGTTCCCCCGAACACCTCGAAGGACATCCCTCGCTGGGCATTGGCCAGGAGGTTATTGGGGTTGGCCTCAGTCGGTTGGTTGGGATTATCGTTGTAGCTCGTCAGGCTGTCACACCCGCCCAGCGCAAGGAGCATAGAAAGCCCTCCGGCAAGGAGGAGCGTGAGTGTAGCGTGACGTTTCATATCAGGGAATCAATCAGTTTTAGGGAATGATCGCGGATCCGGAAACAGGCCCTTTCGCCCCCGACGGATCCCCGCCGGGGGCGCGAAGAGCAACGGTCGGCGGGTTAGAAGTTCAGGTTTACCCGGAAAGTGAACTGACGCTGGGGTGGAATCTGGGCCGACTCCACACCCTGCACGTTTCCGGCACCGAGCGTGACCGAGGGGTCGATGTTCGGCGCCTCCTTGTACAGGAACATGAGATTGCTCCCCGTCACCGACACGCTGGCGCGCCGGAGCGCGAAGTCGTTAAACCAGCGCTGCGGGAGACTGTAGGTGAGCGTCAGCTCCTGCAGCTTCGCGTACGTCGCGTCGTAGATAAACCGGTCGCCCCCACCGGCCGCAAACCAGTTCTTCCAGTAGCTGGCGGCCGGAATGCGGCCAACGGCTTCGCCGAAGTCAATGCCTTGCACGTTGGACGCGTTGGAGGGCTCGGTGCCTTCCGGAAGCACAACGCCTTCCGGAATGACGCCCGTCTCACGCTGGTTGTTGGTCACCGTCGACTCCAGGAGACCACTGTAGGTGCCGAACTTGTTCGACAGCGAGTACACGCTGCCGCCCATCTGGCCGTCGACGAGGGCACTGAAGGTGAGACCCTTGTAGGACAGCGTCGTCGAGAGGCCTCCCTTCCAGTCTGGCAGGTAGCTCCCCAGCACCTGCGGCTGGGAGGTGGTCAGTGGAACGCCTCCCCGACCAAAGACGATGTCGCCGTCCTGGTCACGGCGCAGGGCAGGCTGTACGAGAGCCCCGTACGCCGCGCCTTCTCGGGCCTGAATTTGAGGCCCAAAGATCACACCGCCGGAGGACAAATTGTAGGTCTCAATGCCCTCGGCCAGCTCCACGACCTTGTTCACGTTCTTGTTGAAGTTGGCCGTCACGTCCCACTGGAAGGACTCCGTGAGCGCCGGCGTCACCGTGAGGCTGGCCTCCAGCCCGCGGTTGGTTACCTTCCCGGCGTTCACCAGCGAGGAGTTCACGCCGGACGCGCTGGACACGTCGACCGAGAGGATCTGGTCCCGCGTCACGTCGCGGTAGTACGTGGTGCTCAGATTCAGCCGATTGTTGAAGAAGCGCAGGTCCGCCCCGAATTCGATGCCGGTCGTCCGCTCCGGCTTCAGGTTCGGATTGTTGGCGGACCGCTGCACCTGCTGCAGCGCCTGCCCCTGGAAGGGCGTGTTCACCGGATAGGTGACGCCGAGCCGGTACGGATCGGTGTCGTTCCCCACGCGAGCCCAACTGGCGCGCACCTTCCCAAACGACAGGATGTCCTGATCCTGCAGCGCCTCCAGGCCGGAGAAGATGAAGTTCGCTGAGACCGACGGGTACAGGTACGAGTTGTTGTCGGCCGGCAGGGTCGAGGACCAGTCGTTCCGAAGCGTTCCTTCTAGGTAGACTAGGTCGTTGTACCCGACGCTCACGAGCCCGTACGTACTGTAGACCATCTGCTCCTGGAAGTTATCAGTCACCCCCGGACGTCCTACCGAGTTTTCGACCGTGTACACGCCCGGAGCCGAAAGTCCACCATTGGTTGAACCCACATTCTCCTCGAACGACGAGTAGCGCACTTTCCCGGCGACAAAAGACGTCAGGTCAAAGTTTTCGGTGAGTGTGCCGGAGTAGTCG
>CAZBIB010000093.1:10156-11612 GCA_964491575.1 uncultured Salinivenus sp. | reverse complement strand
AAGCTCGAACAACACACCTTCGGGCTCAGGGTAGCGCTCGAAAATCGTGGCGAGCATGTTGCCGGTGCCTCCGCCCACGTCGACAATGGTGTCGAAGCCCGAGAAGTCGTAGGCGTCGGCCACGGCCGGGGGCTCGGCGCCGTGAAAGCCGATCATCGTGTCGTTGAAGTGGGATGCCTCGTCCGGATTCTCGTCCAGGTGCTCGAACCAGGACTTGCCATACGCCTTCTTGAAGCCGGTCTCCCCGTCTTCGAGCGTGTCGGGCAGTTTCTGCACCGCGTTCCAAAACCCGTCGCCGGCGACGGTTAAGACGGTCGATCGTGCTGCGCCGGGCGCGTCGCTCTGAAGGGCCTCTCCCAGCGGCGTCAGCGAGAACCGCCCGCCCTCCTCCATCGAGAGGATGTTCCAGTGCGCCAGCGCCCGCAACAGCCGGTGGAGGGCGGAGGCTTGGGTGCCGGTCCGTTCTGCTAGTGCGTCCGCCCGTTTCGGGCCGTTGGCGAGACGATCGGCCAGCCCGAGCTTGGCCGCCGTATAAAGCGCCCGCGAGCGCAGAAAATCGGCGCTCATTTGAACCAATTGAGCGTGCGGAGGCAGGGAGTCGGTTGGAGGTTCTTCGGTAGCTTCCATGTCAGATCACCTCTGTTGGCTGAAGGGGGCGTAAGAATCGCGAAAGGGGATTGGGCTTGTGACGGACCGTCGTAGTCGCGTCGGTGTGGTGTTATTTCTTCTTTGAGGACGTGTCGGCAGGAGGGTTCGCGCCGAGGTTCTGGGGCGGAGCCATCACGATGTAGGGCGTATTGGGCTCCTGGTCGGGCGGCACATTCTTCGGCATCGCCTTGCCTTTGGGGCCCAGATCCTTCAGATACGCGTAAATGGCCCGCGCGTCCTGCTCGCTTAGTTTGTTGACATTAAACCAGGGCATAGGCGGCAGCGCGGTGCGCGTGTGCAGGACCTCCACCCACCGGTCGGCCGAGATTGTGTCCGCGAACAGGCGGAGATTGGAGGCATATGTCGTTCCCCACGGCCCGCGCCAGCCAATCGGGTTGCCAGTGAGCCAGTCCTCCTCGGGCACGTCGCCTTGCTTCTCCAGATAGCCGGCTGTGTGGCAGTCGTTGCAGCCTGAGACGGTTGCCAGGTACCGCCCTGCCTCGACGGGACTTTCGGCCACGATGTGGGGCCGATCCTGCGACGATGCAGTAGGCTCAGACTGCGAGTCGGTCCCGCAGCTTTGCAGCAGCAACCCGCTGGCGACAACAAGAAGCGGAACGACCAGCAGGAGACCGGTTCGGACGGCGGGAAGAGGGAGGGAAAAGCGAAAGCGGCGCATTGTGGTCTTGAGCGTCCGTAAAAGAGCTCACGTCAAATGCCCCCGGAGGTAGTCGGTTGTGCCTGTTCAGGGGTCGTTGTCTCAAGGTGAGCCTGCCGTACAACGCCCGCGTTGTTACTCTATATTTGG
>CAZBIB010000093.1:4538-10056 GCA_964491575.1 uncultured Salinivenus sp. | reverse complement strand
TGGAATCCCATGCCTGGGACATACGGCGAGATAGCACCGTATCCGTCCTCTCGGGCCGTTTCGAGATCCCGGTACTTCTTCGTGACCTGCCGGACAGTGTTCAGCTGCTGAGCGAGCTTCGCCGGATTCCCACCGGGCGGTCCCTGTTGCGTGGCCGCCGCGTCCTGCTCCGACATGCTCGTCTCTGCCGGTCCGGTGACGCCGCTGTCGCACGCGGCAATGAGGAGTCCAAACGATAGCGCAAATGCAAGTGCTGCAATGAAGCGTCTCATGGCGTAGATCTTGGAGTTGTGTGACAGTGAACGCGAGATCCTCAACGCGCGTGCGGCGGTTTGTCCAAAGCGTTCCCTATCCGTCCTGCATGCGGTCGAGGATGTCCTGCATCGCCGGATCGGTGTCGGTATGGTGATGGACCATCTTCCACGTCCCGTCGTCGCGGCGATAGATGTTGGTGACTCGAATCTCCCCCTGAGTCCTTTCCCCCGCGAGGGTCGCGGTGACGTGCTCGGTCCCGACCTCGCAGGCGACATCCCCCATCACTCGGATGCGCCGTCCCTTGAGATTGACCTCGCCGCCCGAGGAAATCTCGGCGATTCCCTCCCAGGAGTCCTGCACCTCCGTCCAGCCGACCTCTCGGCCGCCGACGGGATGCATGGTCGACACCTCCGCGCCGTGGGCCCAGATGTCCGCCATGCCACTGGCGTCGCCGTTCACCATTTCGTTTAAGGCCGCGTAGAATCGCTCGGATGCGTCGCGAACGTCGTTTTTTGCACTCATGGGGGTTCCACCTCCTACTATTGATGACTCGTTGTTTCGGGCGGTAGCGTGAGAAATTCTGCGGAGCACTCAGAGGAAGAAGCGTTCAGGCCCCTTTCAGCCGCTGGGCGATGGCCTGTTGCCACCGTCGGGCATTGTTGAGGCGGAGCCGGAGCGTCTGACCATTGGCCAACCATAGAATCAGGCAGTTCGCATCGGTCACATCTGCCTGCAGAATGCGGTGGATCGGAATGCGACGCCGATAGCGTTCCCAGAGGCGCCAGCCGGTCAGCTCCAACTGGTTCTCGTACAGACGTGCGCGGGCACAGAGAAGCGTCGGACGAGCAAAAGAAAACGAATCCGACAGCAGCTTCCGACCCGGCGGGTCCGCGTCGGTCATTCAAAGCTGGCCGCGAAGAGGGCGGTGCGATACGAAGAATCTGACGATGCGCCCAGCAACGTAGTGGTCGACGCGAACGGATGTGCGACAAATGCCGGTGGAAATGAGACATGTCGCAGATCCGCCGAGGATTGTCGCAGATCCGCGGTTCTCCTCAGATCTGGGACGGCCGCCTGGTGAGAGGCTCGCCCGCAGAAGTGCTATCACGGGCCTTTTACGAAGAGAGGCAGGCTTCTCTGGTCAGGCGTCCCCGTATTCAGAGGGGGCGCAGCCGAAGTGTTTGCGGAAGGCCTTGGCAAAGTGGGAAGGGGAGTTGTAGCCGACGGCGTAGGCAGTCTCGGACACGGTCCGCCCTTCTTCTAACAACTGGGCGGCCCGCTCCAGCCGGAGGCGACGGATCAGCGCGGCGGGCGTCTCGCCGGTGGTCTCTTTGAGCCGGCGCGTGAGCTGGCGCTGGCTGAGGGCCATCTCGGCCGCCAGGTCGCCGGCACCAAACTGCGGGTCGCCCAGGCGGGCCTCGACGACAGAACGCACCTCCACCAGGAAAGGGACATTATCTGCGGATGTCGTCTCCCCCGTGGGCTCGATCTGCACGGTCTCGCTGAAGCGGTCGCGGAGCCGTTGCCGCTCGGAGAGTAGCCGCTCGATGCGGGCGCGGAGTTCGCCGATGTCAAAAGGCTTTGTGAGGTAATCGTCGGCGCCGTGCTCCAGGCCCTCGATGGCGTCGGACGAGGCGGCCTTCGCCGTAAGCAGCACGACGGGCGTGGCCCGTAGGTCCTCGTCGGACTTGATGGCTTCGCAGAGCGCCGTGCCGCTCGCCCGTGGCATCATCACGTCACTCACGATGAGGTCCGGCTCGTGCTCGCGTGCCGTCTGCAATCCAGCTTCCCCGTCCTCCGCCTCGATAATGTCGTAGTCGCCGGACAGGTGGCGACGTAGGTAGGCGCGCATGTCGGCATTGTCCTCGACGACGAGAAGCGTCGGCAGTTGGGCGCGAGACTGGGCTGCAGTGCCGCTCATCGGCTCTGCCGCCTCTTCACTGCCTTCCGTTCTCCGTCCGCCGTCTCCTCTGATTACGTCGTGCTCTCCGCCCGTCGGAATTGCCCCCGACGTGTCGGTAGGCTCTTTTTCCCCCTCATCGGGACGTCCGTCCTCTTGGTGACTGCCTCTCTGCTCATGTAGTGACAGTTGCACCGTAAAGGCGGTCCCAAAGCCCGGTTCGCTCTCGGCGCGGAGGGTCCCGTTGTGCAGTTCGACCAGCTCTTTCGCTAGGGCTAGCCCCAACCCGAGCCCTTCACGTTCGGCCCGCTCGGTTCCTCGGGCCTGCTCGAAGCGGTCGAAGATGCGGCGCAACTCCTCCTCCGTAAGCCCGGGTCCGGTGTCTTTGACCACGATCTCGGCGATAGGAGAATCGCCACTCGTTTGCGCCTGTGTGGTCACCCATACCTTTCCGCCTTCAGGGGTGTACTTGAGCGCGTTGGAGATGAGGTTGCCCAGAACTTGCTCGAACTTGTCGGGGTCGAAGGAGGCGCGCAAGGAGTCCGTCTCGGAGCGAAAGCGAAGCGTCACTTGCTCGCGCTCGGCCAGAGGGGCATAGGCCTGCACGAGCTTCTGCGTGAAAGCGACCAGGTCCCTAGTCTGGCGTTGGAGCTCCAGCCGACCGGCTTCTAGCCGGGTCAGGTCCAGCAACTGCTCGATGAGGCGCTGGAGCCGGCGGGCGTTGCGCTGCATAAGGTGGAGCTGCCTGCGCAGCGCCTCCGGCAATTTCCCGAAGGCACCGTCGAGCGCATCGCGCAGCGGTTCGAGGATGAGCGTCAGCGGCGTCCGAAACTCGTGGGAGAGGTTGGCAAAGAAGCGATTTTTGGCTTCGTCGAGCTCGGCCAACCGCTCGGCCTGCTCCTCAGTCTTTTGTTTTTCTTGGCGGAGCTGTTCAGTGCGGTGCTCGACTTTCTCTTCGAGCATGCGTTGGCGCCGATGCAGGGCGCGCACGCGCCATCGGTACGCGCCAACACCTGCCAGTCCCAGCAGGAGCAGGCAAAGAAGCCGAAACCAGACCGTCTCGTAAAAGAATCGAGGGATGGTGAACAAATACGTCGCGGTCTTCCCATGCGGTGCATTTTTTTCGAAGCTCCCTGCCCGGCGGGCCCGCACCTCGAAGCGATAGGCGCCCGGGGGCAGGTCGACGTACCGCGTGAACCCCTCCCGAGTCGAGGCCCACGTGGTGTCGCGGGGCCAAAGGCGATACTCATAGGTTACGCGCTGGGGGTTCTTGAAAGCCGTTGCCGCAAAGCCGAAGCCAACCGTCCGATCACTAGCGTCGAAATCCTCGTCGGCATGAGGGCTGACGCTCTCAAATTCCTGCTCCACGCGGGTCAGGAGGGCGTCCGGCGGGGGCGGGGCGCGGAAAAGCGCCTGCAGGGGCATGGCGGTCAGTCCGCGTGGATGGGACACGTAAAGCGTGTCTCCGTAGATGGCCGCACTTCGCGTCGTAGTTGCCAGCAGGCCGTCGTCGGCGGTCAGATGGCGCCGGAGCGTCCCGTCTCGCTGGTCGAGCACGTACAGCCCGTCGCTCGCCCCGGCAAACGCGAGGCTGTCGCCGGAGAGCGTTACGGCGAGCATAGGACGACCTGGCAGGACGGTCTCCACGCGGGCAGAATCGCCGGCGGTTTCGACGCGCACCAGGCCTCGGTCTCGAAAGGGCAGCCACGCGGTGCTCCGCCGGTCGTAGGCCATGAAGCGGGTGCCGTCCTCGGCGTAGTCGCCGGGCAGGACCGCAAGCGTGTCAAACCGCATCGACGAGGTGCCTGCGCCCGCAGGTGTGCCGCGGAGCAGGTGGCCCTTCGCGCGTAGTATAACGTCGCCGTTTGGGGCCAGCGTGTGGACATGTCTCCCATTTTCGGACTCGTTCCAGGAAAAGAGCTGCACGGGCGGTCCGGACCGGCCGGGCTCGTGGCGGTAGAGACCGCGGTTGTGCCAGAAGTAACCGGTGCCCTCGGCGTCGACGATGCCGCGGACCGCTCCGTTTGCCGGTGCCATCTTCCGCCATCCTCTGCCTGGCTCGCGGCGGAACCATCCCCGCTGGCCCAGGGCGTGCGCAAAACGGTCTCGGCTCTTGACGGTCGGCCAGTGCACGATACCGCGGGGCGTAAATCGGTCCCGTCGGGGCCGCAGGCGGATAATTCCGCTTCCCCAGGTGTTGGCCCAGAGGCCGCCCCGGGCATCCCGCGTAAAGCGGCCGACGTAGACAAGCGGCTCGCCATCCATGCGAGCGATGTGGCGCACGTCCGGGGCAAAAAGGTGCAGGAGTCCACCATGCGTGCCGATCCAGAGGCCTCCTTCGTGATCGCGCAGCGCACACCGCGCCTTAACGTTCGGCAGGCCGCGCTGCTCGTCGAGCGGTGGCAACGCCCGCAGCTCCCCGCTGTCCCTCCCCCGCGCCAAACGTGCGACCCCGTCTCGGGAAGGGATGTACACGACATCCTGGGTAAAATAAAAATTACCTCCCCATTTGACGGCAGATAGCGAATGGAGCCTCTCCGTGCTCGGATGAAAACGATAGACGGTGCCGCGCCCCCGGAGGAGCGCGGTTCCATCCGGCCCGAACTGTAGGTGTTTCCACCATCCCTCCGGGCCACTGCCGCGGGGCACGTCCGCAAACTCAACAGATCCATCCGGCTGGAGCTGACCGGGACCAAGATGCGCGTCCAACACCCAGAGGCGGCCTCTCGGTCCGAAGCTCGCGTCCTCAAGGCCCTGTCCGGCGCCAGCCTGCCTCTCCCGGCCCGGAAGCTGAAAGGACACCTTCAACGGTTGCCGACGAGGACGGTCGGCATCTGGGGGAAGAGTCCAGTACGCGCGCCTCGCGACGACATGAAGCGTATCGCGGCGCATCAGGAGGCGCTCGGCACCCTGGATCCTCGGGAGCACTCGCGTGACGCGCCCGGCTCGCACTTTCAGTACCCACTCGTTGCCTGCACATGCCCAAACCGATTTGCCGTCCGTGGTGAGGGGATCGACGTGTACCGCTCCGATCGAATCGGGAAGCGCGACCCGGCGAAATCGCTGTCCGTTGTAAACCCCCAGTCCGCTGGAGGTGCCCACGTAGAGCCGGCCGTCCGCAGCTTGGGCGAGGGCGCGTATGTCCTCGTTAGGCAGTCCATCCGAGACCGTATAGCGCCGGAAGGGCAGCTCATCGGCATGCGCAGGGATCACGAGGAGCAGCAGCGCTAAGAGCCAACAGAGGCGGTTCACGGCGTTTAGGGCCCTGCGAGCAAGATGGGCGAGAAAGAGGCGGCCCGTACAGCTCGGCTACTTCTTCATGATATTTACAACGTATACGCAGACTGAGGGGCTCTGTTTGGG
>CAZBIB010000093.1:0-4438 GCA_964491575.1 uncultured Salinivenus sp. | reverse complement strand
CGGCTACGCGTCTCCAATGAAGCCGGGACCGATGCCCGAACGGTCACCATTCGCGTAGCTCGCCACGCAAGACAAGAACAGGAGGCCAGAAACAGGCCAGCCAGAACCAAGCGGCTCCGAGGCACGTGGAAACCGAAGAGTCAAGTTGGTTTCTCCGTCTCCATGTCTCCTGCCTCATCCACGGGCCCCTGTCCACTTGCGGCCGCTTTGCCAGACGGCACAGCTAAGCCGCCCCATTTTCTTTGGTTCGTCGCTGAAGGGCTGCTACTCCTGAGGTGAAAGCTTCTCGGGAGGCAGTTCATCGGAGATCTCCATTAAGCGAGGAGGCACCTCTTCGGGAACTGTCCAGAAGTGGAGGATCGCCTTTCCGGTCTTGTCCCTTCCCGCCTCGATGGTGGTGTCCGGCTCCCACTTTCCCATTTCGAAATCGTGGGAGATGATCCGGTCGCCCGGGTCCAGCTCCCGAAGTAGCTTCGGCCGCAGCTTGATATTGACGTGCTCCCAGAGGTAGAGAGCGACGACCGTTGCGTCACTGAGGTCGGTCTCGAACATGTCCTGTTGCCGAAACTCCACCTTCTCCGAAACGCCAGCCTTCCGGGCCCGCTCTCGAGACTCGGCCACCAGTTCCGGATCGATCTCGACTCCGACGCCTCTTGCGCCGAACGCTTTTGCCGCGAGGATCGGAATTCGCCCGTCGCCGCTCCCCAGGTCGTAAACAACGTCGCTAGAGGAGACCCCGGCGATCTCCAACATCCGCTTGGCCACCCGGCTTTTGGTCGCCACGAACGGCGCCTCTTTTTCGAGAGTGTCTTTCTTGGTCGAGGGGGGAACCGGTCCGACCACCTCGGAGGTGTCTGGCTGGCCGAACGTAGAGGCTGGAATCGCCAGTGCTAGGAAAAGGGCTCCGGTGAAAAACGAGCGCAGAGCTTGCGTCAACATGTGGGAAAGGGGGACGGTCAGAAAGAACTGTGCGGCGCGTCTCGTAGCAAAGCAAGGGACCTCACACCTAGCGATCGTGAAGGCTGCCCTCAACGCTCGGGAGCCCTTTGTAAAACGGCCTGCACCGAGATGTCCTGAAGCGATCAGCTGTACGAGCTTCCGAGCGAACGACCGCCTAGAGAGCGGCTCGAGGCCGCCTAGGAACTGAGAGGATCTGAAATGTCTCGTGAAGCCCTGTGAGGAGCGAAGGTCCCCGGTTTCGTTTCCACCCACCTGTGACGAGCGCGTTCCACAGTAGAAGCGCCTTCGAGAAATCCTCTCAACGCGCCTTGCCAAACAGTTCCGCCGACAGTGAGGCTTCAGCCCCGACCCCAACTGCGTGCAAGTGTTTATTCTTCATGCTGCAGTCGGAGGAGGAGGCACTACTCGCCTGAGGCATCGATGAATGGGGGCGGCTCCTCCGGAATCGTCCATCGGTAGACCGTGTCCCCATTGGAGGACCAGGTCGTATCCGGCCGCCAGTGCTCCATGTCGAAATCGTGAGAGACCACCCTGGTGCCCGGCTCCAGCTCCTTAAATAGCTTCGGGCGTAGCTTCATGTTTACCTCCGGCAAGAGATAGAGCGTCACCACCGTCGCCTCGCTAATGTCGGCCTTAAACAGATCCCCCTGCCGAAACTCTACGAGACTGTCCACCCCAGCCTCTTTTGCGTTCCTGCGGGCCTTCTTCACAAGCTCGGGTCGGATCTCAATGCCCACGGCGCGGGCCCCGTACTTCCGGGCGGCCATGATTGGAATGCGCCCGTCCCCGCTTCCTAAGTCGTAGACGACATCGGTCGAGCCTGTATTGGCCAGCTCCAGCATTTTCTGGACGGTCGACCGACCGGTTTCGACGAAGGGTACGTCGGCCTTCTCCTTCGACGTCAGGTCGGACGGGGACTCCTCGACCGCCTGAGAGCCGCGCTGCTCCTCAGTGCAGCCGAAGAGGAAGATGAGGCCTACGAGGAGAAGTAGAAAAGCAAGACGCTTGCGGAGCGCGGGTGCTTTCATTGTTGACGGTCGGCTTTAAGAACAGAAGAGCATGTTTGGGTCACGGACGGTCCTCGAAAGTAGCGTCTCTGGTGCTGCAGGGCAAGTCGACCAGTGAAAGCGAACGTCCCCGAGGTCAGAGGGGATCCTGCTGGAAGGCCTCCTGCTCTTCGACGACCGTCTCCAGAAAACGATCCAGCAGCGGGGAGTCGTCGTCGTGCCGGTGGGCGAGGCCGAGCGTGAGCGGCACCGACGGCTCCACGATCTTCGCGTACCGCACGCCGGGCCGTTGGATCTGCACGTTGGAGGCGTGAGCGATGGACACCCCCAGCCCCGCCTCTACCAGCCCGAGGAAACTCTCGCCCCGCTCGATCTCCTGAATGATCTGGGGCGTGAAGCCTGCCTCGTGACAAGCGCGCACGTAGGCGTCGTGGATGCGGGGGGCGCCGCTCCGGGCCCAGATCACGTGCGGCTCTCCCTCCAGCGCTCGGAGCGGGACCGTGTCGTGGTCGGCCAGCCGGTGGTCCGCCGGCAGCACGGCCACCATGGGCGCCGAAAAGAGCGTGTGCACCCGGAGTCCGCGCTCGTTAATGGGCAGAAACAGGAACCCGACGTCCGTCTTCTCCTCGCGGAGGGCGCCTACCTGCTCGCGGGTCGTTTCCTCCACAAGGTCGAGCTCGCCATGCGGGCGCTGGCGCTGAAACGCCTTGATAATGGCGGGGAGCCCGCTCCGCATCGCAGTCCCCTCGTAGGTGATCGTGAGCAGTCCCGCCAGCCCCTCCCGGGCCGCCCGCGCTACCGACTCTGCGCGCCGCGCCTCTCGGAGCACGCGCTTCGCGTACGGGAGAAACGTGCGCCCCGCTTCGGTCAGCTCCACGCCGCCGGACGACCGCTCGAAGAGGCGAACCCCGATCTCGTCCTCGAACGCCTTGATCTGCTGGCTGAGGGTGGACTGGGCAACAAACACGGCGTCCGCCGCCCGGCCAAAGTGCAGCTCGTCGGCGAGGGCCGTGAAGTAGCGGAGGTGACGGAGTTCCATGGCGAAGGGACAACTGGAAGTGCAGGCAAGAAGCGAAAAAGGAAGCGGGAAACCTCTGCAACACCGCTGTTACAACCGATCGATGGCACCGATCGATCCGAGCGAAAAACTCCATGAAACGGCCGCCCAGGCGCCCCTCTATCAACTCCTGCGGACAGAAAGAGGACGAAAAGCCCGCATAACACGAGCGTAACACAGTCCTTGAATGCCCGCGACGCTCGCGGATACCGATCGGCGGATGTGAACGACGACTCGTTCTTGGCCGATCAAACTCCCGACGTATCGATCACTGCGTATGGTTTCCCTCACTGACTTTCCCCTCTTGTGACGCTTTGGTCTCGCCAGGGCGCCGTCCTCGGGGCGTGCACCCTGGCCTTTTTCGCTACCATGGCCGCACGACTCGTGATTAGCCCGGTCGTCCCTTCGATCAGCGACGCCTTCGCTGTGCCCAACGGCGCGATTGGCCTCGCCCTCACGGGCATGTGGCTGGGGTACGCCCTCGCGCAATTTCCCAGCGGCCTGCTGGCCGATCGCTACGGCGAGCGCCGCATCATCCTCGTAGCGGTGGGCGGCACTGCGGTGGCGAGCACGCTGCTGGCCTTTGCCCCGTCCTACCCGGTATTTCTGGTGGGAACGGCCGCGCTGGGCGTCGTGGCGGGGTTGCATTATAGCGTCGCCACGTCGCTCCTGACGCGGACCACAGATCAGATTGGAACCGCGATCGGAATCCACACCGCCGGGGCCCCCGTGGCGGGCGTACTGATACCGATGGCCGCAGGGGCCGTAGGGGCCTGGATGGGATGGCGGTGGGCGCTCGCCCTGGGAACGGTCTTCGCCGTTCCCGTCATGCTCCTCGTGATCTTCGTGGTGCGGTCGCGCCCCCCGGTGCGGCCCGACCAGTCGGTGTGGAGTCGTCTGCGGGTGGGGCCGCTCGTGGAACTCCTTCGCCGTCCCCCCATCGCCCGCACCGTGGGCCTCTCCGCCGTCGGCATGTTCGTCTGGCAGGCCACCGCGTCGTTCCTGCCCACCTTCTTCGTGACGTACCACGGCTACTCGGCGGCCACCGCGGGGGCGCTCTTCTCGGCGTACTTCCTCGTGCAGGGTGCGACTCAGCCCGGCCTCGGGGCGCTCTCGGACTGGATTGGGCGGGACGCCGCGGCCAGCCTCGCCATCGGGCTCGGCATCGTGGGGTACGGGCTCCTGGTGATGGGAGCGGGGCTGGAGATGGCCGTCCTGTCAGTGGCACTTTCGGGGCTCTCGATGGGCTGGGGCGCGGCCCTGATGCCAAAGTTCATGGATCACCTGAGCGACGACGAGCGCAGTGCCGGAGTCGGGCTCGTGCGGACCATCTACATGGTGCTCGGGGCCGGGGGCAGCGTGGTGACGGGCTTCGTAGCGGACTTCTTCGGGTGGGGCGTGGCGTTTCTTGGCC
>CAZBIB010000092.1:10555-11719 GCA_964491575.1 uncultured Salinivenus sp. | reverse complement strand
CGATGATGAAGTACATCGGAATGAGGGTGAGCTCGAAGAAGATGTAGAAGAGAAAGAGGTCGAACGCCGTGAAAACACCCGTGATGCCCGTTTGCAGCAACAGGAGCAGGGCGTAGTAGCCCTTCTGCTTCTCCCCGATGTAGGTCCAGGACGAAAGCACAACGATCGGCCCGAGCAGCGTCGTGAGCATCACGAGCAGCAGGCTCAGGCCGTCAATACCGACGAAGTACTTCACGTCGAAGCCCTCCGGGAGCCATCCCGCCCACACGTCCGCCAGCTGTGGCGCCTGGGCTGTGCTCACCGACGGATCATAGCCCACGAACAGACCGATCGACAGCACGAACGTGACCGTGGTCGTCACGAGGGCCGTCCACCGGATTGCCGAGGCCCGCCGCAGGAACAGCGTCAGCAGCGCCCCGACAGCCGGCAGAAAGATGACGATGGATGTGAGGTAGGGGATGTTCATCTATGGAAGCAGCACCTGATCGGCAGTAAAGATCATTGTCGGGGTCGCGTATCTCCTTCTATGGTTCGTATTGCGTGGTGCGTATTGCGTAACCCACTCCACAAAAACGGAATACGAAATACTAGATTCCAAAAAGCAGCAGCCCCACCATGAGCACAGCCCCGAGGGCGAGGGCGAGGGCGTAGTTTTGCACAATCCCCGTCTGCGTCCGGCGCAGGAGGCCGCTCGCCCCCTGAGCCACATCCGCCACCCCATTCACAGCTCCGTCCACAATCGTATCGTCGAACGCCGCGAAGCCTTTCCGGGCAATTCCGTTGATGAGGGTGTCCACGATAACCTCGTTGTAGAAGTCGTCCCAGTAGTACTTGTCCTCCCAGGTCTGGTACAAGCCGCCAAGTCGCCGCTTCAGGAGGGCATCGTATTCCAGCCCCTGCGCCGTGTACACCCGCCAGGCGTAATAGACCGTACCGAGCGCAATGACGGAACTTAGGAGAATGAGCCCCCACTCCATCGCCAGCGGCACGTGCCCCTGCACCGAGGCCTCGGCCACCGGCCCCCCGTACTCGGCCCCCAGGTAGTGGTGAATCCAGTTCCACTCTCCGCCCTTGATGACCGCGGGCAGCCCAATGAACCCGCCGATAATTGAGAGAATGCCGAGCGTCCAGAGCGGCCCCGTCATCGTGGCGGACGACTCATGG
>CAZBIB010000092.1:2711-10545 GCA_964491575.1 uncultured Salinivenus sp. | reverse complement strand
AAATCCCGAGCGTCCCCAGCGGGATCGTCCTCGCAGACGGGGACTCGTGCGGAAACCGCCGATCGACCGCCGGCCACCGCGGCTCGCCCTCGAAGGTGAGCATGTACGAGCGCATCATGTAGAAGGCCGTGAGCACCGCCGTGAGGATGCCCACGATCCAAACGATCATTGCGTAGGTATATCCGCCGCCATACCCGTACTCGAAGGCTTTGAAGAGAATCTCGTCTTTCGAGAAGAATCCCGCCGTGAGGGGAATCCCCGAGATCGCCAGGGTCGCCAACAGGTAGGTCGTTCGCGTGGAGGGCATGTACTCGCCGAGCCCGCCCATCGTGCGCATGTCTTGCGGATCGAAGTCGCTCGTGTCGTGCCCCATTTCTTCCAGGTCGTGCTCCACCTCCTCCATCCCATGAATCACGCTGCCGGAGCCGAGGAAGAGGCAGGCCTTAAAGAAGGCATGCGTGACGAGGTGGAAGATGGACACGAAGAAAGCGCCCACCCCCGCTGCCATGAACATGTACCCGAGCTGCGAGACCGTGGAGTACGCCAGGACGCGTTTGATGTCGTTCTGGGCAATGGCGATGGTCGCGGCCATGAGCGCCGTCGCGGCTCCCACGATCGCAATGATTGCCATCATGAGCGGAGCCCCCAGCACGAGTTCCGACAGACGCGCCAGCAGGTAGAGGCCGCTGGTCACCATCGTCGCCGCGTGGATGAGGGCAGAGACCGGCGTCGGACCGGCCATCGCGTCCGGCAGCCACACGAAGAGCGGGATCTGAGCGCTCTTGCCCGTGGCCCCGATGAAGAGCAGAAGGATGATCCAGTTGAGTGTGGCTTCCGGTAAGCCCGGCCCCTCCACGAGCAACACGTCGAAGCTCAGCGACCCGAGTTCGCGGAAGATCAGAAACATGGCCACCAGGAAGGCAAAATCCCCGATCCGGTTCACAATGAATGCCTTGTTGGCGGCAGTGCTATTGCTAAGGTCCGTGTACCAGAAGCCAATTAGCAGGTACGAACAGAGGCCGACCCCCTCCCACCCCAGAAACAGCACGGGAAGGTTGTTCGCCAGCACCAGGTTTAGCATGGCGAAGATAAAGAGATTCAGGTAACTGAAAAACCGCCAGTATCCCGAATCCCCGTGCATGTACCCGATCGAGTAGAAATGAATGACGCCGCCCACCCCCGTCACCACGAGCGTCATGATTAGGGACAGCTCATCGATCCGATAGGCAAAAGCCAGATCCAGATCGCCTGCCGCCATCCACGTGAAGTAATCGGCCACGATCGGCTCCCCACCGAAGGTGACGAAGAGGTAGCACGCGATTACGAACGGAATCGCCACGACGGCCGTGCCGAGAGTGCCGAGAAGCGTTTCCCGCGTGCGAAGGTCTTTTAGGAAAAGCGGCGCCACGCCATTCAACACCGCTCCAGCAAGTGGCAGGAGAAGAATGAGACGGAGCAGAAAGGCAGAAGTCATCAGCGTGGCAAAACGTCCAGTGTCAAGAAAAGACGTAGCAACGGAATGCGGCAATTCCTAGTGCTTGAAGAGGTTTATCTCGGTGATGTCCACAGTCACCTTGCTGCGGAAGATGGCAATCACGATCGCGAGCCCCACCGCCGCCTCCGCGGCCGCCACCGCAATTGAGAAGAAGACCAGCATCTGACCTGCCGGGTCGCCCATGGACTGACTAAAGGCCACCAGCGTGAGGTTCACTGCATTCAGCATCAGCTCCACCGACATGAGCACCACGATGGCGTTGCGCCGAAAAAGAACGCCGAGCGTGCCGATGGTAAAGAGCACGGCACTGAGGGCGAGGTACCAGTTCAGGGCAACTTCCATTTTGTTCGTTGGTGGTTGTTAGTTGTCTGTTGGTTGTCGTTTGTTGCCGTTCTTTCGAAGCGAGATCAGCCGAATTACAATCAACGACCCACGACCAACAAACAACCAAAACTATTCAAATCGACGTTGGGCGAGCATGACGGCCCCGACCGTAGCGGCGAGAAGCAGAATGCCGGCGACCTGCAGGTGAAGGGCATAGCGGGTAAACAGAATTTCTCCGAGCGTCTCCGCACTGCCCACTTCCGCGGCTATCTGTCCACTGACCGGCTCCACGCCGAGGTCAAACTGCAGGGCCACGACGTACAACAGCTGACTGAGGAGGGCGAGGCCGACGACAAACCCTCCGAACCGGGCCCAGTTGAGCTTCTCGAGCTCCGGCAGCGCCGATAGGTTGAGCAACATAATGACGAACAGAAACAGGACCATGATGGCCCCGGCGTAAATCAGAATTTGGATGACGCCGATGAACGATGCATTCAGCGTCAGATAGAGCCCGGCGATACAAAACAGATTGAGCACCAACCAGAGCGCACTCGCTACGGGATTTCGCGCAATGAGCATCCCGAGGGCAGCGGCCACCGCTACCGTTGCCAGAAAAAAGAACATGGAAGGTGCGGCCATAAACCCAGGCGTCTAGTTCTGTAGAAGTAAGCAGGTCCGATATCGCTGCTCTGAATTCATTCTCTCAGCAGGGACACGCCGCCGGCGCGTCGAGATGTCTTGAGCGTCGTAGAGCCGGGATCTCGATCCGCAGACAGAGGAGCGAATCGCATAACATCTACGGGTCGCAAAGTAACGCGGCACCGACGTAGGGGCAAGATTCGGGGCGGTTAATCATAGATGAAACCCTGGAGGGAACCGCCCCAGTTCACCAATCAGACAGTGAACCGCTATCTCCCGGTCCGCGCCGCCCCCGTGCTGGCGGGAACAGCCTCACCGTTGGTATGGGCAGGAATCTCCGTGGGCTCCACGTGCACCAACCGGTCGAACACCGATTCGAAAAGCGTGCCCTGCTCCTGGGCAGCCCAGACCTCAAGTTGCGGATCGCCCTTCGTAGCTAAGAAAATGTGGAGAGCGTCCTCGGTGAGGCGGGCCCGGAGAGCCACCACGTTCTGAAAGTGGCTCCGGTCTAGCCCCTCTGCCACGCGGAGCAGCCCGGCAAGCTGTCGGACGCGTTGTTGCTGGGAATGGGACAAACGCCCAAACCCCTCGTCGGAGGGCTCCGGAAACGGCCCCCGATGATAGTGGGCCACCAGCCCCATAATCAACACCTCCTCGGGCCGAAACCCCTGGAGTTCGGCGTGCTCAATCAGGTAGCGGGAGTGCTCGTTGTGCTCATCGTGGGCAATCAGGTAGCCCAGGTCATGGAGAAGCGCTGCGTACTCCAGCAGCTCCGCGTCGCTCGCCGGGCCTTCGTACAGCGGCCGACACAAGTCGAACAGAAACGTCGCCGTGGCGGCCACATGCTGGGCGTGGGCTTCCTCCCACTTAAAGCGGTACGCAATCTCGTGGACGCTGCGCCGGCGCGGATCCCGGAACGACGCCATCCGCTGGAGCCGAGCGTAGTTCGTGTCGATAAAGTGGACCACCATCCCTTCCCGCAGAGCATTCGGCGATACTTTCACGTGACGAACGGACGGGAGCCCTGCACAGAGCGTATCGACCAAGACGGCCCCGGCTCCAATCTGGTCGACCCGTTTCGGCTCGATGGCCGGATGCGCCTCTCGCTCCGACGCCGACGCCTGCATGACCCACCGCAGGGTCGCCCGGACATCCTCCACGGGAAACGACTGCTGGAAGACTGATCCGTTCTCTCCCCCAAACTGCTCTTGCGTCACGCGGGCGAGGCTCTTCATCGTGCCGGAGGACCCGACGATCGTCGTTACGCCGTGCTCTCGACAGGCAGCCAACACCCCGTCGAGTTCGGACTTGAAGTGCGCGCGCAGTTGGGCCTGTTCGTCCTCCGACATCGGATCGGTCGTCACGAATCGCTCGGTCATCCGGGCCGCGCCGATCTTCAGGCTGGTGTCGAAGACATTTTTGTCCTCGTCCACGACGATGAACTCGACGGACCCGCCCCCAATGTCGACCAGCAAAGAGGGCTCGGCAAAGTCCTCAGTCCGGCTTACACCCTGAAAGATAAGCTGGGCCTCCTGCTCCCCGTTAATGGGCCGTACGCGGAGATCCAGTTCCTCGCGAGCCCGACGGATAAACTCCCCTCCGTTCACCGCCTCTCGGATGGCACTGGTGGCAAACGACAGATACTCCCGCGCGTCCCATCCCTCCGCCAGCAGCTTAATGCGCTTGAGCGCCTTCAGGCCCCGCTCCATGGCGTCCTCTGGGAGACGGTTGGCGTCCAGCCCGTGCCGTCCGAGCCGTACCATCTCTTTCAGACGATCCACTACCTGGTAGCTGCCATTGGGGTGCGCGTCGACGATGAGGGCGTGAAACGAGTTGGTCCCCAGGTCGATGACGCAGACGCGCATCGGCGACGCGGGTCCCCGAGATCGATAGGTGGTTTCCGGAACGAGGATGCAGGCGGCGCGCTCGCAGGGGAGGTCCATGAGAGTCGTCAATAGAAAAATGACGCGGGGGCCGGAGATGCAAGGTCCCCGCGATCATCAATTTCGATGGAGAGTTTCGGTGGGGTTCACGTTGGTAAATGACGACAGTGAACTCTGGTTCGTGGGCACCCCGGAGGCTGCATCCATTTTTCCCTACCCGACATCCATCTGTCACTCGCTTTTCTCATTCCGTCGCAACCGTTCCGCCTACTCCCCAACTGCAGCAAGCACCCCACGTGTGTCCTCGACCAGCGAGATGAAGCCCGCGCGGGTCCCGTTGGGATCCTCTCCGCGTCCCCGCTCGGCCAGGCGCCGCACGGAATCGAGGGTGAGTGAGCCCGAGTACTCCGAATCGCGGAGGAGCATCCCGTAGCCCGCCACCGCCGCCGCGAAGTGGAAGTCGGTCGAGACCGTCTGCTGGGCCATCTCTCGGGTGAGCGGATGCTCAATGAGCCGGCTCTCGTCGCCGTCCGGTTCCTTGTACCGCAGCTTCAGCGTCAACAGCTCGTCCGACGACTCCGCCTCGTCGCTGGGCTGCGTCTCCTGGTACTTCAGATCCCCCACCGTGGGCACGTCGACCTCCGACTCCACGCCGCGCGGAATCACGTCGTAGAGGGCCGTCACGCTGTGGCCAGCCCCAAGTTCGCCTGCATCCGTGCTGTCGTCAGAAAACTCTTCGGCCTCAAGCTTCCGGTTCACGTATCCGACGAGCCGGTACGCCGCCACCTCCGCCGGATTGAACTCCACCTGTATCTTCACGTCCTTCGCAATCGTCTGCAGGGTGGAGCCCAGCTCTTTGACGAGCACGCGCTGGGCCTCGGTGGCCGAGTCGATGTAGTAGTAATTTCCGTTGCCGTGGTTGGCGAGCGTTTCCATCTTGTTGTCCTTGATGTTGCCCGTACCGAACCCCAGCACGGTGAGCGCAGTGCCGCCTTCGCGCTTCTTCTCCACCATCCGCTGGAGAACCCCGTCGCTGGAGGCGCCCACGTTGAAGTCGCCGTCGGTGGCCAGGATGACGCGGTTGATGCCGTCCTCGACGAAATTCTGCTCCGCCACCTGGTAGGCCTGCCGGATGCCCGCAGCGCCCGCAGTGGAGCCGCCCGCCTCCACCCGGCCGATGGCCTGCTTGATGGAATCGGTCTCGCTGCCGGGGGTCGACTCCAGCACAAGGCCAGAGGAGCCGGCGTAGACGACCATCGCCACGCGGTCCACGGGGCGACGCTGCTCGGCCAGCATTCGAAAGCCTTCCTTGAGGAGGGACAGCTTCCGGGGGGAGCGCATCGAACCGGACACGTCGATCAGAAACACGAGGTTGCTCGGCGGGCGCTCGGCCTGGGGCACGCGCCGCCCTTGAATGCCGACGTGTACGAGGCGGTGCTTCTCGCGCCACGGGGCGGGTCCGACCTCCATGGTCGTGGCAAAGGGATGCTCGTCGTTCGCGGTCGGGGCGGGATAGTCGTACTGGAAGTAGTTCAGAAACTCCTCGATGCGTACTGCATCCTTCGGCGGCCGCTCGCCGTCTCGGATGAACCGCCGCGTGTTGGTGTAGGAGGCGCCGTCCACGTCGATTGCGAAGGTCGAGAGCGGGTGGTCCGACACCGCCCGGAAGTCGTTCGACTCGATGGGAGCGTAGTCCTCCGTATTCCAGTTCGGCGGGCGCCGTCTTCGTACGCCCCCACCCCCTCGTAGGGTCTGCGTCATGTTCAGAGCTGCATCAAACTCGACCTCTGTCTGTTCCTGCCTGGACGGCGGTCCCTGCCGGGACGGTGCAAGCGAAAAGGAGACCTGCGTCGTCTCTCCGTCCTTCACCGTCACTGTTTTCTGAGTCGACGCGTATCCCGTAAATCGGGCGGTTACGAGGTGTTGTCCTGCCGGTACGCCCGAAAGGCGGAACCGTCCTTGCCTCCCCGTCGCATCTCCGATCTGCAGGCTATCAATCGCGACGTTCACCCCCGGCAGCTGCTGTCCCGTCTTCGCATCCGTGACCGTGCCGGTGATCGTCCCAGTCGAATCCGTCTGGGCAGACTGGACCGCGGACGCCTCCGACGACAAAGGAATGAGGAAAAGAAGTGCGCAAATATGAGCGACGAGGGTTCTCATGAGGACCTCCCGCTGATCATTGAAGGAAGTGTGGACGATGCATTTCTACTTCACACAACGCTCACGGAGACGGGATTATTACCGCTCAGGCAGACGTTTTGGGACGCTCCGGGACAGCCGCCTCGATCGCCGCTGTCATCTCATCGGGAGAGCGATCGGGGATCCAGCGTATCACCGCGAGCTCGTCGCGGTGCGCGTAGGTCCAGTGCGACAGCAGCCGGATCTCGGTGGCATCGCGCTTCGAGAAGGTCTCCGGCGGCTTGGCATCGGGGTCAAAGACCGCGCGGCACCGATTGCGCAACTGCGAGCGCTGCTCAGGAGTTGGGGACTGCCCATATTGAATGGCCTCCTCGAACCGCCCAAATCGCACCAAGAGCACGTCGACACAGTCGTCTCGGCCGTTGTCGTGGTGCACGAGGGCCGCGTGGTGACGCCGCACCGGAGCGGCGGCAATGCGCTGCTTCTCCAGGATGCGCTCCAGGGGCTCCACCGTGTCGCGGATCTCCGCCGCCTTCTCAAAGTCGCGTTGTTCGGAGGCCCGACGCATCTGCTCTCGAAGGCGCTCAATCACCGTCGGGTCCTGACCGGTCAGGAAAGCCTGCACCCGCTTCACTCCCTCGGCGTAGGTCTCAGAATCGTTCGTCTCACAGGGCGCAGTGCACCGATCCATGTCGGCGTAGAGGCAGCGCTGACCCAGACGGAGACGCTCGTCGTCGCACTCGCGGAGCTGAAAGAAGCGGCCCACAATGTCGACCATCATTTCGGCCTGCTCCGTATTGCGGACCGGGCCATAGTACTCGGCCCCATCGGCTTCTATCCGGCGAGTCCATGTAACGGTTGGATACTCGTGGGCAGTATCCAGTCGAATAAAGGGCCGGTTGTAGTAGCGCCGCTGGGCCTGGTTGTAACGGGGCTTCTCGGCCTTAATCCGGCGCGATTCCAGGAGGATGGCCTCCAGTTCCGTGTCGGTCGCCGTCCAGTCCACCGCGCGCACCTTCTGGAGCATCTTCCGCTTGCGGGCCCCGCTGGACTCGACCGCTGTGAAGTGGCTGCGCAGCCGGTCGGCGAGCCGCTTGGCCTTGCCGACGTAGAGGGGGGTGCCCGAGCGGCTTTTCATCACGTACACACCCGGGGCCTCCGGAACGCCGGGCAGCACCTCCTTCCGAATGTCCTTGATGTGGCCCGGCACAGCGCGGACCGTCTGGTAGCTCTGGTGCTGGAAGCGGAGCAGTTCCTCGACTGTGTCGATCTCGTGCTCGAATGCCAGCTGGCTCAAAAATCGACGCAACACGATGCTGGTGGCCTCCGCGTCCCCCAGCGCTCGGTGACGGCC
>CAZBIB010000092.1:0-2611 GCA_964491575.1 uncultured Salinivenus sp. | reverse complement strand
GTGGTGATGCCGGTCAGCTTCGTGATGCGGCTGGGGACGGACCGCTCGGGATCGACGAGGTGCTGAAAACGGTCGACTACGCTCCCGTCCCGCACCTTGACAGCCCCGATTTCGAGAATGCGACCGTCGTCCGCCGAGGTCCCCGTGGTCTCCACATCCGTCACCACAAACGTCGCGTCGGCAGTGTCCATGTCACTTGGGGCGCTTCGGTTTGAGGTGGTCGTGTTTCTCCTCCAGCAGGCGGAGCGGGGAAAGGCCGTAGTTGAAGTTGTACAGCGCGCCCTCCCACGAACCGTATTGGGAATTCGGGAGGACGATCCACCGCGTGCCCCAATATTCCTGAAATGATCGACTCTTTTTTCGGCGGGACGCTACAGTGGTATCGACCTCCGATGCGAAGTCGCCGAAGTTATCGCCCACGAAAAGCAGAATCCGGTACCGCTCTGCCACCCATTCGCGCCGTGCCGTCTTCGACTCCCATCCCTCCTTCTCTCCCTGCGTGAGCACAGCGTCCGGCGCGTCGTCAATGGGGAGGCCGAGGGCCTCCAGGTTGTCGCGCGTCGAGGCCTCTACGTCGGCATCGCGGTTCGTGAGGTAGATCACCTGCACCCCGTTCTGGACGGCCGTTCGGGTGAAGTCGAGCGCGCCGGGCACCGCGTCCGCCTTTTCTTCTCGCACCCACGCCGTCCAGCTTTCCGAGCCGTACGCCTCATCGTCAAGAATCAGGCGGGCCTGATACGGGCTGTTGTTGAGCACGGTCTCGTCCACGTCCAGAACGACGGCCGGCGGTTTGTCGCGGTAGCTCCCGCTCTCGTTTTTTGCCTGTTCAATGGATGCCGTCCACGTGCTGTCGGCGAGCGCGCGCTTCATCATCACCTCAGCGAGCGCATAGGCCTGCCGGGCGGTGCCTGCGTACTCGACGGCGGTCTGCGTCCAGAGCGTGCTGTTGAGGAGTGGATTTCGGAGATACGCAGCCCGTTCGAGGCTGTCGGTTCGGGCCTCCAGTGAATCCACGTGCTGTTGAAGGGCCTCGGCCCTTTCCGCCGTCGCTCCCGGGCGCGTCGTCTGACAGGCGGCCAGGGGAAAAATAAGAGCGACTGTGAGCAGGGCGGCAAATCGTGGCACAGAATGGGGGCAGTTCGTAAACCGGGGGCTGAAAAGGGAGCGTTCTTCCCTACACTACGGTCCGAAAATACCCGGTATGTGCTTCGGAGGCAAGTGAGAAAATGTTGAGCCGGTGGCCGCAATCTCGAAGGGAACGATTTTCCCCTCGAAAGGTGAAGTACAGAGCGTAGTCTTCGCTTTTCGAACGCCCCCACGCTTCCATGCCCGACCTTGACGACTTTGTCCAGTTCAGCAAGAGCCTCGCGTCGCTCCCCAGTAGTATCGCCGAGGGCGGACTGGGAGACCAGCCCCAGTCTGGTCTGGTCCCCAAAGTGGTGGAGCAGACCACACGCGGCGAGCGGGCCTACGACATCTTCAGCCGTCTGTTGAAGGAGCGGATCGTCTTCGTCGGCACCCCCATCAACGACCAGATTGCCAACCTCACGGTTGCCCAGCTCCTGTATCTGGAGAGCGAAGGGTCCAATAAGCCCATCAATCTGTACATCAACTCGCCGGGGGGCGTCATCTACAGCGGACTGGGCGTGTACGACACCATGCAGTACGTGGAGGCGCCCATCTCCACAACCTGCGTGGGCCTCGCAGCCTCGATGGGGTCGGTGCTGCTGGCGGGCGGAGAGGAGGGCCAACGTGCCTGCCTCCCCAACTCCCGCGTGATGATGCACCAACCCATGGGCGGAACGAAGGGGCAGGCCTCCGACATCGAGATCCAGGCGCAGGAGATGGCGTGGCTCAAGAAGCGGCTCTACCAGATTTTGGCGTTCCACACCGACAAAGACTTCGACCAAATCAAAGAGGACGCCGACCGCAACTACTGGATGAGCGCGGAGGAAGCCAGGGACTATGGGCTCGTGGACACGGTTCTTAATCAGGATAATCTCGACGCCCTTAAGTCCTTCCCTACCAATGGAAAAGCACCCCTCGGGGACGCAGACGACTCTTCTGATGAGAGCTAACGAACGCGCTCATTTGCAACGAAAACGAATGCACGGCCCATCTTCAGCCCCCGGCTGGGGATGGGCTTTTTTCGTCATCGATGCCTGAGGGTTTTGCATCTTGCAGAAATGCGTGCGGAACGCTCTCCATGGCCGAAAATCCTCAGAATCATGCTTCCCGCCCCGAGCGTAATTTTAGTGTCCTGCATTTCCCGTTACCTCTTCTGCTTTCATGAGTGAGATCCTCGACGACAAGCCGGACGCGCTCGTTCAGAAGCTCAACTCCCTCCCCACCGCCTCGGGCATCTACAAATTCCTGGACGACGAGGACTCGGTCCTCTACGTGGGCAAGGCCAAAAACCTGCGGAGCCGAGTGCGCTCGTACTTCCAAAGCAGTCAGCCCCGCGACGGGCGAATCGAGGTGATGGTCCAGAAGGCCGTGGACGTGGACGTGATCGTGACGGACACGGAGGCGGAGGCGCTCATCCTGGAAAACAATCAGATTAAGGAGCTCCAGCCCCGCTACAACGTCAACCTGCGGGACGACAAGACCT
>CAZBIB010000091.1:0-11733 GCA_964491575.1 uncultured Salinivenus sp. | reverse complement strand
CGGCCACCATCGCCGACAACGTGGGCGACAACGTGGGCGACGTGGCCGGCATGGGCGCCGACCTGTTTGAGAGCTTCGTCGGCGCCATTATCGGAACGATGGTGCTCGGGGCCTCCTTCACCACTGCGTTTGGCAATGCGGACGGAACGCTGACCCTCGCTGGGGTGATGCTGCCGCTGGTGCTGGCCGCCGTCGGCATTCTCGTGGCCATCATCGGGTCGTGGTTCGTCACCGTCGAGGAAGGCGGCGATCCACAGACCGCCCTCAATACCGGCGAGTTTGGGGCGGCTGCCATCATGGCCGTCGCGTCGTACTTCCTCATCACCTGGATGCTGCCGGCCACCTGGACCTCCGAGGCCATCGCCTTCAGTGCCCGGAACGAGTACACGGCCATCGGCGTCTTCTGGGCCGTCCTGATCGGGCTAGCGGCCGGCCTGCTCATCGGTCTCATCACCGAATACTACACGGGCACCGACTACGGGCCGGTCGAGGGCATTGCCGAGCAGAGCATCGCGGGCACGGCCACCAACATCATCAGCGGCCTCGGTGTGGGCATGCAGTCGGCCGGCGTTCCCGCCCTCATCATCGCCCTCGGCATCATCGGAGCCAACTACTTCGCTGGCCTCTACGGTATCGCCATCGCCGCGGTGGGCATGCTCTCGATCACGGGCATGCAGCTGGCCATCGACGCCTACGGCCCGATTTCGGACAACGCGGGGGGACTCGCCGAAATGAGCGGCCTGCCCTCCGAGGTGCGCGACCGCACCGACAAGCTCGACGCGGTGGGCAACACGACCGCCGCCATCGGCAAGGGCTTTGCCATCGGCTCCGCCGCCCTCACCGCCCTGGCTCTCTTCGCCGCGTACATGCGGCAGGCCGAGGTGCAGAGCATTGACGTGGCGGATCCGGTCATTCTCTCGGGCCTTCTACTCGGGGCCGTGCTTCCGTACGTCTTCAGTTCTCTCTCCATTCAGGCGGTAAGCCGAGCGGCCGGGGACATGATTAAGGAGGTCGGTCGACAGCTCGACGAAATTCCTGGCATCATGGAGGGTGAAGGGACGCCCGAATACGTGCGCTGCGTCGACATTTCCACAAAGGCGGCCCTTCGTGAAATGGCTGCGCCGGGCCTGCTTGCCATCCTCGTGCCCGTCATCGTCGGCTTCTTTATCGACAAGGGCATGCTTGGTGGCCTACTGGCCGGCGTGACTGTCTCCGGCGTGCTGTTCGCCATCTTCCAGAGCAACGCCGGGGGCGCCTGGGACAACGCCAAGAAGCGCATTGAGGCCAACTACACCGGTGAGGACGGGGAGACGCACGGCAAGGGCAGCGAGGCCCACAAGGCGTCGGTCGTGGGTGACACGGTGGGCGACCCGCTGAAGGACACGAGCGGCCCGAGCCTCAACATCCTCATCAAGCTCATCGCGGTGGTTTCCCTCGTCATTGCGCCGCTGATTGCGTAAGCGTCCCGCAAACACCGCCATCTCCCCTGCGGGACAGGAGGCATGGGGTTGCCCCGGCCTGCTGTCCCGCTTTTTTTATCGGCGGTAGTTCCGTACATTGGAACCCCCTTCGGTCGGGAGCGCTTCGAGTCTCGGGACCCTCTTTCTCGACTGTACGCACTTTCTACGGACGCTGAACGAGCAAACTGAGTTATGGCTGAGGTTGACGTTGAAATGCCCAAGATGGGCGAAAGCATCACGGAAGGCACGGTGATCGAGTGGCACAAGCAGCCGGGCGACCGGGTGGAGCAGGACGAGATCCTGCTCGAAATTGGCACCGACAAGGTGGACACCGAGGTGCCCTCGCCACAGGGCGGTGTGTTGACGGAAACGCTCGTGGCCGAGGGCGACACGGTGGAGGTGGGCACCATCATCGCCCGCGTGGAGACGGAGGCGGAGGAGGCCGAGGTGGAGCCGTCCGACGAGCCGCCCGACGAAGAAGACGAGGCAGCGTCCGAGCCTGCAGCCGCCGAGACGGAGACCGAGGAAGAACCGGAGCCGGAACCCTCCGAGCCCGCCGCCCCCGAGCCGTCGGGAGAAGAGGTCGAAGTCGTGATGCCCAAGATGGGCGAGAGCATCACCGAAGGAACCGTGATCGCCTGGTATAAAGACATCGGCGACGAGGTAGAAGTCGACGAGACGCTCCTTGAGATCGGCACCGATAAGGTGGACACCGAAGTGCCTTCTCCTGCTGAGGGGGTGCTCACGGAGAAGCGCGTGGAGGAAGGCGAAACCGTGGAGGTGGGGACCGTCATCGCCATTCTGGCCTCCGAGGTGGAGGCCGAAACCGTGGAAGCGCCCGTGCCCGAGGCCCCCGAGGAGGAGACCGAGTCCGACACCGAAGCGGAGGAGACGGACATCCCTTCAACGCCCCCGACCGGCGACGGCGCGATGCCTGAGACGGAGGAGCCGGAGCGCCCCCCGGAGGAAACGATCAAGCGTCGCGGGGACGACGGCCGGTTTTACTCCCCGCTCGTCCGGTCGATCGCCAAGGAAGAGGGACTTCGAATGAGCGAACTGGAGTCGCTGGAAGGCTCCGGTCGGGGCGGCCGCGTGACGAAGGAAGACGTGCTCGCCTACCTTGAGGAGCGTGAAGAGGCGCCCGCCGAACCGGCAGCGCCTGCCACGGCCCCCGAGCGCCCACCGCGCCCCAGCCCGCCCGCCGAAGAGCAACCCGTGCGCGCAGGCTACACTGTGGAGGAAGGTCCGAGCAAGGAGGAGCTTCGCCAGCAGTACGGCGACCGCATCGAGGTCCAGCCCATGGACCGGATGCGCAAGATGACCGCCGAGCACATGGTGCGGTCGAAGGCCACGTCGGCCCACGTCACCTCCTTCGCTGAGGCCGACGTGACGGGGCTCGTTCGGCTCCGCGAGACGAACAAAGAGGCCTTCCTGGAGCGCGAGGGGGTGAAGCTCACCTACACGCCCTTCTTCGTGAAGGCCGCCGTGGAGGCGCTCCGCGAGCATCCCCTCCTCAACGCCAGCGTGGAGGGAGACAAGATCGTTCTAAAGAAGGACTACCACGTCGGCATCGCCGTGGCCATCGGCAACAAGGGCCTACTCGCCCCCGTCATCCGCAATGCTGGCGACTACAACGTGGTGGGCCTGGCCCGCACGGCCGCTAACATCGCGGAGCGTGCCCGCAACAAGGAGCTTCAGCCCGACGAGCTCCAGGGCGGCACGTTCACCGTCACCAACATCGGCTCGCTCGGCTCGCTGATGGGCACGCCCATCATCAACCAGCCGCAGGTGGGCATCCTCGCCACCGGCGCCATCCAAAAGCGGCCCGTCGTCGTGGAAGACGACGCCCTCGGGGACGCCATCTCGGTGCGGCACATGATGTACCTCTCCCTCAGCTACGACCACCGGATCATCGACGGGGCCATGGGCGCGAGCTTCCTCCAGCGCGTCGTCGCCGAACTCGAATCCTTCTCCGAGGACGACGACCTGTTTTAGGAGGCGGGACGACTGGTTTGTGGGTTGTCCCAAACCACCTATTCGAGATCCATTGGGGACCCACCTTGGGAAGGGCTCAGAGATCGATGGGCGACTGCATGCGGGGAGAGATCCCGAAGGCCCCTCCAACCACGGCCTTTCCACGTATTCCGGCCCAGCATGCTCGAGGAATACAAGAAATTTGCGATCCGCGGCAACGTCATCGACATGGCCGTCGGCATCATCATCGGTGCGGCCTTCGGGACCGTCGTGCAGTCGCTGGTTAAAGACGTGCTCACCCCTCCGCTCGGCCTGCTAACCGGAGGCAGCGACTTCACAAATTTCTTCGTCGTGCTCCGAGACGGCACGCCCGAGGCGCCCTACGCTACGCTGCAAGCAGCCCAGAATGCCGGAGCCGTCACGATCAACATCGGGACCTTCCTCAATGCCCTGATCAGCTTTCTGATCGTGACGTTCGCCGTCTTTCTTCTCGTCCGATACATCAATCTTCTTCGCGAGCCCGACGAGGGGCCGCCTCCACCGAAAACCATCAAGAAGTGCCCGCACTGCATCTCCGATGTGCCCATCCAGGCGACGCGGTGCCCCCACTGCACCTCCGAACTCCAAGAGTCTCCCGAAACGGCATAGGCCCTAAACGGAGCAGGGACTCATACGCCCCAAATCATCCAGATCCCTCCGCAGGTCGCGAGGGCGAGGAGCACCTGCAGGGGCGCCCCCATCCGCAAGAAGTCGGTAAAGCGGTAGCCGCCCGGACCGTAAACCATGAGGTTGGTCTGGTAGCCAATTGGGGTGAGCAGGGCCCCACTCGCGGCAAACGTGACGGCCAGGACGAACGAAAATGGCTCGGCACCTGTGATCTGCGCCGCCTCCACGGCCATCGGTATCATCAGGATGACGCTGGCATTGTTGCTGATCAGCTGCGTGACGATGCTCGTGAAGACGTAAAAGACAAAGAGCAGCGCGAGGGCTGATAGTCCTTCCGACAGCTGGGTCACTCCCTGGGCCAAATACGCCGCCGTGCCGGATCGCTCCATCGCCATCCCCAGCGGGATGAGGCCCGCCAGGAGCACGATCACGCTCCAATCGACTGCCTCGTACACTTCGTTGGGCCGCACGCAGCCGGTGGCCACCATAGCCACCACCCCACCCAGGGCCGACACGAGAATGGGCACCACCTCCAGCGCTGCCAGTCCCACCACCAGTCCAATAATGCCCAGCGCCAGGGGAAGCTTTTCACTCCGGAAGGAAGACTCCTCTTCATCCTGCACGACCACGAACGTGCGATTCCGCTCGAACTGTTCGATGGCCTGTGCCGAGGCCTGCACGAGCAGCGTGTCTCCGCCGCGCAGCGGCATCGCATCGAGCTCGTCGTAAAGCACCTCTCCGTGGCGCCGGATGGCCAAAACCAACGCATTGTATCGCTGCGCGAAGGCGGTCGAGCGCAGCGTCTCGCCGATCAGGGGATTGTCGGACAGCAACACGACCTCAACGAGGACTTCCTTTTCGCGCTCGATCTCGAAGTCCGCCTCCGTGATTTTCGTCCGCACCACCGGCTCCAGGTTCTGGGGGCCCATGAGCTCCATCAGCGCCTCCCGGCTCGTCCGCAGCAGGAGCACGTCCCCCGCGCGAAACTGCTTGGACCCAAGCGGGGCAGCAAAGGCCTCCCCGTTGCGCCGCACCTGCACGATGTCCACGTCCAGGTCTAGCTGGGCCAGCGCCTGCCGCACCGTGACCCCGACGAAGGGCGAGTCCTCGGCGACCACCACCTCCGTCAGGTAGCCACTCATTTCGAACTCGTCGGTCAGGTCCTCTTCCGGCTTGATGCGCTCGGGAAGCATCCGATGCCCCACCGCGAGCAGGTAGAGGATCCCCGTTCCCAGCACAATCGCGCCCAGCGCCGTAAACTCAAACATCGAGAACGGATGCCCGATTAGGCGCGCGCTCACGTCGCTCGCGAGGATGGAGGTGGAGGTCCCAATGAGCGTGAGCATTCCCCCCAGCATGGACGCGAACGAGATGGGCATCAGCAGCTTCGAGGGGGAGGTCTTCGTCTTGCGAGCAATGTTGATGGCCATCGGAATCATCATCGCCACGACGGGGGTGTTGTTGATCACCCCCGCCGTGGTGCCCGAAAGCCCGATGAGCGCGCCGTATTGCTTGTAGAAACTGCCCTTCGCCCATGTCACGATCGCGTTGCCCACGCGCCGGAGCACGCCCGTGCGGCGGACGCCCTCGCTGAGGATGAACATGGCGAGGACCGTGATGGTGGCCGGGCTCGCAAAGCCCGAGATCCCGTCGGTCGGTCCCACCCCCGTCCACGGCTCCAGCAGCACCACCGCCACAATGACTCCGAGAGCGGTCACGTCAATCGGGATTACCTCCGTGATGAACAGGACGAGCACAACAGCGATGAGCCCAAGCACGACGAGCATGTCAACGGTAAAGACGGGGACCGTCTGGGCGAGAAGGAGTTCGGACACGGGAATGGAGGATCAGACGTAGCGGGCGAGTAGCGGAGCGGAAGTGGTACTACACATGGTGATACGTTCCAGACGAAGTCGCAACAACCAGGGCAAAGCCTTGCGGAATTCTTTCATATAACCGGTCCAGCGCATGAGAACCGGCCAGCATGAAAATCCACGACTGCCGTTCACAGGCAGCATGCGGACCATCATCCCGATCGCAGAGAAGTGTGCGGCACCCCTGAACCCATCTCATTGGCAGCGGTTTGCAACAGATCCACGTCTCAACTTGGTCTCCTGCGCTCCATGTCCTCCGACTCCTCTTCCTCCTCCCCGCCGCCCGAGTCTTCGGAGTCGGCCTCCCAATCAGACACCTCCGCCCCGGGGCCCCCTGTGCCTACCTCGTCGGCAGCGTCCGCTCGCTCGGAGGAACTGCGGGGCACGGTCTTCGAAATGGTGATCTTGGCGGGAGGTGTCGTGCTCTTCCTCGTGATGCTGTACGAGATGCACACGCCCCCTCAGGAGGAGAGCTTCCTGACGCCGGGCCTGGTCGGGCTGGCCGGTGTCGTTCTGTTGTGGCCCGTGCGGAAGTACAAAAGTGCCCGGGCCCTCCTGCTCTCCGGCGGCCTGTTGCTGCTACTGTGGACGATGAGCAAGGTCAGTCGCGTCCTCATCCCGTTCGGCGTCGTCTACCTGCTGGCGTACCTGCTGAACCCGCTCGTCGAGCACCTGGAGCATCGCTACCGAGTGCCTCGATGGGTCCCCGCTCTCCTTGCCACCGGCCTTGTGGCCGGCCTCATTGCGCTGTTCGTCCTCGTTCTCATTCCAAACATTGCCAATCAAGCACAAGCCCTCTCCGACCGCATTTTGGAGACCATGAAGAGCTTTCGCGCCTGGCTGGAAGCCTCGACGACGCTGGACACCCTCCAGGAGGCCGATCTGCTCCAAAAGCAAGAGGTAATCGACCAGATCCAGGCGATGGTCAAAGAGCAGGCGGCCCAGTTTCCTGAAGTCATCCAAAAGCTTGCCTCCTCCTTCGGGTCGGTCCTGGGCATCCTCACGCTCGTCGCCCTTATTCCCGTCATCTTCTTCTACACGCTGCGGGACTATCCGGCGGTCCAGACGGCCCTGGTCGACCTCTTCCCAACGGCGGGCGGGCAACGAGAGTATCTCGTGGAGGCCGGAAGCATTGTGGGACGATACTTTCGAGGCCAGCTCCTGATTAGCACCATCGCGGCGTTCAACGTGTCGGTGCTCTTGTTCTTATTCAACATCCCGTTCTGGCTCCTCATCGGCCTGCTGGCCGGCCTGCTAAACCTCATTCCCCAGATCGGTGCCATCATCACCATGGTCATCGGCATCCTGGTAACTCTTATTCTCGGGACCTGGACAAAAGCCGCCATTGTCATCGCGGTTCTGGTGGGCGAAGCGCTGCTCGAGCAAAGCGTGCTCACCCCCAACATCCTCAGCTATCAAGTTGGCATTCACCCTCTCCTCGTCCTGTTCTCACTGCTGGTCTTCGGGATGGCGTTGGGGATTCTTGGGCTTCTGATCGCCGTGCCCGTCACCACGATCCTAGTAACGGTGTATCGGGCGTATCGGGAAGAGCTCACGCTCGATCTGAGCGAATACGTCACGTCCTGAAACATCGACGGGCTCGAACTGCGGGCACCCTACAAGTTCCCGAACCATAGGGAGAATTTGACGGTTAGGTAAAGGTCACGTCTGCTCGAGCCGCCCCGCAGAGGCGGTCGTCTGTCTCGCTTCTCTCCGTAACTCTCCGTCGCCTCCGTGACGCGCACCTTCGAGGCTCCCCGTTCGTACCATCCCAGTCACTCGTTGCTCGGCCGGGCGGTTCGGGCCTGGGTGGACGACCCTCTGCGGAGCGAGGCGCTTTTCATCGTGATCTTTACGGGGCTCACCCTCGCCGTGCTGATGAGCCACTATCTGGGCTGGGCGCTCTTGAAGCCCCTCCTCACGGCCCGTTCGTCGTGGCAGATCCTGTTCTGGGGAGGACAGGTGTTGTCGGTCTTCGCACTGATCGGGATCGGCCTCGTGGGCCTTCGACCGGCGGTGCGCGTGCGGTGCGGTCCGAACGCGGTAATGCTCACGCAGGGCAACCAGTCCTGCACACTCCACAACGCAACGA
Organism: uncultured Salinivenus sp.; assembly: GCA_964491575.1. GTDB lineage: Bacteria > Bacteroidota > Rhodothermia > Rhodothermales > Salinibacteraceae > Salinibacter. Next base: position 3,667 of record CAZBIB010000091.1, on the reverse strand, counting down.
TCCGCGAGATCGATTGCATCTCCGCCCGTCGCTACCATCGCCACTACCGCCGCTACGCCGCCACGCAGGTCTTCGCGAGCACACTTCCGGACGAAGTGATTCTTCTGCGGACCAGCGACGGCCCTGTGATTGTCGCCCTGCCCGATCCGGAGGCCCAGGCTGCCCTATTCGATCACCTGAAGGCCAACTTCTCCTCGTCTCCGGAGCCGATGGTAGAAGCTCAGCCGTAGGGCCGAACGGAGCCTCCTGCCGTTCACGTCATGCGTACGCGCGGTACGGATCCTGCTCCCAGTGTTCTGGATTGCGCTCGATGTAGCGGCGCCGGGCCCGCCATTCTCGTTCATTCCGGATGATCCGATCGTGAAATCGTGACTGCCAAATCGTGTCTTGGGTAGCCTCTCGACACTGATTGACTCGGCGCGAGGCCGCAGACTTGAATGCTCCGACCATAGCGGAGAGAGACTTAGCGGACGGCCCCAGTGCGGATCTTTCTCTTCCTTGGGGTAGGGACGACGCGCGCGTCGTCCCTTCGCCCTGCACGGGAGCATTTTCGAGCGAGTTGGGTCTGTCCCTATCTGTAGATCATATCCGCGAGGAGAAATGTCGTCGGTCCCCGGTGGAACGATGCAGACAATCCCGTGCATGTGATTCGGCATCACGATCCATGCATCGAGAAGAATTCGCTCCCTCAATTTCTCGCTCCGCTTCCATTCCTCCATCACAATGCACCCGACATCATTCAGAAGCATCCGACCACAGCGCACTTCGCCAAAGAGGCATTGACGGTCCTTCGTGCAGGTCGTGACGAAGTACGCAGCGATACTTTGGTAGTCAAATGACGGATGGCGGGGACTTGTGCGTTCACGCATCGGAAAGGCAGAGGGAGCAACGACCGATTCGTCTTCAAGACACATTCTCCCTCCAGAATATAACGCCCACTCGTCTCCAGGGTCGGACGAAACCGGAGTGCGGTGTCATGCGAGACGCGAACGCTTGTTGAGGTACGCCATCAGGGCCGTATCGTAGGGCTCGTTCGTGTCGAGCTCTGCGAAGTCGATGTCGTGCTCCAGACAGTTGCGCCGGAACGTCTCGGTGAAGTGCTCGACGGCCTTCGTGTAGTGGTCGCGCAGCTGAGCGGGCTGAAGGGACACCTCCTCCCCCGTCTCCACGTCTCGAAACAGCATGGGCCGGTCCGGGAAGCGAAACTGGCGCTCGGTCTGTCCCTCCAGGATGTGAAAGACGATCACCTCGTGCCCGCGGTGGCGGAGGTGGCGGAGGGCCCGCAGGAGGTCGTCGTGGGCCGCGATGTTTTCAAAGAGGTCCGTGATGACGACGACGAGGGAGCGGCGCTTCACCCGCTGGGCCACCTCTTCAAGCGCGGCGGCGGCGCTCGTTCGCTGTCCCTCGGCATCCTGCTCGTAGATCTGTTCGAGGGCCACGAGTAGCTGCCGCAGGTAGCCCTGGGTGGCCTTCGGAGGGCGAAACGTGTGGACCGACTCGTCGAACCCGATGAGGCCCGTCGCGTCTCGCTGCTTGAGCATGAGGTTGTGGAGCCCCGCGGCAAGGTAGGCCCCGTAGTCGAGCTTCGAGATCGGCCCCTCTCCCTGGTAGCGCATCGAGGCGGAGGTGTCGAGGACGACGTAGTGCCGGAGGTTCGTTTCCTCCTCGTACTGCTTGATGTAATAGCGGTCGGTCTTGGCGTATACCTTCCAGTCGACGTGGCGGAGCTCGTCGCCGGGATTGTAGGGGCGGTGTTCAGCAAACTCGACCGAGAAACCATGGTAGGGGCTCCGGTGCAGGCCGGTGATAAAACCCTCGACGATGAGGCGGGCCCGCAGCTCCATGGTCTCGAGCTGGGAGACCACGACGGGATCGAGGTAGCGACGGGCAACGTTGGATTCGGCCATGAAGGAGCGGGGGATTCGGGGAACGGAGCGGGAGTCGTTAGAAAGTTTGTCCTGTGTTCAGTTCCTTGGGGACAGCGTTCGGGCAATTGCATGATACACTGCTCTGCATCGACCCAGCCCCTCACTCCGCTCATGTCGTCCGACGACCGCATCAAGGCGCACCTCATGACGGCCCGCGACCTCGAGCGCACGCTGGACCGCATGGCCCAGCAGATTCTCGAGCCCATCGATCCTGAGAGCGCGCAGGCACCTGCCGAGACGTTCGCGCTGGTCGGCATGCAGACGCGGGGCGTGCACCTGGCCCGCCGGCTCCAGACGCGCATCCGCGAGCAGGACGACATCGAGCTGCCCCTGGGCCTCCTCGACGTCACCATGTACCGCGACGACGTGCGCCTGCGGCTGGAGCAGCCCCAGATTCAAACCACGCGCATTCCCTTCGACGTGACGGACCGCCACCTCGTGCTGGTGGACGATGTCGTGTTCACGGGGCGCACTGGCCGCGCGGCCCTCGATGCCCTGATGGATATGGGCCGCCCCGCCTCCGTCCAGTTCCTCACGATCATCGATCGCCGGCACCGCGAACTCCCCATCGCCACCGACATTGTGGGCCGCGAAGTGCCCACCCTCCCCAACGAAGAAGTCCGCGTCCGTGTGAAGGAAGTCGACGACGAGGACGGAGTATGGCTCGTCCAGGCCTCCTCTCACAGCACCGCCGACGACGCCCGATAAGCGGCGTCCCCCTCGTTGTTCTCCCCAGAGCCGAAGTCCCGTTCTGCTTCAATGGCCGACCCCCAATCGCCCGCCGCGCCGGACCGCCCAGCCAAGCTCCGCCACCGGCACCTGCTGGACCTCTCCACCTACGAGGCCGACGAGCTTCGCCACTTGCTCGATACGGCCCAGGAGTTCCGGGCCGTCCTGGACCGCCCCATCCGGCAGGTGCCAACCCTGCAGGGGACCTCGGTCGCCAGCCTGTTCTTCGAGCCCTCCACGCGGACGAAGCTTTCGTTCAGTCTCGCCGCCGGGCGCCTCTCCGCCGAGACGGTGAGCCTGTCGAAGTCGGGGTCGTCCGTAAAGAAGGGCGAGACGCTCAAGGACACGGCCCGCAACGTGGAGGCCATGAAGGTGGACGTGGTGATCCTTCGGCACTCCTCACCGGGCGCTCCGCACTTTTTGGCTCGGTGCACCGACAGTGTCATCATCAACGCCGGCGACGGTGCCCACGCTCACCCCACGCAGGCGCTGCTCGACGTGCTCACGATGCGGAACCACGTCGACACCTTCGAGGACCTGAACGTCTCCATCATCGGCGACATCACGCACAGCCGCGTGGCCCGCTCCAACGTGCACGCCCTCACCACGCTCGGAGCTCGCGTCACGCTCTGCGGCCCGGAAACCATGCTGCCGGTGGGGATGGAGGACGCGATGGACGTGCGCACTACGACGCGTCTCGACGAGGCGCTGGAGGGCTGCGACATTGCGATGGCACTCCGCATCCAGATGGAGCGGCAGGACGAGGGCCTCTTCCCCAGCACGCGCGAGTACCACCGCCAGTTCGGGATTACGACCGATCACCTGCGCCGCCACCCCGATCTGCTCATCATGCATCCGGGACCGGTGAATCGGGGCATCGAGCTGTCCGACGCGGTGGTCGACCACGAGCGCGCGATCATTCTGAGTCAGGTGACCAACGGGGTCGCCCTCCGTATGGCCGTCCTCTACCTGCTGGCGCCGCAACGCGACAATGCTTAGCACCGCGGGCG
>CAZBIB010000090.1:4290-11733 GCA_964491575.1 uncultured Salinivenus sp. | reverse complement strand
AGGAGCTTCGCTCGATGAACGAGGAGTACCGATCGACCGCCGAGGAGCTGGAGACGAGCAAGGAGGAGCTCCAGTCGGTCAACGAAGAGCTCAAGTCGGTAAACCGAGAGCTGGAGGAAAAAGTCCAGGCCCTCAAGCAAGCCAACGCCGACCTGGAGAGCCTCATGGCGGCGACGGACATCGGGACCCTGTTTTTGGACCTGGAGCTTCGCATTCAGCGCTACACCCCCCGCATTGAGGAGCTCTTCAACGTCCGGTCTGCAGACGAGGGCCGCCCAGTCGGCGACCTGACCCATCATTTAGAGTACGACCGTCTGGTGGAGGATGCCCGGAGCGTGCTGCAGGAAGAGGGGCCTGTAGAGCAGGAGATCCGAAGTGAAGACGGTGAGTGGTTTTTGGTGCGCCACCACCCCCATCGCGCGGCCGAGGGCGAGGTCGACGGAGTCGTCATTACCTTTGTCGACATCACGCGCCGCAAGGAGGCCGAGCAGGATCTTCGCAGGTCCCATAAGGTCTTGCAGGAGCGCACCGAGCAGGTCCAGAGCCTGACCGAGGCGCTCACCACCGCGGAGGAGGAAGAGCGGAGGCGCCTGAGCGAGGTGCTTCACGACGACCTTCAACAGACCCTCTTCGGGGCTCAAATGAAGATTGCTCTGTTGAGGGAGGAAGGTGATCTCACTGAGGAGCAGCGAAGCGCTGTGGCCCGCGCAAGAGAGCAGATCGAGGAGGGCATCGAGACGACGCGCACCCTTTCTAGGGAGCTGGCTCCGCCGGTGAGCAAGGAGTCGCTGCAAGACGCCCTCGAGTGGCTGGCCGTGCAGATGCAGGAGTCCTACGATCTGTCGGTGGAGGGGAAGACGCGGGGATCGCCCAAGATGACCGATAAGAGCCTACAGTCCCTGCTCTTTCGCCTCACCCGAGAGCTTCTTTTCAACATCGTAAAGCACGCAGAGGTCGACGAGGCCTTCCTGTTTCTGATCGAAGGAAAAGATCGCCTGCGGATCGTGGTCGAAGATGAAGGGACAGGATTCGATCCGGAGCGTAAGCAGGAAGAAGAAGGAGGTGGGCACGGGCTTGTGAGCGTTCGCGATCGGATCGAGATGGTCGGGGGCACCGTCGAGGTCGAGTCTGCTCCCGGAGAGGGAACGCGGATTGCGATCGAGGTGCCGTGGCAGAATGCAGAGACTGAAGAACGGTCCTAAGGTAGAGCTCCAGGCGGGAGCGCCGACGCCAAGGCTCCGTGGAATGAACAGGCCTAGTGCGCTCTCATTCAGTCTCTTTCGGAATGGGCTCTACCCTTCTGCATTCGGAGTACGCATGAACACGTTCGACCACATCCTCTGGAGTCAGCGTTCCCTCCTGAAGGAGCGCGCCGGGGAAAAGTGGAGTCGATTTCCGGCCTAAGCAGGCTCCAACGTGTCTCATCGCCGACCCTTGAGTCGGGGAGGTGCTCTCTTCATGAAACCGCTCCTGCTCAAATACTGGGAACGTTTCCGTTCCAGCTTCTGGTTTTTGCCTGCGCTCATGACGGCCGGCGCCGCCGCACTGGCCTTCGCGGCCGTCGCGCTAGACAGGGCGAAGACAGGGGAGTGGCTGCAAACCCTGAGCTGGGTGTACACCGGCGGCGCGGAGGGAGCGAGCTCGGTCCTGGGCACCATTGCCGGCTCCATGATCACCATCGCCGGGGTCGTCTTCTCGATGACGCTGGTCGCCCTATCGCTCGCCTCGTCGCAGTTGGGACCGCGCCTGCTGCGCAACTTCATGAGCGACATCACGAACCAGGTGGTGCTTGGCACATTTGTCGCCACGTTTGTCTACTGCTTGCTCGTCCTCCGCACGATCCGCTACCCCGGCGAGGCCGCTTTCGTCCCTCACCTCTCAGTCACACTCGGCCTGATCCTCGCAATCACGAACGTGGGGGTGTTGATCTACTTCATTCATCACATCTCCCGTTCCATCCAGGCCGACGTGATGGTGGCGCGGCTCGGCAGGGAGTTGATAACTGCGGTCGATCACCTGTATCCAGAGCGTCTCGGGCGCGGGGCGCCTAAGATTCCGATCGACCCCTCTGAGGCCGGTCTCCCCGAGGCCTTCGACCAAGAGGCACGTCCCATCCACGCGGCCGAGAACGGCTATATCCAGTCCATCGAGCCGGACGCCCTGATGAGACTGGCCGCTGAAGAAGACGTTCTGTTCCGAGTGCAGCAACGGCCCGGAAGCTACGTCGTGGCCGGTCGGCCACTTGTCCTTGCCCATCCTGGAGGCCGGGTCACCGACCAGCTCACAGCCCGGGTCAATGCCGCGTTCCTCCTGGGCACCCAGCGGACCCCTGAGCAGGACATCGAGTTCGCGGTAAACCAGCTCGTCGAGATTGCGGTGCGGGCCCTCTCTCCGAGTTTGAATGATCCGTTCACGGCAATTCGGTGCGTGGACCGACTGGGGTCTGCGCTGTGTCGACTGGCTGAGCGCGACACGCCGTCGCCCTATCGCTTCGACGATCAGAACCGGCTTCGTGTAATAGCCCCTGTCGTTACGTTCTCAACCATTGTGGACGCGGCATTCAATAAAATCCGGCTGAACGCTGGCTCAAGTACTGCGGTTGCCGTCCGCCTCCTGGACACGATCACCGTGATCGCGGATTCTGTACGACGGCCGGAGGACTACGCCACCCTCCGGCGACATGCAAAGATGATTGTCCGTGGGGCGCGCGAGGAGTTTCCAGAAGGCGAGGACCGCCACGTCGTGGAGAAACGGTATCAAGTGGCGAAAAAGGCGCTACGTGAACCGTGACAGTGTCCTTACTGAACGGGGGGCAAGTCCAACTCTATGGCCGTAAGGAAACGCGCCGGTTACGCTTACGACTTCGAAGGAAGATCCGGCCACCAGGTGTCACAAATAGGTGGCTGTGGAAGCTGCCCCCATCTCGGGATGGCAGTACGTCGACTCCGGCCGCAGTGAAGCGACGGTCGAAGGCCAGCGCTCTTCTGCTGCCCCGGCGCTCCATGACGGAAAAGGAGATACAATCCGTCAGCGAGCAACGCTTATCTGGCCGGTTTTGAACCAGGGTCCAGCCCGCTTCAAAAAGCGCCTCCGTTTCAGGAAATCACGGAGCTCATAAAACCTGAGAAGAGGATTCTCCTGATTGTAACTGGGGCGAAGTGCCCTCTCCCTTCGCTTCGAGTGGCCAGCCCCAAAAGACCTGCACGGACTATTGATATCAAAAAGTTCTATCATCGGCTCCTGGAGAAGGGAAAGGAGAAGAAAGTTGCCCTGATTGCAGCAGCACGGAAGCTACTAGTGATCCTAAACACGATGCTGAAGAATCAGACCGCATGGCAGCCGGATCACTCACCCGCTACCGCTTGACATTCATGACTGTTGCTGGTACCCAGATCCTCCGAGAAGTTAACTTTGTCCTTCCCGGCTCGCCGTTCGGGAGCTGACCGACTCTTGAAGCTCGTTGGACATTTGCTTGAGGTTAGAATCGAGCTTGGCCAAGTTATCAGCCACTGCCACCCGCATTTCCTCAAACTCCTCGCTTCGGGCCTTCTTCAGTTCCTTGAACTGTTCCTTCAAGGTCTCTCGGTCATCTCGGAGACTGGCCATTTTCTCCTTGTACTCCGATCGAAGCTCCTCCCCGGCTCCTTCCAGCTTTTTATCCAGACGGTTCATTTCCTGGTCGATTTCCTGCAGATCCGCCTGGAGGGCCTGGGCAAACTCCTCCTTCGTCTCGATGGTCTCGTATCTGACCATCTGAAGTTCATACTCTAGCTCCCTCATTTCATCTTGCAAATTGGCTCGTGCCTCCCGAAATTCATCGCGACTCGACGCCTCCAGGTTTTCTAGTTTCTTGTTGATCTTGCCGCGTCGCTGGCGCAGATCTTCGAGTTTTTCCTGCATTTCTGCATTTGCCTCTTCCCCTGACGCTTCCAGTCGCTGGGCCATCTGGTCAAGCTCCTGGTCAGCTTCGTCTAGCGACGACTGGAAGTCCTGTCGGAACTCCTTCATCTCGCTTTGAACGGCATCTTCTGCTTCCTCTGCCTCCCGTTCTTGCTGGTCCGTACAGGACCCGAGGAAAAGCGCTACGGGTAAGAGAAAAACGAGGAGGAGAAAGTGCCAATGGGTGCTTCGTACAATCATCAGTAGTTCGATTTATCATCATTGATGTGGCTGACGATAGAGATGCATAATAATCAATCTTCTTGCTCGTCCCCAGTTCCTTTTCATTTTTGCCAGGGCTATCGCAGCTGTGCTACAGTGGAGTAAGCAGGTGTTCAAGATATTCGGTACCCCACCCGGCCCGGAGTCGCTTCGTCTCCGTTCCCCGCTTGACCTGATCATCCTGCTTCAGCACCGAGAGGGCTAGGTGGCGAACCCGCCCTGAATTGCTGGCTGCATGGCCGCTGCGCACGTGACTCTCGTCCTCGCCGAAGGCCACGTCTAAGCTCCAGTGCAACTGATTCTCAATTCGCCAGTGCCGACAGGTTGCCCTGCAGCAACTGATCGGCGTCGGGAGGCAAGCTACTGATCACGTATCGCCTTTCAGTGGTCGTTTCTCCTCCCCAACAGGACCGTTCTTAGCACTTGGCTCCGCCTCGAACCGCTCGGTTTCGATCAGGGCGACCGACCTAACGCCGGGACATCGCTCGCTGTCGATAAGGCCTCGTCCTCTGACCTCCACCGCCCAACATCGGCGCGTCTCGACTCGCCCATGCCCGCCGTCCACGTCGGTGTAGCCCGGTAGCCCGCCTCCAAGCTTGCTGTCGGCACCGGTCAAAAAGGCGCTCAACAGTACGGCATTGCTGCGGCGCTTCCGTACATGCAGGAGCAGAAGTCCAGCCACATCATCAACGTCTCCTCCGATGCAGGCCACTGGAACGAAGACGCGGTCCACCGCATCTGCCGAAACCTCCTGGAAAACGCAATCAAGTTTACTCCGAAGGGAGGCCGGGTCGAGGTTCGTGTAAGGAGCGAGGACACCGGCGCGGTCTTGCAGGTCGAAGACACCGGCATCGGCATGAAACCCGAGAACGTGCCGGAGCTCTTTCGGGCCTTCAAGCAGGAGTCAGAGGGCCCGGCCCGGGAGTACGAAGGCAGTGGACTGGGGCTTTCGACCGTGAAGCGGCTCACCGAGGAATTGGGAGGCACGGTCGAGGTGGACACCGAGAAGGGCGAGGGCACCTGTTTTTCTATCCGGCTCCCGCAGGAGTGAATGACAGGCCCTGAGGAAAGCCTGAGCCCCCCCTCGGAGGGCAGCCTCGGTGAAAAACGGCCCCTCTTGGGCGGGGATTTTTCCCACATGCCGCGAATCCTTTCTTCATCCCGGGAGGCGGCGACGCATTACCTGTACGTACCACACAGGCGGTCCCTCTTCCAGAGCGACCCACCGGGTCTCTCCCGGCCGCTTGTTTTCGAGCCGGGCGCGCAACGTCGTCGGGTCATGATCGTCGACGAGCACGAACGAGTCGCCCGCCTCAAGGCCCTCGAAGACCGAGAGGATGGTCGACAGCTTCCGGTCCGCAGGCAGGGGGCGTACATCGAGGGCATTGGGGGCGGTGGTGGACATATTGATCGATTGCTCTTTTTTTATAAAACCAGCACTCCGGAAGCCCGGAGGCCAATGCTTAGGGGCGGTGCATGCGGAGGTCCGGTCCGGCGCGTATGTGCCATCTGTCGGACCGGCTGCGTCGAGCTGTTTTCGCCACGTTCTGCCTGTTTCCGTTCCCACATCCCGCCATGGAGATGCCTCGCGCTCGCATCGAGGAGGCCATGAACGACCACGCCTTCTTCAGCGGCCTGTCCTCGGAGGAGCGCAACTGTCTCATTGATCTTGCGCATTTGAAAACGGTGGCGTCTGGCACGGTGCTGTTCCAGCACGGGGACCCGTGCCGCGGCTTCTACCTGTTGCTGGAGGGGGCTGTCCATATCTATCGGTTGAGCGCGGAGGGCCGGATGCTCGTGCTTCACGTCATTCGGCCCGGCGAGTCGTTCGCGGAGGTGCCCCTCTTCGAGAATCAGACGGATGCCACGTATCCGGCCACCGCCGAAACGCTCTCGGATAGCACTTTGCTCTTCTTCCCGGCCGATCCCTTCCTCTCGTTCGTTGATGAGCACCCGCGCTCGGCCCTGCACATGCTCGGCCAGATGGCCGAACGGCTCCGCGGCGCGGTGCAGCAACTTGACGCCTTCTCGCTGCACGACGTGCAAGAACGGCTGGCCCGTCACCTCGTCGAGCAGGTGCCGGCCTCGCCCGCTGCCTCGGAGCCTCCACCCACCGTCGACCTTGACGTGCCCAAATCCGTCCTCGCCGCCGAACTGGGCACCGTCCCCGAAACGCTGTCTCGGGCGTTTCGGGCCCTTGAGGAACAAGATCTCATCCGGCGGGGCCGCGCCCGCATTGCCCTGACCGACGTGCGGGGCCTGCGCCGCCTCGCCCGGGAGTGATGCGTGACGCGTGATGCGTGGCGCGTAACTCGTGAGGCATGTCACCGAGGAAATGGCTGGCGCCTCTCTGATGCCGGGCCCACGCTCCCATTCCCCCTCTCGCCCATTCCCAGGACTAGAGATCCATCCGCTGGAGGCGCCGGCAGGCGAGTGTCAGGAGGAGGGCCGCCCACACCACGGAGAGCACGGCCACCCAGGCCGGGAGCCACGTTGCCATTTCCGCCCCCCAGGCCGCTTTCCCGAGCGCGGCGAAGGGCACGTTCTCCAGCCCAAAGAGGCCCGCAAGCCTCACCGCATCGACGGGGTTGAGCAGAAGGAGTCCCACCCAGAGGGCTGGCCAGCTCTGCAACGCCTCGACGCCCGCTCCCATCAGTGCCAGCGTGTCGTAGAGCGCGAAGGCGCCGAACCACACCACGAGCACCGCCATGAGGCCGCGGGCCCGCGTCGTCGTGTACTGCCCCACCGCCACCCCGGCACTTACGCTCACCACGACCAGCGCCGCCCCGAGTCCCCACAGCAGCGCCAGCGCGCCGAAGGACGGTGCGGCGATGGCCGCCGGGATGAGCGGCAGCAGGAGCACGAGTGCGAGGGCCACGACGAGGGTCGCCGCTTTGCCCAATATGAACGCGGACCGGGGCACAGGGTGACTCCACAAAAACGCTCGCTCGTCGTGCTCCTCGTGGGCGGTACTTACGCCAATGAGCAGGCCAAAGAGGGGCACCACGTACAGAAACAGAAGCAGAAGCCCAAACGGCACCGCCTCCGGGCGTCCGCTGAGGAAGGCCGTCGCCAGTCCTCCAGCCAGAACGAGGACTGCAAAAATCTGGACGAACTGGTTGTGGAGGGTCGTCTGCACCTCCCGGCGAATAATGGCCCGGTAGGTCGAGGTGGGCAGTTGCGTAAGCGGCATGGCGTGTTCGAGGATCGAGAGTCGAGGATCGATTCGTATTGCGTGGTGCGTATTGCGTATCAGTTCAGTCGGGGATCACGAAATACGCA
>CAZBIB010000090.1:0-4190 GCA_964491575.1 uncultured Salinivenus sp. | reverse complement strand
CCGAATCTGCCCATCTTCGCAGCGCAGCACCCGGTCCACGATCGAGTGCCACACCTCAAGCAGGTGCGTGGCCAGAAGAATCGTCGCTCCCGCCTCGGCCCGCGTCTTGAGCCGCTCCATGAGCACCTCGCGCCAGTCGGGATCGAGGCTGAGGGCTGGCTCGTCGAGCAGGAGCACGGGGGCGTCGGCCAATTCCAGGAGCGCGAGGCCCAGGCGCTGTCGCATGCCGCCGGAGAGGGTGCCGCAGGGAGAATCGGCTGCATCAGCAAGGGCGACCTGATCGAGGAGCGCGTCGAGGCGGTCGGTCGAGGCGTTCCGAAGGCCCGCGTAGAAGCGCAGCACCTGCCGGGGGGTGAGCGCCTCGTGGAAGCGCACGTCCTGGGGGAGGAAGGCGAGGCGTTCCTGTCCCAACAGGCGTCGGGATCGATCAGTCGTCACGTCCACCCCGTCCACGGTGGCCGTCCCGGCATCCGGCGTGGCAAGTCCCGCCAGGATGTGCAGGGTCGTGGTCTTGCCCGAGCCGTTGGGGCCTACCATTGCGGTGATGGTGCCCGACTCCACCGAGAACGATGCGCCGTCCAGGACGGTCTCGTCGCCGTAGGCCTTCTGTAGATTGGTGCCTTCAATCATGTGCGGTTCTTCCATAGGGCAGCAACTCCGAGTGCGAGTAGAGTGAGAACGAATGCGAGAACACCGCCTCGCTTCCCACCGGCCTCGGCCGCGAGTTGGGCAGGCGGTTGCAGGAGCGGATGCGGATCGGTGATGGCAGGCACGTTGGCCGCCGGCACGCGGCGCAGGGCCTCCTCCAGCAGCATCAGGCCCGGACTGGCCGCCAGCAGGTCCACGTACGGAAAGTCCTCGCGATAGCTGCCGAGTAGATCGACGGTCCGGTACGGCAGCTCGCTGATGCCGTCGGCGTCCGTATCCAGCAGGCCGCGCGTGCCCCAGTAGTTGCCGATGCCGTTCATCTGCCACTCGTTGGTGGCGCTCACCCCGGACACCGCCGCCGTGTGCAGATTTCCGCGAATGAGGTTGCGGCTGAACTGGTTTTCCATCGAGCTTCCCGTGAACCGAAGGCCTCGATAGTTGGCCGCCACCTCATTTTTCGTAAACACGTTGCGCGTGCTGTTTTCGAGATAGAGTCCCGTGCCGTTCTCCGTCAGACGATTACCTACAAAACGACTCTCGTCCATCGTCTGCAGCAGGAGGCCGTAGCCGCGCTGCGACCGGTTGCTGTGAAACACGTTGTGGCGGGCCGTGAGCCGAAACGAGTACATGAGCGCCGAGCCCGAGGCGTTGTCGCTGAAGCGGTTGTGCTCGAACACGTTGTCGTCCGAGTACATGAAGTGTAGCCCGTAGCGCACATCGTGGATTCGGTTGTACGCCGTGTAGGTGTAGTCCGTAAACGAGAAGTACACGCCGTCCCGCGTGTGGTGGACCTCGTTGTGCGTGATCGTGTTGTGGGCCGACTTCCACAGATGGATGCCGTTGCCCCGTTGGGCGGACACGAGCGGCACCTCGCAGGATCCGCCCTCCGGCGGCACCGAGCAGTCCTCGTACTGCCGCGCTTCGGCGGGCGTGACCTGTCGCGTCACGGTGGGCGGGCCCTCAATCCGGTTTTCGACGATGACGGCCCGGTCTTTCCCCTTCACGTACACGCCGTGGAGCACGTCTGCCAGGTGGTTGTCCCGAATCGTAGCGCGGTTGCCTCTCACCATAATCCCGGCGTGGTCGTCCGACAGTTGCTTGCCGGAATCCGTAATCCGGAAGCCTTCGACGGTCACGTCACTGGCCTCAATGGTGACGACGTGCGTCGTCTCGTCGCCCTTCAGGTGCGCATCGTTCCGGCCCATGAGCACGAGGGGCTCATCGACCGCAAACGGACCCGCGTGCGTGCCGCCGTCCACGACGAGCGTGTCGCCGGGCGCCGCGGCGTCAATCTGGGCCTGCAGGGACGATTGGGCAGGGCTGCTGCCGGGGCACAGGCCGAGCAGGAGTGCGAATGTGAATGCCCAGAAGAGTCTCATTTCGCTGAATGTCCAACGACGATTTCTAGAGGGGGCTCAGGCCGTAGCCGGTTCGGACGCGGACTCCTCGTCCGACGTGTCCACGTCTTCCCCCGTTCGCATTCCCATCCAGATGGCCCCGCTGAAGCACAGCACCGCCCCGAGCAACAGGGCCGAACCCTCGCGCGGGAAGCTATACTGCGTAAAGTTTGCAATCTGCTTCCATCCGATGAGAATGGGCGTGAACGGTTCGATGTCCATCGGTGCCCGGGGGTCAAGGTTGTGGGCGTAGGTGTAGAGCTGGTAGTAGAATCGCCACAGCGAGAACGCCCCGAAATAAACGAAGAGCACGAGGGTGTCGATTGCTGCCTTGACGGTGCCGAAGAACGCGGCTCGCAGGGCAAGCAGCGAGAATGCGCCGAGGAGGAAGGGGATGAACGTCATCTCTGGGAAGTCCTCCTCCTCAATCGGCTGCATGCCGATGTAGTGGTTCAGGTTGTTGATCTCTGTGAGGTCCTGTCCCTCGTTGCCGGCCTCCAGCTTGTAGCTGTAGATGTAGAGGTCGAGCCCCTCCTGGTACTGCGGCGCCACGAGATGAATCTGCCACAGCGGCAGAAAGATGGCCACCACGAGCAGAACGGCCCCTGCCACGAGCAGGAGCCGTCCCCAGCCGGGAATCGGCCGTTCAGTGAGGTCCGGGAGGCGATTAAAAAAACGACGCATGGCTGTCTAGGAGAGCGTGGAGATGCCGGGTGCTAGGCGAAAAGAATTTGGAGGATGGGGGGGAAGTATGTGTGTGGGAGTATGGGAGTTCGTGTCACTCCCACACCCCCACACTTAATGCGCCCGCTACTGGGGTACCACCTCCAGGTAGCCCTGCATTTCCTGGTGCAGGGCCGAGCAGAAGTTGGTGCAGTAGAACGGGTAGACGCCTGCCTTATCGGCGGTGATGGTGAACGACTTCGTCTCACCGGGCGCCACAATGGCGTTCATGTTGTGCTCGGCGATGCCGAGGCCGTGGATCATGTCCGACACCTGTTCGATGTTCGTCAGGTGGACCGTGACCTCGTCGCCCTGCTGCACTTCCACCTTGTCCGGGTAGTACTGGCTACGCTTGGCGATCATGTGGACGGTCACCTGATTGCCGCTGCGCGTGACGCCCGTGTTCTCGGGGTTCCAGCGCGCCTCCGGATGGTCGTTGTTCTCCTGCTTGTAGACCTCGATCGGATCGATTACGTCCGCCGGCACAGCCTGTGCGAAGTGCGGCTCAGGGGGCGTATAGTCTTCCTCGACCATCTCCATCTCCTCGCCCGAGATGTCGATGAGCTGGCTCGTCTCCGGCATCTCCGGCCCAACCGACAGACCGCGATCCTTCTTGAGCTTATTCATCGCCACGAGCCAGTCGCCGTACGGCTCCTTGGTGTCACTGCCCGGGATGAGGAGGTGGCCGATGTTGTACTGGACACTGATCTTGTCCGTCACGGCCTGGCTCATGTCCTGCTGCGTCTCCTCGTCCCAGGGCGGCAGCGACCACTTCGCCACGGCCGACTCAATGAAGAGCGACGTGTACGCGTTGCCGTTGCCGTCGTACTGGGTGTGCAGCGGGCCCTGGCCCACCGGCACCTCGCCTTCCACAACGGCATCGTAGTTCACGACGGGCACCCCGCGGAATTCACCCTGAAAGTCCTCGTTCTCAATCGCCGTCTGGAACTGCTCAAAGTCAAACACCGTGGTCGTCGGCTGCAGTTTTCCAGAGGCCACAATCCAGCGGCCCGACGGCGAGGCGTCGATGCCGTGGGGCGACTTGCTCACCGGCACGAAGTACATCACGCCCTCGTGGTTGGCCGGGTCGATGAACGGGACGCCGTTGCGGGTGTTGAGGTCGTTGTTCTGCACGACCTCCTCGGCGCGCTCCCAGTTCACGAACGCGGCGTAGTCGCGGTCGCGCTGGCTCGCGTTGATCTCGAGAGAATCGTGGGCCATTTCGGTGTTGTAGGAGGTCCAGAACGCCCAGCCGTCACTCGGGCCCTTGCCGGTGGAGCCGAGGTCCCAGTTGAATGGCGGCGTCTTGACCTGCCATCCGACCGACATCTCCCCGCTCGCAGAGTCAACCTGTTCACCACGCTCAAGGCCGTTGTGGTTTGCCTCGGAGGGCTCGGGGGGGGCGGGCGAGCCCTTCGGCAG
>CAZBIB010000089.1:0-11857 GCA_964491575.1 uncultured Salinivenus sp. | reverse complement strand
ACGACCTGCTCCAGCGCGTCGGCCCAGAGTTGGATGACGGCCTGCTCGCGCTTCTGCAACCGATCGACGAGCCGCTGGGTGTACCACAGCGAGGCGACGGCAATCCCAACCGCAAACACGATCAGTCCGAGCTTCAACTGCACCGACCACCGATAGGCGTCCATCGCACCGCCAAACGTTGCTCGTGGAAGCTCCCGCTGCGGACGACACGCCTCCCGCCGACGAGGTTATCGCCCTTACGCCGCGGCCGCGGGCTGCACGTCTGTAACGATTTGGCCGCGACGAGGCCCATTGGAGACGAGCCCGATCTCCACATCGAGGTAGTCCGCAATGAAGTCGAGATAGTCCCGGGCCTCTCCCGGAAGCTCCTCTACGTGCCGCAC
This sequence comes from uncultured Salinivenus sp., assembly GCA_964491575.1. Taxonomy (GTDB): domain Bacteria; phylum Bacteroidota; class Rhodothermia; order Rhodothermales; family Salinibacteraceae; genus Salinibacter. Next base: position 11,474 of record CAZBIB010000089.1, on the reverse strand, counting down.
GTCCGAAATGTCCTCGTCCCAGCCGGGAAGCGTCTCGTAGAGGGGCTCCACTCGCTCCAGGGTTTGGGCCTCGCTCGGGAAACGCCGGGTGATCTTTCCGTCGTAGCGGTACTGCGTGCAGACCTTCAGCGAGTCCATGCCCGACAGGATGTCGAGCTTGGTGATGGCCAGTTCGTTGAAACCGTTGATCATGCTGGTGTAGCGGAGCGCGACCAGATCGAGCCAGCCGCAGCGGCGAGGACGGCCCGTGGTGGCCCCAAACTCGTCCCCCTTCTGGCGCAGCCGCTGCCCGGCCTCGTTCTCCAGCTCCGTGGGAAACGGCCCGTTTCCGACCCGCGTGCAGTACGCCTTTGCAATGCCGAGGACACGATCGATTTCGGTAGGCGACACCCCCAATCCCGTGCAGCATCCGCCTGCCGTGGGATGGCTGGAGGTGACGTATGGGTAACTGCCAAAGTCGACGTCGAGGAGCGATCCCTGCGCTCCCTCCGCCAGCACGCGGGCACCGTCGTCGAGGGCGTTGCAGAGATACGTCGAGGTGTCGGTGACGTACTCGTCGATTTTCTGGTCGAACTCCACGTACTCCTCCACGATGCGGTCCACGTCGAGCGCCTCGGCGTCGTACACGTCCCGCAGAATGGCGTTCTTTTCCTCGATGGATCGGCGCAGCTTCCGACGGAGCACCTCCTCGTCGAGCAGGTCCACGACCCGGATGCCGGTCCGGGCAAATTTGTCGGTGTAGGCCGGCCCGATGCCCCGCCCCGTCGTCCCAATCTCGTCGTCGTCCGAGGCAGAAGCCCGCTCCTCTTCTTGCGCCGCCTCAATGGCCCTGTGGTAGGGCATAATGAGGTGGGCATTGTGGGAGATCTTGAGCCGCCCCTCCACGTCGATGCCCAAAGACTCGATCTTTTCGATCTCCTCCAGCACTGCCTTGGGGTCCAGCACCACCCCATTCCCAATCACGCAGGTCACGCCCTCGTGGAAGATGCCGCTGGGCACGAGGTGCAGAACGAACTCGTCCGTGCCACCGTCCTCGTTCTCCCACGCGATTGTGTGCCCCGCGTTGGCCCCGCCCTGGTAGCGCGCCACCACGTCAACGTCCGGGCTGAGCAGGTCCACGATCTTGCCCTTGCCCTCATCGCCCCACTGGCTCCCAATGACAATCGATACCGGCATAGCACACCTCGTCGGTTCAAAAAGAAAGTGGATGGGTCTCTCCAACGCAGCACAACGCTGCCTTCCGGCACTCCGGTCCCTCCGCCCGAAGGAAGTTAGCGAGGCGGGTTTCCCTCCGAACAGCAGAGAACGTGCTTCAGTTACGCGATGCTCTTTTCAAGACGGCGGTTCAGCTCCACGATGGTCGGGGAAGCGACAAAGATCGACGAGTACGTCCCAATCACCACCCCAATAATGAGGGCAAATGAGAAGCCCCGGAGCACCTCTCCACCGAAGAAGAACAGAATCGACACGACGATGAACGTGGTGATGGAGGTCACAACCGTCCGGCTGAGGGTCGCATTGATCGAGCGGTTCACGATCTCGTCGAAGGGTTCGGTCTTAAACAGGTTCACGTACTCGCGCACCCGGTCGAACACCACCACCGTGTCATTCAACGAGTACCCGACAATGGTGAGGAAGGCAGCGATGATGGACTGATCGATCTGCACCGAGAACGGCGCAATGCCGGCCAGGATGGAAAAGAGACCGAGCGTAATTGTCACGTCGTGCACCAGCGCCGCGACGGCCCCGAGACTGTAGCGCCACTCGAACCGCACCATGATGTAGAGGAAAATGACCAGTAACGCCCCCAGCACGGCATAGATGGCCCCTCGCTTCAGATCCTCGGCAAAGCGCGGCCCCACCACATTCGTGCTCTCAAGGCGAGCATTCTGCTCCGGATACTCGCTCTGGAGCGTGCTTAGGATTTGATTCTCCACCGTCGTAATGTCAGTATCACCGGACGTAGAGACCCGAATCAGGTGGCCCGTATCCCCATAGCGTTTGACGACGGGCTCATTCTCAAGCGGTTCGACCAGTGCAGACCGGATGTCCACGGTATTGATGTCCGTCGTATTGCCCACGACAAATTCCATCCCTCCCCGGAAGTCGATCCCGAGCGCGAGGCCCTTGGTAAGCAAAGAAACGATGCTAACGACGAGCAACGTCCCCGAGATGATGTAGCCAATCCGGCGGTTCGGGATGAGGTCGTAGTCGGCGTTTTCGAAAAGGCGCATGGTGGTCCGTCGGTAATTGAAATCCCGTTGTGAAAGCAGCCCGATCCTGGCGGAGGCTGCCTATCCGTAGCTCACCTGCATCCGGCGCTCTTCAACCATGTAGTCGAAGAGGATGCGGGTGACGATTATCGCCGTGAAGAGGGACGATAGAATTCCGGCCATGAGGGTCACGGCAAATCCTTTGATCGGCCCCACGCCGAAGGAGTACAGAATGACGCCCACGAAGAACGTCGTAATGTTGGCGTCGAGGATGGCACTCAAGGACTCCTCGTAGCCGGAGTTAATAGCTGCTCGGATGGTTTTACCCGTGGCCTGCTCCTCTCGCACCCGATCGAAGATCAGGACGTTGGCGTCCACAGCCATACCAATCGTAAGGACGATCCCCGCAATTCCAGGCAGGGTAAGCGTGGCCCCAAATCCGGCGAGAATGCCGAGGACGAGGATCACATTGAGCAGAAGGGCAACGTCGGCGACCACTCCCGCCGTGCGGTAATACATGATCATGAAGAGCACCACGAGTAGGAAGCCCGAAACGACGGAAATGAAGCCCGCCCGCGTGGACTCCTCTCCCAGGCTCGGCCCCACTGTGCGCTCCGAAATAATGTTGAGATCCGTTTGGAGCCGTCCCGATTGCAGGACTGTGACAATGTCCTGGGCCTCCTGACGGGATTCGAGCCCTGTAATCTCCGTCCGCCCCCCCGAAATTCGAGTCTGAATGGTTGCATTCGAGTACACAATGCCGTCGAGGACGATGGAGACCTGATCCCCCACATTCGCCGCGGTAATGCGGTCCCATTCTCGTGCACCCTCTGAGTTCATGGTGATCGACACCTTCGGCTCGTTCGTCTGGCGGTCAAACTGGACTGACGCCTGCGTCACGACCTGTCCGGCAAGCTCCGGATCGGCCTGCACAGCCAAAAGATGATAGGCTTCCCGCCCATCCTCCGTCGTCAACACCGGGCTGGCCGTCCACATCAGTTCGATGCCGGGCGGTAGCATCTTCTGCACCTCCGGCTTCGAAATGAGCTCGTTCACTGTCGCCGTGTCGGCGGCAAAGGCGCGCCCAAAGATGGGCTGTTCCTGGCGAGGCATCGGCTGCATGGCGGCCAGAAGCGAATTCTGAGGGCCTGTCTGCTCCTCGCCCGGTTCAGTGAGGGCCGTGCCCTCGTCATCCGGCGCCTCTTGCTGCGAAGCGGCGAGCTGCGTCCCCGCCGCCTCGGTCGTGTCGGTGGCGGAGGTGTCGGCAGAAGTTTCCGTCGTGTCGGTCGCAGTCGCCTCTGCAAGGCGGGTCGTGTCCTCCGCAGTTGGCTCGTAGTACTTGATGATGCGCTTCACGGACTGGTTCAACTGCTGGGGATTGGCCATGAGGTGGAAGCTAAGAGAGGAGGCGCTCTCCAGCAGGTCTCGGACGCGCTCCCGTTCGCTCACCCCCGGAAGCTCTACCACAATGCGCTCCTCCCCCTGCCGCTGAATGGAGGGTTCCGTCACCCCGTACTGGTTCACGCGGTTGCGCACCACCTGGATGCCATTCTGCACGGCCTGGTCCGCCTGCTTGTTCAAGTACTCCTGCACCTCACTGTTCGAGGAGCGCCGAGTGATGCCCGCGTTTTCACTCCGAAAGTAGCGAGACAGACGTCCATCCGGGTTCTCCGCCTCGAACTCCTGCACGAACGCATTCACCACCGACACGTCCTCGTTCTCGGCGCGTCGTTCCGCAGTCTGAAGAGCTTGGCGGAAGGCCTCGTCTTTGTTGACCGCCAACTGATTGAGGAGACTTGCAATTTCGACCTCCAGCGTGACGTGCATTCCGCCCTGGAGATCGAGGCCCAAATTGAGCGAATTCTGGTCCAGTCGTTGAAGCCACTGGCGGTTTTCCTCCCTGTACTCGACCTGCTCCGCCTGGGTCATGTTGCCCATCTTGTAGTTGACGTACAGGTTCTGGACCGAGGGAAAGAGGTAGAACCCGCACAGGCCCACAAAGAAAATCGTAAGTCCAATCTTGAAACCGTTCCCCTGCATAGAATGTGCTCGTTCAATTGAAGGAGTAAAACCAAACTGGTGGACGAGGGCCCGCTCTTCGCCGCGCCGAATCGACGGTCCACGAGGGAGGTGTGCGTCGAGGCGAAGGGCTCCCAGCGTCAACAAATACACTTCAGGCAAAGCCCGAGAGGCGGAGCGGGCTCTACGGCCCCAGCGGGCGGGACGCAACGAGAACGCGGGCGAGCCACCGCGCCTGGAGGGGCAAGACGGAGGGCCGCTCTCCGGGAGGATCCTCAAGCACACGAGACTGCGGACGGATCTTCTTCCAGCAAGGATGCTGCTCCTCGTGCACGCGGCGGCCCTTCGACACGGCCCACTGCGAGAACTGCTGTACGAATCGGACGAGCCTCCGGATCGGCAGAGCGAGAAGCTCCTGGCAGAACCGGACCAGTGGTGGGAAGGTCATGAGGAAGACTCGTCGTCTATCTGCATTGACGATCAAGGAAAATACCGTCATCGGGGGAATTGTTTCTCTCCGCCGCTGTCCCTGTCACCGCCCCACCTCAAATTGTCGGGGGATTCACCCGTTCGTCGCGTAGCCCCCAATCCGACGAACAAGCCTGGTCACGATCCGATAGATTGACTCGCGTTCCGGAAGTGAGGCCTGAAGATGTGTGAAGCGTGAGGCGTGAGGGGAAGTCACTCATCAGTTCTCACAAGTTACGAATCACGCAGAAGCTGCCCCACCGCGAAACATCGCTCTACTCTCCATTCCTCTCCCCGATGCCTCAAATAGCCCCACCCCCCACCGGCCGAGGATCGCTCACCACACACGACGGCCTCACCCTCTACACGCAACGCTGGACGCCGGACCGGGAGGTGGCGGCGGTCGTCCTGCTCGTGCACGGCTACGCTGAGCACTGCGGACGGTACAATCACGTGGCAGAAACCTTCGTGGACCGGGGCGCTGCGGTGTATGCCTACGACCAGCGGGGCTACGGCCGCTCCGATGGGCGGCGCGCCTACGTGGACCGGTTCGACCAGTATCTGGCAGACCTCGATCTCTTTCGGCGACACGTCCAGACCAACACTCCGGACGTGCCCCTCTTTCTCTTCGGCCACAGCATGGGCGGGCTCGTTGCGCTGCTGTACGTGCTGAATCATGCCCCCGATCTCCGGGGCCTTTTCCTGAGCGCCCCGGCGATCGAGGTCAATCCCGATCTCGCCCCGATCCTCCGAAAAATGGCCCAGCTGTTGGGCTGCCTGTTCCCCACCCTACCCACCGTGCGGCTCCCCGAGGGATCGATCTCGCGCGATCCGGCGGTCGTGGCAGCAGCGCGGAACGATCCGCTGAATTACTACGGCCGCACCCTCGCCCGCACCGGAGCCGAGCTCCTGCGGGCCAGCCAAGAGGCGCAGTCCCGACTCCACGAGCTACAGACCCCGTTCATCGTCATCCACGGCACAGCCGATCCTCTCGCCACGCCGGCCTGGAGCGAGCGGCTCTACGAACGGGCCGCCGCCGAGGACAAAACTCTGAAGCTCTACGACGGCCTCTACCACGAAACGTTCAATGAGCCGGAGCAGGACAAGGTGCTCCGCGACCTGGGAACCTGGCTCGCCGAGCGGATGCCTACTCCTCCGACGCCGTGACGAGATTGAAGACCACTCGGACCCGAGCCGACACTTCAATCTCACCGGCCGCGTACGCCTCCGGCTCGGCCTGCGCAGCCTCGTCCGCCTTGGCCATCTCCATTGTGGCCATCCGCGGCGTCGGCTGCACGAAGTCAAAGTTCTCCTCGTCGATAGCATGCACAGGCCCGAGCTGTGCCGCAAGTGTCTCGGCCAGCAACTGGGCTTTCTCACGGGCCGCCTGGGCGGCCTTGCGCAGCGCCTCATTGCGGAACTGCGACCGGTCGCTCAGCTCGTAGTTAATGGCATCCAGCCGGTTTGCGCCCTCTTGCACCACGTCGGCCACGAGCTGGGGCAGCACGTCCAGGCTGTCCAGCTCCACCACCACCTGGCGAGTGGCCTCGTACCCCACGAGCTCACGCCGGTTCTCCTCATCATTGTACTCGTACCGCGGCTGAAGACGAAGGCTCTCCATACGCATCTGTTCTTCGGGGACGTCGAGGTTGCGCACCGCATTCATCGCATTCTTGGCCGCCGTGGCATTTTTCGTACGGGCCGCCTGGGCCGTCTCCGCCCGCGTCACCACTCCGAACCGAACGAGGGCCTGATCGGGCTGGGCGGTGACGGTGCCCTCACCGCTGACGGTCACGGTCGAGCGATCATCGTCCTGCGCGGCAACGGGACCCGCGGCGAGAACGGAAACCAGCAGAGCAGGAATGGCGAGCCGGAGGAATTGAACAGGACGGGACATGGTGCGGTGCGTGTTGGTCGTGAGAAATGGAGTGCTGGATTGGGCTCTCAACGAACGGACGACGCCTGACAATTCGTATCACACCGCTTCTACCGACTGTCAGGTCCCCAACGAACCGGCTGTGTCTCTACGGATGCAGGCGGGCGATCGTCCGCGGGAAGGGAATGGTTTCGCGTACGTGGTCGCGGCCGCAGAGCCAAGAGATGGTCCGCTCCAGCCCCAGTCCGAAGCCACTGTGGGGCACCGAGCCGAACTTGCGGAGATCGAGGTACCAGTCGAAGACCTCCTCCGGCAGGTCATGCGTCTCGATCTGCTCCTTCAGAAAATTGAGGTCCGTGGCCCGCTCGCCGCCACCGATGATTTCGCCGTACCCCTCCGGCGCGAGCACGTCGATCCCCATCGCGAGCCGGTCGTCCTCGGGATCGCGCTTCATGTAGAAGGCCTTGATCTCGGCGGGGAAGCGGTGAACGATGACGGGGCGGTCGAAGTGCCAGGTGAGCACCGTCTCGTCGTCGCCGCCGAAGTCGGAGCCCCACTCGAAGGTCTGCGCCGACTCTTTCCAGTCCGGCAGGTTGCGAAGGGCTTCCTCAATCTCGTCGATGCGCTTATTGATCTCGATCTCGCGGGCGTCAATCTTGCGCTTCACGTGCTTCTTGGCCTGCCCGCGGCGCTTCTGGTTCTTCTCTTTTTCCTGCTGGAGATCAGCCTTCTCCTCCTTCAGTGCCTCGATCCGCTGATCGATCATCTCAGCCGTCTCGTCGCTCCGCAACAGCTCCACCGCATCGTCGTAGCTGATTCGGGGAAACGGCGTCTCGACCTGTTCGAGGGCCGTCGTGTCGCGGTCCAGCGCCTCCAGCTCCTGCTCGCAGTCCGCCAGGACGGCCTGCACGATGTGGGCCACGAAATCCTCCGCCAGCTGCGCATTCATCGTCAGATCGTAGAACGCCATTTCCGGCTCGATCATCCAGAACTCCGTCAGGTGGCGCCGGGTGGCCGACTTCTCGGCGCGGAAGGTGGGACCGAACGTGTAGATCTTGCCGTAGGCCATGGCCATCGCCTCCCCATGCAGCTGCCCGCTCTGGGTGAGGTAGGCGCTCTCATCGTCGAAATAATCGAGCTCAAAGAGTGTCGACGTGCCCTCTACAGCGTTGCCTGTGAGGATGGGCGCGTCGGTCTGGATGAATCCGCGGTCCTGAAAGAACTCATGGATGGCCGTGACGATGCGATTGCGGATCCGCATGACCGCCCACTGGCTCTCGCTCCGGAGCCACAGGTGCCGGTGCTCCATGAGAAAGTCGATCCCATGCTCCTTGGGGGTGACGGGATAGTCGCCCGACGTGCCGATCCGCTCGATGGCGTCGACCTGGAGCTCATAGCCCCCCGGTGCCCGCTCGTCGGCACTCACGGAGCCGGTAACTTCGAGGGCAGCCTCCTGACGAACGTCGTCGGCCACGGCCCAGCTGTTATCGTCGACCGCATCCTGCGGCACGACGCACTGCACGAATCCCGAGCCGTCGCGCAGGATGAGAAACTTGATGCCGCCCGAGCCCCGCTTGTTGTGGAGCCAGCCTTTCAGGGTGACCATCTCGTCGACGTGGTCGGCGAGGTCCTCGATCCGGGTGAAGTCTTCGATGGTGCCTCCCTCCCGCTCGGGACTGAGTGAGGGGGCGGAAGCGTCTTCGTCGGACATGCGCTGGGGAAAACTGGTGGACAGGGAAGTAGACGGAGGGGAGCCATGCGGTCTCGGTGGCACCGCATCGTCAAGGTGATACACCGGCGCGGGCTGAGGTTCCTCTGTCCGGTGGGCTTCGTCAGACGATCATCCAGGCCACGAGGGTGGGCACCAGGGGCCACCCCACGACCAGGTCCGCAAGAAGCGCGGTGCGGGGCCGCGCGGGGTCCAGTCCCCAGACGACCCCGGCCATGAGGACCAGCCCGAGGGCGTCGAATCCAACCAGCAGGGGAATCGTCCCGCCCACGGCCCAGATCACCGCTCCTGTCGCGGCGAGGAGGAGCGAGATCGTAGCCATCCATCGCACCTGCCGGACTGTCCACCCCGCCGCCCAGGGCGCGAGCCCCGCCTCCGCGTCCCCCACCCGATCGCCCCAGTCCGCCAGCAAAAGGTTCGGTAGGATGAAGAGCCACCGGCATCCGAAAAATAGCATCGGCCCGGCACCGAGCGACTGTCCCGCTTCGATCAGGGGAAGGAGCGCGCCCCCGGCGGCCCACGCCCCCGCGATGGCAATCGGCTTGAGAATTCCCCCGAGGAATGCCCCTCCGGGACCGAGGGGCCAGACCTGAAGGAGTGCGACGCTCCCCAGGAGGCCCGTGCACAGAAGCGTCGACCCGTTGAGATACGGCGCCATCGCTCCGCCCAGTGCAAAAAGGACGGTCGTCTCAGCAGTCAGCCAGCGCATATGCGCACGGGTCCAGGCCATGCGCCCGGGCCGGTTGACGCGATCCTCGGGCGAATACGCCCATCCCCGGTCGACCAGATAAGCGAGTGTGGTGCCACAAAATCCCGCGACCAGGAGAGGAAGGTCCACCGGCAGCCCAAAAAGCCCGTACGTGCCCAGCATCAGGGCCACAGCCACCCCGCCAACGAGCGCCGGATCGTGACAGAGCACCGCCACGATCCCGGTCTTCGACGAACGGACGGGAGACGAGGAAGGCATGAGTCAGAGAGCTCTGCGAGACGGTATGTCGTTCCATCCCGGAGCAAGTTCTCAACGGAGGCGTGGAATATACAGCGCTCCTCCCCTTTCCCTTCCAGCCGTGCGGAGCGCAACAGATTGTTCATAGCAATTCCGGTGCAGCTCAGTTAGTATGAGAGGTAGACTATTCGGAAGCGCTTCCAGACATCGCAACTTTCTGCCACGGATGTGACCCGTGGCCATTGACCTCTCTTCAGTTGTTTCTCTTGAACCAATTCCCCGACGACATGCAGTCTCCCAAACACGTCACCGCTCACCTCCGCGACCTTCAGTTGCACCCCGAGACCGTCCACTACAACCTGAAGCCTCCGCGCCTCTATGAAGAAGCGCTCGCCCGAGATGAAGGCGTCCTTGCGGCGGACGGCCCCCTCGTCACCCGCACGGATCCCTACACGGGCCGGAGCCCAAAGGATCGCTTCCTCGTGCGCGACGAATCGGTAGCAGACCACATCAACTGGGGCGAGGTGAACCAACCCACCGACCGGGCGACGTTTACTCATCTTCACGAGCGGATGGCCGAGCACGCCGAGGAGCGCGACCTCTTCGTGCAGGACCTTTTTGCCGGGTGGGACACGGACTATCGCCTCCCCGTCCGCATCGTCACGGAAAAGGCGTGGCACAGCCTGTTCGCCCGCAACATGTTCGTGCGACCCGACGGTCCGGTCCCGTCCTCGTTCGAACCCGGATTCACGGTGGTCGACCTCTGCGAGTTCGAGGCCGAGCCGGAGCGCGACGGAACCAACTCAGAGGCCGCCATCTTCGTCGACATCGGTCAGAACCTGATTCTGATCGGGGGAACGCACTACGGCGGGGAGATCAAGAAATCCATCTTTTCGGTTCTCAACTACCTCCTCCCCGACGAGGGCGTACTGCCCATGCACTGCTCGGCCAACGAGGGGGAGGACGGGAGCACCGCCGTGTTCTTCGGCCTCAGCGGCACGGGCAAGACCACCCTCTCGGCCGACGGGAGCCGCACGCTCATCGGCGACGACGAGCACGGCTGGAGCGACCGAGGGGTCTACAATTTCGAGGGCGGCTGCTACGCGAAAATGATCGACATCACGCCCGAGAGCGAGCCCGAAATTTACGACACGACGAAGGAATTTGGGACGATCCTGGAGAACGTGATTCTGGAGCCCGACACCCGCGAGCCGGACTTCTCGGACGACTCGATTACCCAAAACACGCGCGGCTCGTATCCTCTCTCCACCCTCCCCCACACCGCCGCGGATGGGCAGGGCGGGCACCCGGACCACATTCTCTTCCTGACCTACGACGCGTTCGGCGTCCTGCCGCCGGTCTCGGAGCTCACTCCCGCGCAGGCAATGTATCACTTCCTCAGCGGCTACACGGCGAAGGTGGCCGGGACGGAGGCGGGCGTCAGCGAGCCAAAAGCGACGTTTAGCACCTGCTTCGGCGAGCCGTTCATGGTGCGCGATCCCTCGATCTACGCGGACCTCCTCGGCAAGAAAATCCGCACCCACGAAACCGACTGCTGGCTCGTGAACACCGGCATGACGGGCGGCCCCTACGGGGTGGGGCACCGAATCGAACTCGACCACACCCGATCCATGGTCGACGCGATCCTGGACGGCACTCTGGCGGACGTGTCTCGCACGCGTGACCCGGTGTTCGGCCTCTCCATTCCGGACGCGGTGCCGGGCGTGCCCAACTTGGTCCTCACGCCCCGAGAGACGTGGGACGATCCGACGGCCTACGACCAACAGGCCCGCGAGTTAGTCGATGCCTTCGCCGAAAACTTTGAGACCTACGCGGAGCAGGTCAGCAAGGAGGTTCGTGCCGCCGGCCCGTCGCTGGAGACGGTTCATGGGTGACGGAGACGGGAGAGACACATCTTGCAGGCTTGGCGCGGGGGAGCTTTCAGAATCATTTTAAGCCCCCATACGCTGTCTCACCCGACCTTCAGGTCGTGCCCCACCACCTCCAGAAAGAGATCCGCGAACTGGAAGAGGAAGCTCTGGACGTGTAGCGTAGCTGAACGCTCTCAGGGCCCGCTGGAGCCATTCCCCAAATTTTACCCTCTTACCCAGCACCCCTCAAATCCGTTGAGAGCCGGCACTCGGGTCACACATAGAAAAAGCCCCGACTCTCGGCGCTGAGGCCGGGAAGCGGGGCGCAAATGGGCGCTGTGGCGTGGAGCGG
>CAZBIB010000088.1:10537-11929 GCA_964491575.1 uncultured Salinivenus sp. | reverse complement strand
GAGAGATTCTGAGTCATACCCGGGAGGGCGCGACCGGGAATTTTTCGGGGCGGCACTCCGGACTTCTTGCACAAGTCACCGGGAACTCGTCGCCGTCGTATTTGAGGCGTTTGGAGTTGCGGTGAGAGGTAGAGCAAGGTCGGCAGTACGATTCATCCTAGCCCGAGCCACGAACCACTCCTTTCTTAACATTAATATACTGTTAATATATGCATGAAATTCTTCAGTAGAAGCGCGTATGTCCGACTGATTCCCGGCAAAAGCAGGCCAGAAAAGGGTTTTTGGGCGAAGGTGGAGTGCGCGCAGCCTCTTCCGAGAGACGACGTTCTAATTGAGGAGCGGGGATGCGCGTCAGTCTACTAGTCATCATCCGAGGCAAATGTCGGGCTAACGCCTCAGAACGGCACTGCCTCCCTTGGGTGTTGTCTGCGCGCCATGCGACGGCCGAAAGTTTGAGAAGTCCCCGAACTTCTGGAAGCGGCCACCATCATCTTTTAGATGATACTTTCCAGCCTCCTAATACTCCCTTGACATTCAAAGAACCCCTACATACAATTCGGTTGCGGAGAAAAAAAGATGAGGAAAACCACCTCTAAGCCCGGAACGTGCAGAACGGGAAGATGCCTCTCTTCGCAACGCCTAGTTTCGCCCGAGAACATAATATAATTAAAGCCCCGCGCCGGGTTGGTCTTTTGACAGGGACAGCCGACGCGGGGCGCTCACAGTCACCCCTGTAAGCCTAATGGATACAATGATACGTCGAGTAGGTTCTGTAGCTCGCTCTTGGAGCTCCGTCCTGAGCGCTGCTCTCGCTTTTTTCGTCTTCGCTTTTTTCTTCTCCGGTGTTGCGCACGGTCAAGATGCGGCCACCGTTGAGAACAAGGTTCAAGTCAAATTGACCGAGTCGGCGAAGGCCCAATTCGCCGGGCCTGGCGAGGCCCTTCCGACATCGGTCTCGCAGGCACAAAACACCGGTGTGCCAGCCCTTGATCGGGTGGCCCAGCAATATGGGGCAACGCGCATGGAGCGCATTTTCCGCCCGGCCGGCAAGCACGAGCCGCGCCACGTAGAGTGGGGCTTGGACCGCTGGTACGTGGTGCATTACGATGCCGATGCGGCTCCGGAGTCGGTCGCCAATGCGTATCAGGCAGCCAGCAGGCAGATTGCGTCCGCCTCCCCGATGTACGAAAGGAAGCTCCACGATAGACGGGAGGCTGGCCAAGCTGACGAAGAACCCTCATACATTCCGGATGACCCGGAGTACGACACGCAGTGGCACTACGACAACACTGCGGATAACATCGGTACCCCGGACATGGACGTGAACCTGCCGGAAGCCCATGACATCGAGAGAGGGGATTCGGAGGTCATCGTTCAGATGGTCGACACAGG
>CAZBIB010000088.1:0-10437 GCA_964491575.1 uncultured Salinivenus sp. | reverse complement strand
GCGGTCATCACTCAGAACAGCTGGGGCGGAGGAGGGCCCTCCGGGGCGATCGAGGACGCCCTCGAATACTTCCGAGCCAACGCTGGAGGGCCGGCCGAGCCGATCAACGGAGGACTCGTTGTTTTCTCGGCTGGAAATGGCAACACCGATAATCCTGCCTACCCGGCCTTCTACGATGAAGCCCTTGCTGTTGGGGCGACTAACCCGAGCGGTGAACGAGCTGTTTACTCGAATTACGGCGATTGGGTTGACATCGCTGCGCCGGGAGGGGGGGCTCCCGTAAGCGGAGGATGTGGTGTAGAGGAGGACGACGTGCAGAGCACCATTCTGGGCGGCTTTGGCGGGATCTGCGGAACGTCGATGTCTGCACCTCACATCTCCGGAATAGCCGCATTGATCGCCTCGGCAAGTCCGGGAATGACGCCCGACCAGATCGAGGAGACGCTGATAAACACTGGGGATGAAATCGACACGGACCAGCCGATTGGTCCGTTGGCCGACGCCTTTCAGGCCCTCACCTCCCTCGAAGACGACCCCACGCCGCCGGCCATGATCGAGGACTTGGCGACAACCGGCGTCTCGGGCAACTCGGTGGGCCTTGAGTGGACCGCCCCGGGCGACGACGGTGACACCGGAACGGCCAGCAGCTACTCGCTCCGCTACAGCACCGACGGCCCGATTACCGACAGTACCAGCTTCGCGAATGCAACGCCGGTACCGGGCGTCCCGGAGCCAGACACCGCAGGAACCGTTCAGGCTGACACAGTCTCTGGGCTCCCGTACAGCACGGAGGTCCACTTCGCCATTCGTGCCTACGACAACGTGGGCAACGCTGGAGATGTCTCCAACTCCCCGTCGGCGACTACCGAGCCAGGACCGGCCATCAGCGTCACCCCGGACTCGTTCAACGTCGCGCTCGAAACGGGAGACTCCACTGAGAGGACTATGACGATCTCCCACGTGGGCGAGCCGGGTGCCGCTCCGCTCGAATGGAGCGCTTCGATTGGGGCTGCACCAGAAGACATGACCACGCCGTCGGACGTGGCCGCTACGTCTGAAACGAGTGGTTCGGGCGGTGGAGCCGGCGTTGCGACGGCCTCCGAGCCCTACAGCGGAGAGCCGACCGACGTTGGACCGACCGCCATGACCTACCAGATCGACGACGGTACTTCCGAGAATGCTCTCGGCTACGGCGGCCTCGGCGACAACTTCGACCACATGTGGCTCAATGCCTTCCAGGCTGTGGAAGGTGCCGGTACCGTCACCCAGATTTCGACCACGTGGGGATGGGCTGAAAGCAGTGATGGGCCACCTGCCGGCAAAGAAGGTTTGGCGATCGTCTACAGCGACCCGGACAACGACGGCAACCCGGATGACGCCGAGCTCCTGACGGAGACGACGATCACCGTGGAAGATCCCAACACCAACAACTTCACGACGGTGGACATTCCCCCGACGCCTGTGGAGGGAACGTTCTTCGTCGCCGTGCTGCTTCAGAACAACAGCTCGGACACGTTCACGGGACCGATGGACGAGTCGAGCACCTATCAAGACGCGTCCTGGACCATCGCGACGACGGATGCTGGCAACTTCAACAAGGAGGACCTGGACGCAAACGAGACGTTCGAGACCATGCAACAAGCTGGCTTCCCGGCCAACTGGATGTTGCGCGCGGAAGGCAGTTCGGGCTTCCTCTCCATCTCGCCGACGAGTGGAACGATCGAACAGGGTAACAGCCAGGACGTGGCTGCCATGTTCAACGCGGAGGGAGTTGCTCCGGGCATCTATGAGGCGTCGATCAATGTGATGAGCAACGACCCGAGCCAGCCGGTCGCGAGCGTGCCGTCCACGCTTGAGGTCACGTCCGGACCGCCGGGCATCGCGGTCGATCCGACAGAAGTCGACTTCGGGGACGTGTTCACCGGCACCGCGGTGAGCGACACCGTCACCGTCACGAACACCGGAGGGACGGCCCTCCAGGTGTCAGAGGTGTCCCTCACGGGGAGCGACGCATTCGTGCTGATGGACTCGACGGACGCTGACGGGTTTGATCTCCCGTATGAGGAAAGTCGAGAAATTGAAATTCAGTACACCCCGACGGAGAGCGGCTCGGACAGCGGCACCCTTACAATGAACGCGGAGGAAGGCGTCAGTGCCTCTGTGTCGCTCCAGGGCGAAGGAACGCCATTCGTCTCGATCGAGCCAGACTCGCTCAGTGAGACGATCGACCTGACGACCGGGGACTCGACGGCGACCGACGAGTTCACAGTCACGAACGAGTTTGACGAGAGCCTGCCGTTCTCAGTGGTCATCGAGCAGCTTGAAGGGGAAACCGAGAACATGGACTTTACCCCGAAGCTCGTCGACGAGCAGCTTCAGCGGTGGCGACAGATGCAGAATGCAACTCCCCCGGAATCCGGCGGCGGTGAGCCTTCGCTGAAGGCTGCGCCGAAGAGTGACCAGCAGGGCACGAGTGCGATTGAACGGCTCATGGGCACCGAGCCCCTCGACGCCGTGGGCGTTACGGGATACGGAAACGAGGTCATCGCCCCGGAGGTCTTGTCCTTCGACATCGGGCTGCCCAGTGAGGTCACTGTTCTCGGTGAGGGAATGGACTCCTTCGCCGGCAACTTCACCTTCGCCAACAACGAAGAGGTCTACTGGATTGAGAACGAGAGTAATCTCCTTAAGACCTACAATATCGCAGATGGCACGATTGAGGAGGTTGGGGAGCTCGAGCCAGAAGGGTCGGACGTGACCTGGACGGACATGGAGACGGATCCCACCGACGGGACGACCTACGTGACCAGCGGTGAAGGGAATACCAACCGCCTGTATGAGCTAGACGTGGACGACGCAGAGCTCACCCACATCGGGGACTTTGCGGATGGGAGTCTCGTCGTCGCCCTCGCCATTGATGGCGAAGGAGCGGGGTACGCTCACGACATCTCCGACGACGTAATCCGAAGCGTCAATCTAGAAACGGCTGAATCGGAGGTGATCGGGTCCACGGGCATTATAGCCAACTTCGCCCAGAGCATGACTTGGGACGGAGAAACAGGTCAGATTCTGATGGCAGCCTATCATGGACCGCTCTGTACCATCGGCATTTGCGAGTCCTCTTTCCGTCAGGTCGACCGGGAGACCGGAAATACGACGCTGATTGGACCGTTAGGCGACGGAGGAGATGAGCTCGGCTGGTTGGCCACGCCGGGACAGGGCATCCCCTGGCTGTCCACGAACCTGGAGCAGGGCGTGCTCCCGGCCGGCGCTTCGCTGACCTTGGAGGCGCAGTACGATGCCTCAGGCGTGGTCGAAGGGGACTACTCGGCCCAGATCAGCATCGTGGGAGATGAGCTTCAGGGCGAGCCCAGCGAGAGCCTGCCGGTAAGCCTCACGGTGGAGGCGGCACCCGTCCTCTTCCTCTCGAAGGACTCGCTTAACTACGAGGACACCTTCGTGAATGACACGACGAGCACGCAAATGGTCACGCTCCGGAACGACGGTTTGGCCGATATGACTATCAACAGCGTGTCCGTCGACGACAGCGCCTTCCTGGTCAGTCCCAACCCGGACTCGGCGTTCACGCTCGAACCTGGCGACGCGCAGATCTTCGAGGTGGCCTTTGCCCCCGATGCTGTGGCCGACTACTCCGCTACCCTGAGCTTCGAGGGCAACGAGGTGTCCGGCGAGGTCAGCCTGACGGGTACGGGCATTGCGGCGCCCGAGCTGGCGGTTAGTCCAGAGAGCTTCGAGAAGCAAGCCTACCTTGGCCAGCAGCAGGAGCACACGCTCGAGGTGAGCAACACAGGTGGAAACCCGCTGGAGTACAACGCCTCGATCCTGCCGTCGATGCCGCCGGCTCAGGATGTGCTCCTCGAAGAGGAGACATTTGACTCGATGCCGCCTGAAGGCTGGAACCGAACAGGTCCCAACGACGGGGAGAACTGGCGGCTCAGCGAGACGGACAACGCCGGTGGTGAACCGCCCGAGGCTGAGTTCTACTGGTCTCCCTCCGCGGTGGGTACCTGGCGCCTGATTACGCCGCAGATGGACACTGAAGGACTGGGACGCGTGGTCGCGCAGTTCGATCACTACATCAATAACTTCACTGACCCGGATGACTTCCAGGTTCGCCTGGAGAGCACCGGCGATGGCGGCGACACTTGGACTACGGTCGCAGAATTCCCGGCCGAGGACATGCCGGCCACCCGCGAGGTGATCACGATCGACAACGAGGACGTTGGCTCCGACGAGTTCCACCTCGCCTGGACCTTTGAAGGTGATTCCTTCAACATCAACTGGTGGAACGTCGACAACGTCTCGGTCTTCGCCGAGGGCGACTGGCTGGCTGTGGAGCCGACATCCGGCACCATTGAACCGAGCGAGACGGATACGCTCGATCTTATGGTCGACACGAACGTGCCCGGCCTGGAAGAGGGTACCTACGAGTCGGGGGTCAACTTCGTGACCAACGACCCGCTCGCGGAGACCTATGAGGTGCCGTTCATCCTCCACGTGATCGAGGAGTTGGCCGTTCAGCCGAATCCGTCGACGGATGAGGTACATCCGAACGAAGGGTTCGCCGTTGACTTCGGCGTCGAGAGCCTCGACGACCTGCAGGTCTACTCCTACGAGCTTACGATGGAGTACGACCCCGACCGCATGCAGGTGCAGGAGGTGGTTACCGAGGGCACGCTCAGCGAGGGGCTCACGCTCTCCTCCAGCATCGACAATGAGTCGGGCTCTGTGACCATCGTGGCGGCCGAGGGGGGCGAGAGTTCCCCGAGTGGCCAGGAGCCGAAGAAGGGACCTGCGCTCTTCCAGATCGAGGGTGAAGGCACGCTCGTGTCCCTCGACGCCCAGGGCGAACCGGACCTCGGCGACGTGACCCTGGACATGACGAACATGGTGTTCAACGAGGGCGAGCCGCCGGCAACGGCCAAGGACAGCACGATTAGCATCGTGCCCCTTTACGGCGACGTGAACCTCGACGTCAGCGTCACCGCCGCCGACGCGATGATGACCCTGGACTACGTGGCCGGGAAGACGAGTCTCATCGACGCGCAGAAGACCCAGGCCGAGGTCTCCGGCGACGGAGAGGTAAGCGCCTACGACGCGTCGCTCATTCTGCGCCGCACGGTGGGAGACATCGACTGCTTCCCTGTGGCGCCGACCTGCGAGGACACAGATCCGGCCCTGGCTGGCAAGTCCTCCTCTGAGGCTTCCTCAGATGAGGGAGAGGTCTCCTTCGCCTGGGGCGAGGTAAGCCGCATGGAGCCTTCGGCCGCGAAGTCCAGCAGCAGCGAAGCGACGCTCTCGCTGCCGCTGACGGTCGAGCAGGGGGGGGCCGGCTCGGTTCGCGCCATTGAGGTCCAGACGGAGATTGACCCGGACAAGGTCAGCGTGCAGGGCCTGAAGTCGCAGGCGCCAGAGGACTGGCGCGCGGTCCACCACGTGTCGAAGGACGGCACCCTGAAGATTTCGATGGCCGGAGCCACGCCGCTGTCCAAGGTCGGGAAGGTGGCGACCTTGACCCTGCAGCGGAAGGAGGGCTCCGATGCCCAGCTGAAGATGGGCGGCAACGTGACCGTCAACGAAGGCTCCGGGCAGGAGCTGAAGACCAAGTCGATCGTCTCGATTCCGGATGAGTTTGCCCTGGAGGGGACGTACCCGAACCCCTTCCGGCAGTCGGCCACGTTGAAGATGGACCTGCCGAAGGAGGCAACAGTGACCGTTGAGGTGTACGACCTGCTGGGACGCAGGGTCAAGACGGCCCACAACGGAGAGATGTCGGCAGGGACGGGCCGTACGGTCCGGATCAACGGGACGGACATGTCCTCGGGCACCTACTTCTTCCGGGCCCGAGTCGAGATGGGAGACAACGTCCGGACGAAAAGCGGGAAGATGACCGTCGTCCAGTAGTGCCGGACGGACATCGCTCGAAGATCCCGAAGGGGGTTTGGGGAGCTTCGTGCTCCTCAAACCCCCTTGTCTTTGGACCTCACTCTAGCCTTTCATTAGTTATGCCTGTTGTTTTTATGAACTACCGTCATACGACCGTCTTCCTCGCGGTTTTGGGGCTGTTTGTCGCTGTCGCCGGGCTGTGTCCCGGATCGGCGCACGCCCAGCAGAACGACATCACAGTCACGGTACCCGAAGTCGATCCAGAGGTCGGAGAGACAGTGACCCTCAGCATCGAGGCGGACCTCGGCGGCAACGAGGTCGATTCTTACTCGAACATGCAGTTTACCTTCGACAGCTCGGTAATCAATATCGTTGAGGTGCGCGACGGGAATGAGTTGAGCTTCGGGTCGAATAATTTCGTGACAAACGAAGAGGACGGCACCCTGCGTGTGTCCAACGGTGCCGACAATCCCCCCGTGTCGGGCAGTGGAGTATTCCTTGAAATCGACATTGAGTTGACCGAGGATGCGGGCATTCCCTTTAAGCTCACGCCGAGCAATACCGAAACTGCGGTCGCGACCAGCGTATTCGGAGATCCGGACGGGGGAAACTACACAATTGACAACATCGATCAGGGACGCATTGGCCTCTCGTCGATCCAGGAGGCACGTCAACGAGGCCCGAACTCTACAGTGGCGGTTCAGGGAACGGTGACGCGGGCGTTTGGGGCCTACGTGCGGGTCCAAGATGAGAGCGGCCCGACGGGAGCCAGCGCACTGGTGGTCCGCCAAACCGCCGACAATAGCCTCGCCACCGACTTCCGAGACGAGATTACAAGCGGCAATATCGCGCAGGGCACCCGGCTTGAGGTGACCGGGACGCTGTCAGAGTCGGGCGGGCTCCTTCGGATCAACAACGGGAGCCTCACTGAATACACCATTGAGGAACAGGTGGCGTCCCCCACCGCGCAGATCGTCTCGCTGTCCGACATTCAGGCGCCGGACGGGGAGGATTACGAGAGCGAGCTTCTTCGGATCGAAAACCTCTCGTTCCCGAATCGGGATGAAACCGACGGGACGTTCGATGGGAGTTCGACGTACGTGGTCGAGGATGAGACTGGCACAACGTTTTCGTTTCGTGTGCAGGACAACTCTGAAACAGAGCTGATTGGCGCCTCGATTCCGCAGGGCACGTTCACCTACGAGGGCGTGCTCGGCCAGGGCAACGAGGGGTATCAACTCATTCCGATTCACGTCTCCACGGCCTTGCCGGTCGAACTCACCGACTTTGAAGCGGTGCGCAGCGGCTCGTCTGTGGAGCTGACGTGGCAGACCGCCAGTGAGACGAACAACGCCGGCTTCCGCGTCCAGCACGAGGCGGCGCAGGGCTGGCGGGAACTTGGGTTCGTCGAAAGCAAGGCGACTGATAGCACCACCAACGAAACGCAGTCCTACCGCTTTGCGGTGGAGCGCACTCTCGATCCGGGCACACACCGCTTCCGGCTTCAACAGGTGGACCTCGATGGCTCGACGAGTCCCAGCAAGGTCGTCAGTGTGGAGGTGCGGATGACGGAGGCGCTAAGCCTGACCCCGCCGGTGCCAAACCCGGCGTCCGGGCAAGCGACCCTTTCATTTGGCGTGAAGGAGGCGACGGAGGCTCAGGTCGTGGTGTACAATGTGCTGGGACAGCGGGTAAAGACCCTCTACGATGGCACTCCGCGGGCCGGACAGTCGAAGACACTGACGTTCGACACCGACGGTCTGCCGAGCGGTGTGTACGTTCTGCAATTGCGGGCAGAGGGGCAGACCCGAACCCAGCGCCTGACGATCGTTCGATAAAGCGATCGGCAAGCGCCGCTCCGGATGTCGATTCCGGTGTGGCAGAGGACTTGACCTTGACTCTTTCCTCGATCTGGAGTCTTCGGTATTACGTCTCCGAGGTGAACGTCTCCCCGGCCGACGACTCGTCAAGCGAAGGGTTCTCTTCTCCCTGCACCTCCCGGTGCCGAAGGTCCCGTCCCTCGACCATGAAGACGACGCTCTGAGCGATGTTTTTGGCGTGGTCGGAGATGCGCTCCAGGGCCTTGCCCACCGTAAGGAGATGGGCAATGACCTCGGACTTCTCGTGCCCGTCCTCGCACATGCCCACCAGCGTCTCAAAGGTTTCCTCGTGCAGGCGGTTCACCTGCAGGTCCCGCGCGATCACCTTGCGCGCCTTCAGCCGATCCTCCTCTAAAAAGGCCATCTCGGCCTCCCGCAGCATGGTGCGCGACATGTCGGCCATCTTCGGCAGCCGCGTCTCGGCGAGCAGCCCAGGGGCGCCGGCAAGGTGGCGGGCGTTGCGGGAGAGGTTTCGGCAATGATCGCCAATCCGCTCGAAGTCGGTGTTGATCTTGACGGCCATGATGAGCATGCGCAGGTCCACCGCCACGGGCGAGTGAAGCGCCAGGATGCGCTCGCACTGCTCGTCGATGCGCAGCTCCAGGGCATCAATGGTGTCGTCCCCGGCCACGACCTGCTCCGCGAGCTCCACGTCGCCCTGGAGAAGGGCATTCATCGCGTCGGCAAACTGCTCATCGACGCGGTTGGCCATGTCGGCGATCAGGCCGCGCAGGGACGCCAGTTCCTGATCGAGAGACGAGCGGTTTGGCATGGCCGCTGAGGCGGTGTGGAGGGTGCTGGAAACGAGACGGCCTACGGATTACCCGAAGCGCCCCGTTACGTAGGCCTCAGTGCGGTTCTTCTCGGGGCGAGTAAAGAGCTGGTCGGTTGGGTTCATCTCGATGAGTCGCCCCATGTACAGAAAGGCAGTTTCGTCACTGATGCGCGAGGCCTGCTGCATGTTGTGGGTGACGATCACGATGGTGTAGTCCTTCTTGAGCTCCGTGATCGTCTCCTCCACCTTCGAGGTAGCGATGGGATCAAGCGCACTGGCGGGCTCGTCCATCAGCACCACGTCGGGCTCCACGGCGAGCGTGCGCGCGATGCACAGGCGCTGCTGCTGGCCGCCGCTCAGGTTGAGCGCGCTGCTGTGCAGCTGATCCTTCACCTCGTCCCACAGGGCGGCCTGGCGCAGCGACCGCTCCACGAGGGCCTCGAGGTCGCCAGTGTAGCCGTTGATCTCGGCTCCCCAGGCCACGTTCTTATAGATGGTCTTGGGAAAGGGATTGGGCTTCTGAAACACCATGCCAACGCGCCGTCGCACCATCACCGGATCGGTCTCCTCCGCATAAATGTCCTGCCCGTCAACGAGGACGGTGCCTTCGAGCGTGGTGTCCTGGATGAGTTCGTTCATTCGGTTTAGGCACCGGAGCAGCGTCGACTTGCCGCATCCCGAGGGGCCGATGAGGGCCGTCACCTGGTTGGGCTGGATGTTCATGCTGATCCCCTGCAGGGCGTGATTGTCGCCGTACCAGAAGTGCAGGTCGTCAATGTTCAGCTTCGGTTCCACGGTCGGCTCGGTCGACGGAGGCGCGTCCGCTGCGGAGGCTTCGTTCCCGGAGCCCTCGGGATTTGCGGGGCGGCCGTTGGGCGTCGTCTCATCGGTGGACGCCGTCGATGGGGGCACATCGTCGGTGGGCTCGTCGGTAGGCATAACAGGCACAGTCGGTCGTGCGATCAGGGAAGGAGGGCGGCGGCACGGTTACGCACCGGCGCGGCGCTCCTCGAAGTAGTTGCGCAGCAGGATGGCCGTCAGGTTCATCGTGAACAGGAGAATCATAAGCACCACGATGGCAGCGGCCGCGAGTCCCCGAAATTCGTCCTGAGGTCGGGCCGTCCAGTTAAAAATCTGAATCGGTAGCGCGGTAAACTGATCCAAGGCGCCCCGCGGCACGAAGGGGACGAAGGTGAGTGCGCCGACGAGGATGAGGGGAGCCGTCTCGCCGATGGCCCGGCTGAGCGCAAGAATGACCCCCGTCATGATGCCTGGGGCGGCCATGGGCAGCACGTGGCTGTAGATGACCTGCCAGCGCGTGGCGCCGAGGGCGTAGGCACTTTCTCGAAGGCCACTGGGAATGCTCCGGAGGGCCTCCTGGGTGCTGATGATGATGATGGGGAGAATCAGCAGGCTCAGCGTAAGGGCTCCGGACAGGAGGCTGTTTCCAAAAGCCGCGAAGCGAACGAAGAGTGCGAGGCCCAGAATGCCGTAGACCACCGACGGCACGCCGGCAAGGTTGGCAATGTTCACCTGAATGAGGCGTAGGAACCATCCGTCCTGGGCGTACTCCTCCAGGTACAGGGCCGAGGCCACCCCCAGCGGCACCGAGATGAGTGCCGTGAGTCCCATGAGCCACAGGCTCCCCACGAGGGCAGACCAAATGCCCGCCTCGCTCGGGGTTCGAGAAGGAAGGCTTCCGACGAACTGAGCGTCGAGCCACGGGAGCGCCGTCACCACGACATCCACGAGGAGCGTGACGAGCACGACGATACCGAAGATTGTGGCCAGAAAGAGCACGCCGGCCAGGATCAGGCCGGTGCGCTTGCGGCGCGAGCGGCGGAGGTTGAACGATCCGTTCGAGAACGGCTCCAT
>CAZBIB010000087.1:0-11939 GCA_964491575.1 uncultured Salinivenus sp. | reverse complement strand
AGATGACGGCGGGCTCCTGGATCTACATCGGCACGCAGGGCATCCTGCAGGGCACCTTCGAGACGTTCGCCGAGTGCGCGCGCCAGCACTTCGACGGCACGCTGGAGGGGCGGCTCGTGGTAACGGCGGGCCTCGGCGAGATGGGTGGGGCACAGCCGCTCGCGGCCACGATGAACGGTGGAGCGTTCCTGGGCGTGGAGGTCGATCCCCAGCGCATCGAGCGGCGGGTGGAAACGGGGTACTGCGACGAGATGTGCACGGACATGGACGAAGCGCTCGATACGGTGCTCGCGGCAAAGGCGGAGAACCGCGCCCACTCGGTCGGCCTCGTCGGCAACATCGCCGAGGTGCTCCCCGAGCTGGTACGGCGCGACGTGGTGCCGGACGTGCTTACCGATCAGACCGCCGCGCACAACCTGCACGAGGGGTACATTCCGGTCGGTTACTCGGTGGAGGAGGCCGCCGAATTCCGGGAAAACGACCCGGACGGGTACCAGGAGGCCGTGCTCGACTCGATGCAGACGCACGTGGAGGCGATGTTGGAAATGCAGGAGACGGGCGCCATCACATTCGATTACGGCAACAACCTGCGCGGGCAGGTGGCCGATCATCGGGACATGGAAAAGGCGTTCGACTTCCCCGGCTTCGTCCCCGCCTTCATCCGGCCCCTCTTCTGCCGCGGCTCGGGCCCCTTCCGCTGGGCCGCCCTCTCGGGCAATCCCGAAGACATCGCCGTCACCGACGACGCGGTGCTCGACACGTTTCCCAACAAGCCGGCGCTCCACCGCTGGATCGAGCAGGCGCGCGAGAAGGTGCAGTTTCAGGGCCTTCCGGCGCGGATCTGCTGGCTGGAGTACGGCGAGCGGGCCGAGATGGGCGAACGCTTCAACTGGCTCGTGGAGAACGACAAGGTCGACGCGCCTCTCGTCATCGGCCGCGATCACCTGGACGCCGGATCGGTGGCCTCCCCCAATCGCGAAACGGAGGGAATGAAGGACGGCTCGGACGCCATCGCCGACTGGCCCCTCCTCAATGCGATGGTCAACACGGCCTCCGGGGCGAGCTGGGTCTCGCTCCACCACGGCGGCGGGGTCGGCATTGGCTACTCCATCCACGGCGGCATGGTCTGCGTGGCCGACGGCACCGAGCAGGGGTACAACCGACTCGAACGTGTCCTTACCAACGATCCCGGCACGGGCGTCATGCGCCACGCCGACGCCGGCTACGAGGACGCCATCGAAACCGCCGAGGAACGCGGAATCGACCTGCCGATGGTTTCTGATGCGTGATTCGTGAAGCGTGATCGAGGGAAGAGGCATCTTCACGGATCACGTTTCACGCCTCATACTTCCTACCTCCCGTCTCTTCACTGAGGTTGCAGTTGTCGTCTGGACAATCCATGCCGGTTCTCAAAAATATTGCCACCCTCGTCACGCCCCCGCCGCCCGCGGCTGAGGCCGACGCCACGGACCTGCGGCGGATTGAGGATGCGGCGCTCGTCTGGACCGACGACACGATCGAGTGGGTGGGGACAGCGGCCGATCTTCCCGACCCGTATACCGAAATTCCCGAGCACGATGCGGAGGGATCCCTCGTGATTCCCGGCCTCGTCGACTGCCACACGCATCTCGCCTTTGCCGGCTGGCGGGCCGACGAGTTTGCGATGCGGCTGGAGGGAGCGAGCTACCTTGATGTCGCCAAGGCTGGTGGCGGCATCCTGGAGACGGTCCGCCAGACCCGCGCGGCCTCCGAAGAGGCGCTCTATGACCGCTCCCGCTCGTTCCTGCGCGCAATGGCGAAGCTCGGCGTGACGACGGTCGAGGCGAAGAGTGGCTACGGCCTCACCGTGGCCGACGAGCTCAAGCAGCTCCGCGTCTACCGGCACCTGCAGGAGACTCACCCCCTCCGCATCGTCCCGACGTTTCTCGGCGCCCACACCGTCCCACCAGAGTATGAGGCCGACCGCAAGGGCTACCTGATGCTGCTCCGGAAGGAGCTCATTCCCCGGGTGGCCGACGAAGGGCTGGCCGAGTTCTGCGACGCGTTCGTGGAGGACGGGGCGTTCCAACCCGACGAGGCGCGTCGCCTCTTCCGGACGGCCCGGCAGCACGGCCTCTCGCCCAAGCTGCACGCCGACCAGCTGTCGGACACCGGCGGAGCCGCGCTCGCTGCGGAAGTGGGGGCTGCCTCTGCCAACCACCTGGAGCACGTCTCAGAGGAGGGCATCGCCGCGATGGCCGAGGCCGGCGTGGTGGCCGTGAGCCTGCCGCTGGCCACCCTCTACCTCGACGAAGATTCTCTTCCCGCTGCGGCTCTCCACGAGGCAGGGGTCCCGGTCGCCGTTGCCACCGACTTCAATCCGGGCACCGCGCCCAGCTATCACCTCCCGCTCGCCCTGATGCTGGCCTGCACCCTTCAGCGCATGACGCCCGCCCGGGCACTGGCCGGCGCCACCCGGCACGCCGCCGCAGCCCTGAACCGGGCCGACCAGATTGGCAGCCTCGCCCCCGGCATGCAGGCCGACTTCGCGCTCCTCAACGCTCCCAGCCTGAACCACTGGCTCTACCACTTTCGTCCCAACGCTGCCGTCGCCACCTACGTCCAGGGCCGCCGCTGGCCCACGTGACCCCGCTGCGACTTCTCGCTTCTCCCTCCAGTACGATGGCTGCATTTCAGCCCCCTTCCGTCACGGCCCCTGACACAAATGATGACGATCCACGGCTCGGCCACCTGCTTGCCGAACCAGTCCCGGCAGATGGACCGCCCGCGGCAGTGCTGCTTGGCGTTCCGGTCGACGAAGGGGTTGTGCGAAATGGAGGACGAGCGGGAGCCGCCGAGGCGCCCGATCGCCTCCGCAGGTGGCTGTACGGCATGACGCCGGACGCTCGGCGTGGAGAGGCCTTTCTTCACCTGCTTCGCCACATCCAGGACGCGGGCAACCTTGGAGACGACGAACCGCTGGCGGCCCGGCAGGTCGCCCTTGGAGACGCGCTGGCTCCCCACCTTCGACGAGATACGGTGCCGATCATCTTCGGCGGCGGGCACGAGACGGCCTATGGCCACTTCCTCGGCTACGTAGAGGCGGAGACGGACATCACGATCCTCAACTGGGATGCCCACCCGGACGTGCGCCCGCTGAAGAATGGAAAGCCTCACTCCGGCTCGTCCTTCCGGCAGGCCCTGGAGCACCCGTCCGGCCACTGCCAACACTACGCGGTCGCCGGTCTTCAGCCGCACAGCACCGCTGCCGCCCACCTCCAGTTTATCGAGGCGCACAACGGAGACTACGTGTGGGCCGACGAGCTCTCACGGAGCGCTGTGACGGAGCGGTACGACACCCTCTCCGGTTCCACCATGGTGACGTTGGATCTCGACGCGGTAGACCAGGCGCAGGCTCCCGGGGTGAGCGCACCCGCCGTCGGAGGTTTCGATCGAGACCTGTGGCTCCACGCGGCCTACCGGGCCGGGCGGTGTCCTCAGGTTAGCTCGGTTGACATCGTGGAGCTGAACCCGAGGGTAGACGTGGACGATCGGACGGCCCGCCTCGCGGCCCTCACGGTGATGGAGGTGCTCCGCGGTCTGGCTGATCGGACGCACCAGGAATGATCTCCTGTTGCCATTCCCAGAAGCCGCTGGTCAAATTTATAGCTTCGACTGAGTGGCGTCGGTCGCTTCGGGAGACCCGTCCGACATGTTCTCCTCGATTCCGTCCGCCGCCTCATTCAGCAGATCGTCGAGTGAATCGCCTCGGAAGTCCTTTGGTTCGTGGGCTTCCGTGTCCTCCAGCGCGGCATAGAGATGTACCCACCGCTCGAACCGATTGCCCATCTTCATCACGGCATACAGTGCACCCCGGTTAGAGGGGTCCCGAAAGAGGATGTCGATGAGGGCGGCCCCGAGTGATAGCGGCATCAGGACGAGGTCCTTGAAGCCTTCGAGCCAGAGTTTGACCTGGAAGATGAGGGCGTCGCGGACGATCGCGTTGGTCGAGGAAGGATTTTTAGAAGAGTCAGAATCGGACATGATGCGTGCAGCATGAAGTGAGCGGGAGGTTTTATTGTAACGGAAGACGCTGAACGAAAGTTACCGACGGGACGGCTTACGCTACAACACGCGACGAAGAATTGACTGCAGACGCTCGTGGTCGTCGTCCAGCAGCCGACTGAGGGCGCGGCCCGCCTTCACGAGCGGCTCGCGTCCGCCCCGCTCGCCGCCGTGGGCCGCGTAGATGCGACAGAGCACCGCCACGAGAAGGTCGTCGACCGGCACGTCCGGATCGGGATGCTCCACGAGGGTGCGCAGAAAGTCGTAGGGGGCGCCGAGTGCCCGCACCTGTTCGTTGGTGCAGGGGGCCACGAAGTCGTGGATGTCGGGCGGCTGGGGGGGCAGCGTCTGCCAAATGTCGCCGTCCGGCCCGCGACACGCCAGCATCTGGACGCGGACGGTGGTGCGGAGGAGCTCGTCGACCATCGGCATTTCCTGGGCGCGCTCCTCGGGGGACAGCCCGAGCGCCACGGCCTGCCGATTCGCGTCGTAACTCCCCGTCTCCACGTGGCTCACGAGGCCAAAGAGCATGGGAGTACCGTCGGGTTCCACCCGCACCCAGTCCCCAAAGTTCGGTGCGTCGGCCTCTTCGTACACTTCGGCCACGAACTGCCGGGTGGAGGCCTCGATGACTTCGCCGAGGGCATCCTCTGCCATGTTTTTTGTAATGCCTTTCAGAAGATCTACGGTAACCAGTCATGATTCCCCGCGGTCTGTCGTGCTTACTCCTCGTCCCCATCGAGCCCTCCAAATTGCTGTGAGCTATGAAAGATGGTCAACACCTCCACCTTTTCGTTTTCGGCATCCACGTAGTACACGATTCGGTAGCTCCGATGGATCAGCTCTCGGAGGGCCTCATCCCCGATCTCGGGGACCATCCGTCCCATTCGCGGAAACTCCCCCAGCTGCCGAATCTTCTCGATGACCTCATCCTCAAATACCTCCGAGAATCCGGGCGCCGATTGATCGTAGTAGTCGAGAATCGCTTCCAGATCAGACCATGCCTGTTCCGTAATCCGAACCGTTGCCACAATGCGATTCCCGATTCTGGAGCGAGACTGTGAGACGCGTCATCATCACGATTGGCGGCGACGTGCTTCGAGCCGGTCTTCCAAATCACTGACCGTGATAGTCTCTCCCGACTCCGATTGGACGATCCCCTTTTGGACTTTGCGGAGAAAGTGGAGGCGCTCAATTGCATCCTCGATCGTGGCGTCGTCGGGAAGATCATCAACCGCCTGGACGATCTGTGGCTTGGTGAATGTCGTAGGCATTGTATGCGCGGTCCGTGGGAACAGATGAAGATTCTAAGTTGGTTACGACCGGAGAAGACCACAGTTCGGCATTCATCCTTGCGTGGGACCGCAACGACAAACATCCAAACATCCCGACGCCCACCCTCAAACACGCGGCCGCTGCTTCGAGCGCCGCTTCCGAGAGTCGGTGGTGCCAAGACCAGCATCACGAAGCCGCCGCTCCATGAGCCGGAAAAAGGCCTCTCGCTCCGACGCCCGCACCACGGCTCGCTCGTGGGCCTCCGACAACGCCAGCGGATAGCCCTCCCCCTTCCGGCACTCCCGGAGCACCGTGGCGTGGACGCGATCGAGGAGCGCCGGATCGTCGGCCACCCAGCGGGGCACCTCAATGCGACCGAGCTCTCCCCCATTGGGCCCCGGCACCTTCAGGTAGAAAAACGCGATCTCCGTCCCGGGTGGGTAGGCGCCCTGGATGTGCGACGCCGACCCAAAGACTGCCGACCGCTCGCCCGCGTCAAGGACGGTGGCGAGCACGTGACGATCGAGGAGCCCGTCGAGGCGGGGCGTGTCGGGGGCATCGGTCGGGAGCGAGGGCGGGGTCGCGTCAAGATCGCCTCCGACGAACCGGAGGAGGTTGACCACCTCGGTGCTCGCCGGCATGCTGACGTACGACGCGAGGGCCAGACCTTCGTCCCGGAAGCCTTCAAGGTGCTCGGTGTACCGGGCAATGAGTTCGTCTTCGAGCGCCTCGTTGTCCATGCCCCGAATCATCCACCGGATGAGCGTCCCGTCTGCCAGGGCCACAAGGGGACGATCCGAGACGCGGGCCGTAGTGGCCGCGTCGAGGAGCTGCCTCAACTCCAGCTCGTCGCGCAGGGCCGAGACCAACTCGGTCGGGATCGTGTCGAGCGGGGCGTCGAACCGGTCAGCCATCTGCTCTCGAAAATGAAGCGACGGCGTCGCGTCGAGGAGCGCGTCTTCGGTTGTGCCGTACTGGAATGCCACCCGGCTCACGTTCAGCAAAAAGAATGTGGGCTCGACGTGGCGATCGGGGTAGATCTGGGAGCCGTCGGTGGCCACCACCGTGATGGGCGACGGGCGCTCGGGCGCCGCGTGGACCGTGGCGGGCGGCTCGCGCATCCTGGCGACGAGCCGGCGCGGTTGGGCCGTCTCGACAGCCGCCTGCACCGCCTGCCAGTGTTCGTGACAGACCTCGAACAGCGCCCCGGCGCGGTCGCGCTGCGCCCCCCGGCGATCCTGCTGCTCGGCCTGCTGCTCCTCGAAGTCGGCCAGCTGATCCTGCAGTTGGCGAAGGTCGAGCATGACGGACCAAAAGGATTGCGAACGAGTGCGGTTCGGCGTGCGTGTCCGCCCCGCGCTGGAGAACGAAATGCTGCGCCTACAACGTGAACGCGAGGCGCTCCGACATCGCTCGTCCGATCCAATTCGACCCCTCTCCCATGATCGATCGAACGACGCGCGAAAAGCTGGGCCTGATCGTCGACGTGGTGATGATCATTCTCATTATCCTCAACCTCGCCCTCATCATCTTCGACTGGGCATTTACCACCGAACTCGTCCAGGCGCAGATGAAGGCCCACGTCCCCGCCATATACACCTGGTACAATCAGACGATCCACCAGCATTTTCTCTTCTACGACCTCATATTCGTCACCATCTTCGTGGTAGAAATTCTCGTGCGCTGGGGACTGGCCATCTACCGAGACCGATACCACCGATGGTTCTTCTACCCGTTCGTGCACTGGTACGACGTGCTCGGCTGCATTCCTGTGGGGTCGCTCCGCTCGCTGCGCCTGCTCCGCGTGATCGCCATGGTCCCCAAACTCCAGCGAACCGGCCTCATCGACTTCCGCGATACGTATCTCTACGAGGTCTTCGACAGGTACCGCGACATCGTGCTCGAAGAAATCAGCGATCGGGTCACGGTCCGCATTATCGAGGGGGTGCAGACGGAAATCCGATCGAGCAAGAAGACGACCCAGCGCATTGGGGAAGAAGTGATCGAACCCCAGCGAGAAGCTCTGATCGAAGCGGTCACGCACCGGCTGCAGGAGGCCACGGCCGTCGCCTACGAGAGCCAGCAGGAGGACTTTCACGCGTATCTCGACTCGGTAATCGAGGACGCCATCACTCAGAACCGGGAAATCAGCACCATTGCGTCCCTCCCCGGCGTGGGGCGACCAGTGGCGACCCTCCTCGAACGCGCCATCAGCGACATCGTCTTCAACGTCGTGGATCGGATGGTGCGGGACGCGTGCTCGCTCGACAACGACCAGGCCATCGCGCAGGTGACGTCGGTCTCGGCGGAGGCCCTGTTGAGCCCAAAGTACGATCGGCGCCTCAATCAGCTCGCCCGGTCGGTCGTGATTCAGTCGCTCGACGTGATCAAGGACCAGGTCGAGATCCAGCGCTGGAAGCAGAAGGATCCGCTGTCCCTGTCTCAAGAGGCCTCCACGGACCGTTCCTGATCGATGGCCGGCCTGTACCTCCACGTTCCATTTCAACAGTCCCCTCGATCGTCCCAGGAGTCCGCGTTCACGACGGCGCTGACCCGCGAGATCGAACAGTATGCCCAGCATCCCCTCACGGATCGGGACCTCCGAATGCTGTACGTCGGGGGCGGGCACCCCTCCCGTCTCTCTGCGTCGACCCTCCAAACCCTCGTTGAAGCCCTCCGAGAGCACCTCGGGGCAACCACGCTCCAGGAAGCAACCCTCGAACTCCACTCGACCGACGCGTCGCCTTCCTTCCTGGCGGCACTCCGTGAACTCGGAGTCACCCGTCTGAGCATCGGGAGCCCCTCGCTCGTCGACGAGAAGCTGCGTCCGACCATCCGTCAAGCGCGCGAGGCCGGATTCGAGAGTCTCTCCGTCGATCTCGTTTTCGGGGACGCCGACCCGTCGCACGGGGCCTGGAAGAGGAGTCTTCAGCGCACCGTAGACCTGCGCGTGCCCCACGTCACCCTCCACGAACGGACTTCGGATGGCAACGGAGAGAGCAGTGAGGACGAGCGCGCCGATCGCTTCGCGTTTGCCATGACCTTCCTCCAGGCCAAGGGCTACGAGCAGTACGAACTCACCCACTTCGCGCGGCCCGGCCACCACTCGCGCTATCAGGAGCATGTGTACGCCCACGGCAACGTCCTGGGGCTGGGTCCCGGCGCCGAGAGCTTCTGGTGGCCCGACCGCACCGATCCCTCGTCGGCGCAGCGATGGTCGAACGTCACGGACATCGCAGCGTACGTGGTGCGATTGCGCAACGACGAGTCCCCGGTGGCGCAACAGAAGACGCTCGACCGCACCGCCCTCGCCCGCGAGTACATTCTCCTCCGCCTCCGCACAAGTGCGGGGCTGGACTTGGACGTGCTCAACGATCGATACGGTTTTCCTCTTCGGAACCGCCGGGCCTCCACGCTAGACCGGCTTGCCGAGGAAGGCCTGATCCACGACGATCCGGACCGCGTGCGCCTCACGGATCGCGGTCGCCTCCTTACCGACGCCATCACGCAGCGACTGATTCGTGAGGCGTGATTCGTGATACGGAAGATCGGAAGTGTATGCGAGACTCACGATTTACGTCTTCACGTTTCACGTGCTCCCCTTTCTTCCGAAGTCGTCGATTCGTTGCAGAACCAGGATCCGTCTCATCAGCTCCTTGTCTCAATGCCTAACATCCGCCGCGCTGAGACCGAGGCCGACCTGGACGCGGCCCGGCGCCTGTTTCGGGCCTACGCCGAGAGCCTGGACTTCGACCTCGACTTTCAAGATTTTGAGGCGGAGATGGCAGCGCTCCCCGGCCCGTACGCGCCGCCCGACGGAGCCATTCTGCTGGCAGAGGCTGATGGCGAAGCGGTGGGTGTCGTGGCCGTTCAGCCGCTCGACGACGAAGGCGCCTGCGAGATGAAACGCCTGTACGTGACGCCCGAGTGTCGGAAGCAGGGCATCGGCCGGGCGCTTGCCTCGACAATTATCGAGGTGGCAAAGAATCTGGACTACGACGTGATGCGGCTCGACACGGTGGCATCCATGACGGCCGCCCGGCGGCTCTACCGCTCCCTCGACTTCGAGGAGCGAGAGGCCTACTACCACAACCCGCTGGACGATGCCGTGTATATGGAACGCTCGCTCTGATTTTGTAGGCCCTCCTTTCTGCCATGCGGCCCGCACGCCTCCTGCCAATCCTCCTGGTGCTCCCGCTGCTCCTCTCCGCCTGCACCGACGACGCCGGGCAGTCCAGAAATGAAGACCTTCGCCGCTTCCAGAACGAAGGAACGCTCGCATTCCTCCGGCCGAACGGGGACACGCTCCGGACGATCAGCATCGACGTTGCCGACACCGACGCTGAACGGAAACGGGGCTTGATGCGCCAGCGGTCGCTCGGGTACGACCGGGGCATGCTCTTCATTTTCGACACGGTGGACCAGGGCAGCATGTGGATGAAAAACACGCCGCTTCCCCTCGACATCGTGTTCGTGGCGCCCGACTCGCAAATCATCAACATCGCCCGCCGCACGACCCCCTTCTCGGAGGAGAAGATCACGCCCGAGGCGCCGCGCAAATTCGTCGTGGAGGTCCGCGCCGGCTTTGCCGACCGCTTCGGCCTCACCGACAGCACCCGCGTCCGGTGGACTCGCACGAATTGACCATACACCTCCCCGCCTATGCATTTTGCGTCACCCCTCCGTCGCGCCTCGCTCCTCACTGCTCTGTTCGGCACCCTGCTCGTCGGGGGACTCGCCTGCGGCCGCTCGGGGGACTCGCCTCCGGCGGACGCAGAGGCCGATACGACAGAGACCATTCCCTTCACCACGGAGGGCCGCCTGGCATTCATTCAGGACGGCGACTCGACCGTTACCATCGACATTGAGATTGCCGAGACGGACTCGGCACGAGAGCGAGGCATGATGCAGCGAGAAGGCTTTCCCACCGACCGGAGCGGAATGCTCTTCCTCTTCCCCAAGGAGCAGCCCCGCAGCTTCTGGATGTCGAACACCCCGGTCGCGCTCGACATTATTTTCGTCAATGCGGACTCGCAGGTCGTCAGCATCGTCAAGTACACCACGCCCTTCTCGTCTGAGAACTACCGCTCCGGCGAGCCGGCCCAGTTCGTGGTGGAGGTCCCGGCCGGCTTCGCGGACTCGCACGGAATCCTGGAAGGGGACCGCATTCGATGGCGGCGACTGAAGTGAGAGACCAGGGACTCCAGAACAGGAATTTCCGCCGACGGCAGTCCGCAGGCCGCGGTCCTACACGCCAAATGACTCCCCGCATGCGCACTCCCGGGAGGCCTGAGGATTGGAGAAGTGAAAGCCGTCCCCATCGAGCCCGTCGGTAAAGTGCAGCTCCGACCCGTCGAGGTAGAGGCGGCTCTTCTTGTCGAGCACCACCGTGATGTCGTCATGCTCCTCGACCTCGTCTTCGTCCTGTACAGTCGTCTCCCACCCGAGATCGTACGTCAGCCCCGAGCACCCACCCGGCACCACCGCCACGCGGAGGAGCGTCTCGTCGAGGTCCACGTCCTTGTTCGACGCCACCGTCTCGATCTGATCGACGGCCTCGTCGGTCATCGTAATAGTCATAGCAACACGGGACTCGTGCGGGAGGCGATGGACATAATTCGTACCACTACGCAAAACCGAAAGTTTCTCCCCAACCACCTCCCGCCCGACTGACGCCTGTCCCGTTCAACCACCTCTACACTCCACCGAAAGTCCCACACGCTCACCTCTTCATTCCCCCACGCGCCCACGCCCATCCGCCAACTTCTAATAAAGACGCAACGTGCCGACGACACCCAGGAACGACCGAGTAATGCCCACGGTTGTAATCGTCCGTTGACACAGAACGACGCGTAAACATCGGTTTACACTTGGATCTCCGTCCATTCGCGACGGCTCTTCCGAGAAGCCGATGCCCGTCATCCGCATCGGACCACGCACGACACGACGAGGGACCGTTTATGAGCACATCCGAAACCGAATACCTGAAGGGCAAGGCCAGCGAGGAGTACGAGCATGGCTGGTACACCGACATTGAGTCGGAAAAGGCCCCGAAAGGCCTTAACGAGGACATCGTCCGCTACATCTCGCACAAGAAGGAGGAGCCGGAATGGCTGCTCGAATGGCGGCTGAAGGCGTACCGCTACTTCGACCAGCTTCTCGAAAGTGGCCACTATCCGGACTGGGCCCACCTCAACTACGAGCGGCCCGACTTCCAGAACATGCGGTACTTCGCGGCGCCGAAAGGCAAGGCGGAGTACGACAGCCTAGACGAGGTGCCGGACGAGATTCTGGAGACGTTCGAGCGCCTGGGCATTCCGCTCGAAGAGCAGAAGGCCCTCACCGGTGTGGCCGTCGACGCGGTAATGGACAGCGTCTCGGTGGCCACCACCTTCAAGGAGAAGCTGAAGGAGAAGGGTGTCATTTTCAAGTCCTTTGGCGAGGCGGCCAAGGACCACCCGGAGATCGTCCGCGAGAATCTGGGCAGCGTGGTCCCCTACACCGACAACCTGTACGCCGCCCTCAACTCCGCCGTCTTCAGCGATGGCTCGTTCGTGTACGTCCCGGAGGGCGTGACCTGCCCAATGGAGCTGTCCACGTACTTCCGGATGAATGAGCAG
>CAZBIB010000086.1:0-11943 GCA_964491575.1 uncultured Salinivenus sp. | reverse complement strand
TCCGCCCGCACGCCCACGCCGCCGGAGCACTACACGCTCCCGTTCGGCGAGGCACGCATCGCTCGCGAGGGATCAGACATGACAATCGTGTCCTACGGCATGATGACACAGAAGTCGCTCAACGTGGCGAAGGAGCTCGAGCAGGAAGGCGTGGACGTGGAAGTGGTGGACCTTCGCACGATCGTGCCGCTCGACTCGGAGACGATTCTGGAATCCGTGCAGAAGACAAATCGCGTGCTCGTCGTCTACGAAGATCACGAGTTCATCGGATTCGGGGCCGAAATCTGCGCGCAGATCGGGGACGACGCGTTCAAGTACCTCGACGCGCCCATCCGCCGCGTGGCGGGCGAATTTACACCGATTCCCTTCGCCCACTCGCTGGAGCGGGCCGTGCTGCCGAGTGACGAGGGAATTCTGGAGGCGGCGCGCGATCTGGTGGCGTTTTAGATTCGAAATGTCGGGCGATCCCGACTCTCCGCTCACCATTCTTCCTTCCAAACTCGACGAGCAGCGCAACCGCACGACGAATCTTCCGAGGCGCTCGCAGTTACAAAAGGGACACACTGTCGCGCGAACCCGCGCCTCTGTCTCTTCCTCTGTATCCACCACGCCTCGGCTGTGCTTCCCGAACGGATTGCCATCCCTGAGTCGTTCTACTCGATCGAGACGGGCGAGCCTATTTCTGCGTGTCTCGCCTGCGACACGGCCCTCCTGGACGGGTCGACTGAGTACTTGATTGAGAAAGGCTATCGCCGGTACGAGGAGTACGACGTGCAGGAGACGGTCTTCGAGTACGCCCTCTGCATGGACTGCCACGCTGAAATGCGGGAGTCCTTTTCGGAGGCCTCGAAACGCCGGTGCCAGGCGTACCTGATCGAACACATCGACCTGGCCGACCGTACCGGTGCGCTCCTCGGGACCGAGTCGCCCGACCCGAGTGACTGGACGCAGCGGTGCATCGTGCACGGCACGCCCCGAGAGGACCTGGAGGAGTATCAGGTGATGGCTCACTGCCAGGGCGACGAGATGCTGCTCACCCACCTCCCCCTCCTGATGGGCGGCCCTGCGATGGACGCCCTCGTGGAGCGCCTCTCGAACGAAACGATCGACGATCTCGGCGGCTTCCGCGACGAACACCTCGGCCTCCCGCCCGAACTGAAGCGCGACCTTCAGGGGCCGGTCGTCGCGTAGTTGAGTGCTGCCTCCCTCCTTGCTCCCTCCCCCACAACGGCCCGCCTTGATGAAACAGGCAACGACACTCCTCTCGCTGCTCCTTACCCTCCTCCTGGTCGGATGCTCCGGGAGTCGTCCCGCCACGACCACGACCGAGCGCGATACCACCACGACCGCGACGGCCCAACCGGAGTCCTCTTCGACGGCTGAAGAGGCCGAGGAGACGGAAGCTTCCCCGCCCCCCGCTCCGTCGCGGGCGCCCCGGGACTGGTACCACCTCGACCGTGTGCCCCGCAGCGGCCCCGGCCTCGACACTCGGACGGCCTACCGCTCTGTCTTGCAGGACCGTGCGCCCCGGGACACAGTGCAGGTCGCCATCATCGACTCGGGGATCGACATCGACCACGAGGACCTCGCGGCGGAAACCTGGACCAACGCCGATGAAGTGCCGAACAACGACGTCGACGACGACAACAACGGCTACGTCGACGACGTGCACGGCTGGAACTTTATCGGAGGCCCCAACGGCAAGAACGTCAATCAGGACACGTACGAGCTCACGCGAATTTACGTCGATCTCCGCAAGCACTTCCAGGGAGTCGACTCCGCCGAGGTCGCCCCCGAGAATCGGAGTCAATACCAGCGGTACCAGAAGATCAAACGCACCTTCCGGGAGAAGCATCGCCAGGCCAAGAGACGGTTCAATCGCGTGCAAAAGGCCCAGACCGCCGTCCAGACCTCCGTCCAGATTTTGAAGACGCACCTTCAGACCGACACCCTCACCCAGGAGGCTGTTCGCTCCGTATCGAGCTCTCAGCAGAATGTCCGCCGGGCCCAGGAAACGCTTCAGTACTTCTACGATCAGGGCCTCACGCCCTCCGACCTTCGCGAGTATAAAAACCAGTTGCAGCGGAAGGTGGAGTACAATTACAACCCGGACTTCAACCCGCGCCCCATCGTGGGCGATGACTACTCGGACAAGACCGAACGCCGGTACGGCAACAACGACGTGGTGGGCCCCGACGCCTCTCACGGCACACATGTCGCCGGAATCATTGGGGCCACGCGCCAAAATGGAATCGGCATCAAGGGCATTGCTCGGGGCGTTCGCATCATGCCCGTCCGCACCGTGCCCAACGGCGACGAGCGCGACAAGGACGTGGCCAACGCCATTCGCTACGCGGTCGACAACGGAGCCGACGTCATCAACATGAGCTTCGGCAAGAAGTACTCGCCGCACAAGGACGTGGTGGACGCCGCCGTGCAGTATGCCGACTCGATGGGGGTCCTCATGATCCACGCTGCAGGCAACGACGGGACCAACGTGGACTCGTCCGACAATTTCCCCTCCCCCTACTACCAGGACGGCGGCCAGGCCCAGCGCTGGATCGAGGTGGGAGCCTCGTCCTGGAAGGGCGGCAAGCAGCTGGCCGCTCGGTTCAGCAACTACGGCGCGGAACGGGTGGATGTCTTCGCTCCGGGCCAGTCTATCTACTCCACGGTCCCCAACAATAAGTACGAGCGAAATAACGGAACGAGCATGGCCGCCCCCATGGTGAGCGGACTGGCCGCGCTCATGATGGCCTATTACCCGTCGCTGTCCGCCACTGAGGTCCGCTCCATCATCCTCGACACGGCGACGCGCTACCGAGATCAGCTCGTCTCTCGCCCCGGCGGCTCCGGCACCGTGCGGTTCGGCAACCTCTCCCAAACCGGGGCCATCGTCAACGCACGGGCCGCCCTCCAGCGGGCGCAAGAGAAGGTCGCCTCGAAGTAGCCGCTCAGTGCACGGGGCACCTCCGATCATCCCGACAGAGCCTATCAGGAGCGCGACTTCGTGCGTCAGTCCGCCGCGAGGAGCCACATTGCCGCTCCGCGCAGGAAT
Source organism: uncultured Salinivenus sp. (assembly GCA_964491575.1). Lineage (GTDB taxonomy): Bacteria > Bacteroidota > Rhodothermia > Rhodothermales > Salinibacteraceae > Salinibacter. The sequence goes on along the minus strand of CAZBIB010000086.1, from coordinate 8,885 downwards.
TGAATTCAGAGGCGAGCAACCACCTCCCAAACGTGTCTCCTATCTCCACGTCTGATACCGTCTACGAAGAATCACTGTACAGCCTCTCGGCGGTCGACACCGCCAGGGAATCACTTGACGTTGACCTCTGACGACCTGCGACGTACGGAGTCGATGAGGAGGTTACGCCACGGTCCGCGCATCGATCGTCTCACCGGTCATGTCCCCCTCCAGGCTCTTCCGGTAGGCCTCGGCCACCGTGGCCGCCGGAAGACCGTCCTCGGGGTCCTCCCCCATCGCATCGAGCGTTTCGGCCACCCAGGGCGGGCTCACCACGTTGATCCGGACCTCATGCGGCGCCTCCAGCGCGGCGGCCCGGACGAAGCCTTCCACGCCGGCATTGACGAGACTGATCGCCGCACTCCCCGGCATCGGCTCCTGGCTGAGCACGCCGCTCGTGAGCGTGAAAACGCTCCCGTCGCGCACCGCGTCGAGCCCGCGGCGAACGAGATTCACCTGTCCCATCAGCTTGTTGGACAGGCTCAGCGAAAAATCATCGTCCTCCAGATCGTCGAGCGCCCCGAAGGCCGCCTCGCCCGCGCAGGACAGCACGGCGTCCAGCGGCCCGACGGCGTCGTAGAGCTGCTCAATCGAATCGGGATCGGCCAGGTCAACCTGAACCTCACCGCTCGTATGCCCCGCGACGGTCACGTCGTGCTGCTCTGAGAGGAGATCGACCACGGCGCTACCGATCGTTCCGGTGCCGCCGACAACGAGTATGTTCATTGCGAAGTGAGGAGAGTGATTGAGATGGAAATTCGTGAAGAGTCGGGTCCGCTGCTCCGTCGCGCTACTCCGCTCCGGAGACGGTAACGGGGATGCGATACACGTTGGCCTGGGCGGTGATAAAGAGCGTCTTGCGCTCCGGCCCTCCAAAGGCGAGGTTGGTGGAAGCCTCCGGAACGGAGATGCGATCGAGCCGCTGGCCGCTGGGAGCGTAGATCCAGACGCCGCCCGGCCCGGTGCTGTACAGATTGCCCTTGGCGTCGACCTTCATGCCGTCGGTATTTCCCGGTTCCTCTCCCTCCGGCACCGCGAATTGGCGTCCGTTCGTGATGCCTCCGTCGTCGGCCACGTCGTACGCCCGAATGATATTCTCACCGGAGTCGTTGACGTAGAGGGTCGACTCGTCCGGTGAGAGGCAAATGCCGTTGGGCCGGGAGAATTCTTTTGTGAGCAACGTCAGGGACCCGTCCGGGTCGAGGCGGTAGACGCCTGAAAAGTCAAGCGCTCGGTTCTCTTCGTCCACCCCGTATGGCGGGTCCGTAAAGTAGATGGTGCCGTCGTCGGCCACCGTCAGGTCGTTCGGGCTGTTAAGCCGCTGCCCCTCATACGACTGCACCAGCGGTTCAATCGTCTCGTCTTCCGCAAGGCGCCCCACCTGCCCGTCGTGCTGAGCCAGCAGCAGGCGCCCCTGCGCGTCGACCGCGAGGCCGTTGGCGTGCCCCGACGGCTTGAGAAAGATGCTCGACCCCTCCTTCGGCGTCCACTGGTAGACCGTATTGGCCGGGATGTCGCTAAACACCAGTCGTCCCTCGTACCAGAGCGGCCCTTCGGTAAACTCGAATCCGCCTGCTATCTTTTCGACGGATGCTTCCTCAGGCATGGGGGAAGACTGAGCCTGCACGGTGGAAATGATGCGCATCCCTCCCGCAAGTCCGAGACAGACCAGGAGGATCGACATTGCTGCACAAGCGAGTGCATATCGTGTACGAGTCATGGAACGGGGAGAAGCAGTTCAAACGAAGGCAACGAGTGACACCATAGTACGAAGGCGAACGCGGAAATGAGAAGCCCCCGTTCATTTCATACGGCAACCGCATCGTACCGACGGCGACCTGTTATTACCATTCTACAGGAGCAGGACGTCAGAGCGTCCGCACTCCCATGCCCCTTTTCCCCCTTGCTTCTCCAGCGTAATTCGCAATTCAAAAGCAGCGGAGGCTTCTTTCTCCGGCCAAGATTTCATCAGACAATTGCCCTGAGCGAAACAGCCCACTCGTTGATCTTCAACGACATATCCGGTACCCTCCTGAGAGGGCCTGACGAGGGAGCCGGAAGAAATTTTCTGCTCCTCCTGCATTCGGAATCCAACCTGCCTTGACGTTGACTTTCCGCTCTACCACTTTCCCTTCGATATGTCACGGTTTCGCCTCTGGGCGGGCCTGGTCCCCGGCCTGGTAGTCGCGCTCGTTGCCTTCCTCTGGTACGCCTCCCCCACCGCAGACCCGGAGCCCCAGTCCCCGGATCGGACGACTCTGTTCATGTGGACCGGCGCCAACAACTTTCTCCCGGAGGACTCCCTGCTGTTTCAGACAAAGCTCGCCTTCGCCCAGCGGCAGAACATCATTCCTTACGAGTCCGGCATCCACGACACCACGGACCTCCGCCGCTTCCTCCGCGCCACGGACCGGGCCGGCATCGACCGGACGTGGATCGAGATTGGTCCCGACGATGGCATGACCGCCCAGGAATTTGCCACTGACACGTCGGCCCGTGCCCCAACCCTGAAGCGGTTTCGTGCCCTTGCACAGACCTACGCCGCCCACACCCCAGACGCCGCCTACATCACGATCTTCGACGAGGCGCCGCTCGGGGCCTTTTCCCCTCCCGACACCGCTACGTACGAGGAGCGGACGGCGGCCTTTCGGGAATACGGTCCCAAGGGATTTGCCTACATGTACCGGGCCTTGAAGGATGAATTCCCAGCGGCAAAGGTCGGCGTCTTTCTCCACCATCCCCACAACGCGTCCCCGGCCATGGCAGGGCGCCACTCGTTTATCGATGCGTTCATGGCGGAGGCCCAGTCCCTCGGCGCGACGCCGGACTTCATCTACTCCGACGTGTACCGCGGCTACTTCAACCGGGGCTACGGCGTGGAGGCCACCAACGACTACATCACCGACGTGGTACGCCACACCAATCAGGTGGCCGAGCGATACGGGGCGGAGGCGTATCAGCTGGGGCAGACGCACACCATCAAGCTCGGCTACACGCCCAGCCAATGGGAGATTGACACGAACGTGCGGGCCATGCTGCGCGGCTCCCCCGACGGCCTCGGCTGGTACTGGCCGAACTACGCCTCCACCAACCGCACGAAAGGCCCCGACGGGACGCCCGCCCAGCCGGAAGGCTACGACGTGTCGTTCGATCCGTTCGTGCCCAACAGCTGGGGCAAAACCGGCCCAGCTGGCTCCCTCTTCGCCACCTCGCGCGACCGCTTCGTGTACTCGTACCTGCGGCTGCAGGAGGCCACCGGGCGCCTCGATCCTACCTCTCGATTCGACCTCTGGCTCTACGGCTACGATTTCGACCATGCCGAGCACATCGTGCACGTCCGCCGCCCCGGCACAGACGACTGGACGTTCCTCGGGGTCGTGAATCCACAGCGCGACCGGAACGCCTACGTGGAGCAGGCCCGGCCCAAACACATCTATTCGTACGACGACCGCTGGCACGCCGTTGTCTTTCACGGCCTGCACCGCACGACGCACCTGCGCCCAGACTCCCTCGGGAAGCGGCTCGAGCTGAAGATCACCACTCGCCGCGGAAGCGACACCTCCCGCTTCGGAGCCGCCTACGTGCTGCCGTACCGGGCGACCCGCCACTACGCCACCGAAGAAAAGGCGACGACCTTGATCGAGCGGCAGCCGCGCTGGATGACCGTCAACAGCCTCGCTCACCACGTGCAGCCGTTCCCGGACACGCTCCGCACAGGGGCGCCCCGCACCTACACGCTCTCGGCCCCGGCTCCACTCGACTCGGCGCGCGTCCGATCGTGGCGACAACGCGTCTCCAAGTAACCCTCACGGATCCTCAGAGCGACGGATCGAGGATAAAGTACAGGATCGGAGCCTTTGTGCGGGGCACGTCGAACTGCAGGCGCCCGCCCGGAGCGGAGACCACCTCGTGGACCGTCGTGCGAGCGCCGGTCACGTAGTGGACCGTCTCAACGCGGTACGAGGCACCGACGGACAGCCCCTCCATCGACACCTCGATGCCGGGCTGATTGTCCGACGCAAAGGCGATGCCGGGTCGGTTCAGCCAGGTGGCCACGAGGAGGCGGTCGCCGAGGCGGAACGCATATGTGGGGAGCCGGACTGGTGGAAAATGATTGGCGGCGGTCGAATCGTCGTCAAGACCAAAGCCCACCGTTACGGAGCCATCGAAGGTGCCCAGCGTGTCGGCTGATGTGAGCAGGCTCGATACTGTCTTCAGTGCCCGCCCCGTCCGCGAGACGCGGTGCGAGTCGGCTGTCCGCGTCAGCAGGTTCGTTCGGCGCAGGGTGCCCTCCGTGCCCGACGTTCGCTTTGCAATGTGGTACCAGAAAAGCTTGTACTGGTCGCGGGCTCGCCAGTCATGCCGGAGGGCCCAGTGGAGGACGGGAATGGTGTAGCGAGGCACCCACTGCGCGTATGGCGGCCGCTCCCAGGGCTCCAGTGCCACGAAGCCCGCCGTACCAGCCTCGGTAGCGGTCAGGCCCGCCTCCGTATTCCACACGCCCTCGATCCGCCCCGGCCGGATCCAGTTCTCGTAGAGATGCTCGTAGACCGACATCATGGACTGGCCGTAGGGCATTCGGCGGGGGACGACATCTCCCTTGCTGTAGTGCACCGATACAATGTCGACGTGCTTCCAGGCGTCGTGGTACGAGAGCCAGCGGTCCAGGTCCTGAATGGCCGAGGCAGCGTTGCGCTGGTGACGATTGGGGCGCTCGTCCGGCGGCCAAATGTCCATGGGCCACTCCAGCGTGTAGGAGGGGGCGACCACTTTGCGGTCGTGGGCGTGGATCACCTTCGCTGCCGGAATGAGGACGCGATCGACGTACGCCTCGTAGTTCGTGTCGGCATTGAAGAACCAGTCGATGTTCGGCTCATTCCAGATCTCGAAGTACTCGATCTCTGGGTAGCGCTCCACGATGGCCTCGACGTAATCTTTCCACGCCGGAATGGCGTCTTTGGTGGGCGGATAGTGCCGCACGCTCACGGCACTCGTGTCGTCTTTGGTCGAGGCCCAGGCCGGCAAGTTGCCGAGCACCGGCATCACCCGCACGTTGTGCTCCTCAGCCGCTTCGAACAGCCGCTCCGAGCTGCTGAAATCGTACGCCGAGTCGCGCACCGGCTCGTGCTGGTACCACCGCACGCCGTGGCGACTCCAGCGCACCCCCACGTCGTCGGCGTAGTGCATGTCGCCTGCTCCGAGGTGGACGGCCCCGAAGAAATGCTCGACGTACGAGCGCGGCACCTGCTGTCCCTGCACTGACCCGCTCCCTATCCCCATCAGTAGTAGAACAATTCCCAGCACCACACGCCCGCGAGAATCGACAGAGAACACCATAAGCACGAGTTTGACGGTGAGATTCGGTTTGGCAATTGCGTTTCGGGTCCGGCGATCCAGGTTCGTTCCTGGCAAATGAGGAGAATCGGCTCACCCAAGCCCCTACGCTCCCATCCTCTCCTCTCCCTGCTCCCGCGCTTTCCTCTGACGTCCCCCTTTCAATTCTCCCCGGTTTGCATTGTTTATTGTAGGTGCGGTCCTCTCATCTCACTGTCACGTCTCATGCGCTCCCGTGTCCATCTCTTCGTCGCCCTTGTGCTAATGGCGGGACTGGCCCCCGCCACGCTCGCCCAGCCGGCCGATTCGCTCCTGCAGGGCTCGTTCTGGAAGCAACAGGGCCTGAACGTCATCCTGCCCGCCTGGACCGAGCACGCCCGGACCGAGGAGGGAGTGTACTATGCCGAGCTCGACCGCACCTGGACACCGCAGGACTCGACGACGCAGTACCCCGGCATGGTGGGCCGGCACGTCTTCAGCTCCGTGGCCGCCTACCTCATGAGCGGCAAGGAGGCACATCTTCGTCGCGCCAAAACGGCCCTCGACTTCATGATCGAGCACGGCTGGGACGAGAAATACGGCGGCTGGTACAACGCGGTGTCGCACTCTGGAACGGTGGTCGACGCGGAAAAGGACCTGTTCATGCAAATCTACGCAACGATGGGGGTGGCGCTCTACGCCATTGCCACGAAGGATTCGACCGCACAGGCCTATCTGGAGCGCTCCCGGCGCTTCATGCAGAAGCACGCCTGGGACGATGAGCACGGCGGCTACGTGGATGTTCTCAATCGCGATGGATCCGTCCAGAGCGCTGTAAAGGACTTTTCCCCCCAGCTCGCCCCCCTCTCCGGCTATCTGCTCTACCTCTACCCGGCCACGCGGGACTCAACCTACCTCCGGGAGGCGGAGCGCATCATGGACCTGACGCTGACCCACATGCGGAACGAGCAGGGATGGGTGCGGGAGCGGTTTGCGCAGGACTGGACCTTCCTACCGGACGACGACAAGAACAGCCATCTCAACGTGGGGCACAACCTGGAGGTCGCCTGGCTGCTGTTGCGGCTGCACGCCCTCACCGGTAACGAGCGCTATCGCCGAGAAGGCCTCGCTCTCACGGACCAGCTCCTAGACCACGCCTTCCACGAAAAAACGGGCGCGTGGCTCCATAAGCTCCGCCGGACGGATCGGTCTCAGCACCCTGACACGGCTGTGTGGTGGGTGCAGGCCTACGGCAACATGCTGCAGCTCTACGCCTATCGGATGACCGGGGCGGAACGGTACCGCGAGGCGTTTCGGAAGGGCGCCCGGTTCTGGACCCAACACTTCGTGGACCAGCGGCACGGCGGCACCGTGCTCCGCGTGCACCTCGACGGTCAGGTCGCCGATGGGACCAAGGCGGTACGCACAAAAACCTCCTACCACGCCATGGAGCACGCTCTCCTCAACTACCTGTACCTCTCGCTCTGGATCAACGAGACCCCCGCCACACTCCATTACCGCATTGAGGGTCCCTTCGAGGGTGCCTTTTCGCCCCTTCCGGTCGAGGCCACTCAGCCGACGATCCAAAAGCTTCTGGTTGATGGACACCGAAAATCCCCTTCAACGACCGGAATGATCCGCCTCCACCTGCGACGAAACGCAGCAATTCCCGTCACTGTCACCGTGACCGACTCAACCGACCAGCCATGAGCGCTCGCCTGATCGCATTTCTCCTTGTTGCCCTGTGGAGCGTCGGTCCGGTCGGCGCCCAGCCCGGTCCGCCCGTGGAGACGTTCGACCTCGTGCTCGCCGGCGACCATCTCCGCGCCGAGGCACACCGCGTAGCCCTGAAGACCAATCCGACTGCCGGGGCCACGTGGACGGTGCTTGAGGATGCAAGGTGCATCCGCACAAACCAGCTACTAGTGCTCCCTGACCTCTCGGTCGCCCGGTATCTCGGACAGGACATCCGCGAGAACCATCTCACCCTCCGCATCACAACGCAGTCGTCGACCGAGGAGGCTCGCGGGGCCTTGCGGGCGGTCTACGCCGTGCCGTCTACGGAGCCCATGAACGCAGCCGCCTGCGCGCGGCTCGCCCGCCTCGTCCGGACGACGCCGCAGGCCATCCGGCGCCATAGCCTTGCCACCTACGAACGGCCGCGTCCTGCGCCTCTCCGAGCAGGCACTCCCTTCCTCGATCACGTGGAGGCTCCCGTGCGACACCGCAAGCCAGGAGTGGTGGAGGTGGAGTGGCTGAATATTCTCTTCGGGAAGGAAGAGTAATGCAGTACCCATTAGGCTTTGACTCCATGACCGCTCCCCCTCTGCTCCACGCAAATCGACTCTGGAATCCCCATCCCAACGGTGGCGACAGGAACAATTCACCTTTTGTTCATTCTATAAAATTGTCGATTACAACGTTTGCATACCGTCTTTGGTGCCGATACTTCCCATCGATAATCAATGATACTTACAGTTGCACTCCCGTTTTCGATTCTTTTCGCGGCACCTCTACCCATTCAGTATCGACTGTTCTCGTTTCAATAATGTGACCTACGTCGAAGAGCGATAAGTTTTTTCTACACAAGAATTATCGCAACGATCTTTTCTTTCGAGGACTACGTTTCCGAAATCGTCGCCTTCCAAAATCGTCCTTTCCTGAAAAAGCTGTGCGGATTAAAAGATGGATGGTCCAAATGGTGACGCCTCCGTGACGGAAAATGCCGACACCTCCTCAACGACCGATGTGGACGGGAAATGGGTTTGGGAGGACTGGCTTTCCACGGAGCAGCTTTCGAAATGGCAAGACTGGACATTCTATCGGGAGATGTCGTCTGGTACTGCCATCTGGACGGCCGTCCTCATCCTTGCGCTAGGAGCCGGCGGTCTTTTCTGGTATCAGTATGTCCAGGCGGAGAGCCCTCAACAGCAGCTCCAGAAGGCTGCTCAGAAGTTCAACGAACCCCTGTATTGGCCCTCGAACAGAGTTCTAACGCTGGATGCTGAGTTTCACTTGGCTACAAAATGGGCACCCAATAGAGACAACGACGGGACACTTCGCTCCGAAGATGGGACATTGAAATATAAGCTGAGAATCGAGGGATCCTCCGACGCGCTTCAGAATGCCTGGAGTGCCGAGGTCAGTTCCGATTATTTCATAACGATCCTCCTGTTGGATGAGGATGATTTTCGAATTACGACCATAAAGATCCCTCTTGATCGGATGATACGGACGTTGAATCCGAAAGGAGAAACCGTCGGATTTTCAGTGCAGGGATCGAAGACAATGCCCCTTCGCACGTATCGCCGGATCGACGACTGGAAAGTATCCTGGAACCTGTAGCACGAACGGCCCCGACGCCGTGCGGACTCACGAACGCTTCACGCCCTGCGGCACGAACAGATGCGGGCGGGCGGCATACACAGAGGTGCCTGTTTGGCAAGGCGACCTCGTATCCCATACAGGTCGGCATCCCAGACCTCGTAGCTCAGCCTGGCAGAGCAACGGACTTTTAATCCGTGAGTCGCAGG
>CAZBIB010000085.1:0-11971 GCA_964491575.1 uncultured Salinivenus sp. | reverse complement strand
TGGCGCGGTAGCGGCGGTGGTGCGGTCGCCTGTGCAGGGTCCGCTGACGCGTGGTCGTCGCCTTGCACAGCGCAGAACCGTTCCTTTGCGGCGGTTCGGCAGTATCGTCTGCCGGACCGCCGTTTTTTATTGCGTCTGAGAACGGTTCTCTTGGAGGATCCTCTCCACGGCCTCCAAAAAATCACGGACGCGGCGCCGGTTCACCCCGAGGTCGTTTGAGCCCACGCGGCTCGCGCTGCGGACATACAAGACGCTGCCGCCGTCGCCCTGCGCCTTGACAGCCACGTCCACGTCGTCCTTAAAGACCAGCGCCACGCGGTACACCGCCTCAGCGCGGCGTCCGTGCGGGGGGTCGGGAAGGCGGAGGGTGACGGGACCCAGCACTTCAAGGGCACGCTGCGCAGCGGCGAAGAGGAGATCCGGGGGCACGTCGTATGCCCGCGCCGTGCGCTCGCAGTTGGGAGTGTTCGGGCACGGCGGGAGCGGATTTTCGGGCAGCGACTGGGCGTCAGACACGAGTGGAAGTGTCGAGGTGAGAACCGGAAGTCCGAAGACCAGAGAGCTCCACGGACGGAACGCTCGCAATGAGAGCGTCGGGAGGGAGGAGACGCAACTGTCGGGCTACTGCCGAGTGGATGTGGGAGACTGCGGTCCCGACGACGAGCGGCTCGCCTTCTGCTTCAGGCCCTGGGCATCGTTGTACTTCGACGGGCACTTCACGAGGATATTGTCGGCCACGAAGACGCCGTCCCGGCTCTTGCCCTGAACGACCACCTTCTCGGCCTCCTCGAAGTTGGCAGGTTTCGGGTTGTTGTACCGCACCTTCCGCACCGTCCCCGTCTCGTCGCGCATGTAGAAGGTAAAGGCGTTCTGGGCGCGGCTGTAGTGGGTGGGACGATCCTTGGCCCATGTGCCCACCACGTGCGCCGAGGATCCCGTGCGGGCGGCCTCCTCAAAGTTCATGTATCCACCCACTTGGCTGCCGAAGTTGACGAACAGGAGGGTCCCGAAGCCAAGCATGGCGGCCAGTCCGATGACGGTCTTCCACTTCATGGGAGGACAAGGGAAATACAGAGAAAAGAAAGGACTATTCGTCGTCTGAAATGTGCCGGTCGAGACGCCGTTCCAGGCGGTCGATTTTGCGGTCGGTGCGGAAGAGCAGTGTAAGGAGGCCGATCCAAATCAGGAGCACCACGGCGAGCACGACATAGATCTTGCCGTTCTGCCCCATGATGCGGTCGAGTCCCGACGGCTGTTGGGACTGGGCCTCCGGCTGCTCCGCCCACGTACTGTCATAGGCCGAGGTCGTATCCGGCCGTTCCTGCGCCGGCCGGAGGGATGGGGAATCGGACGGCCGAATCGGATGGATCGTCATGGAGCAGCGCACACGCCAAGTTCAATCAAAAATGTCGAGGGGCCGCCCCAGGGGAGGCCAGGTCAGGTGGGAGCGCCGCCAAGGGGCAGCATACGGCAACCAGTCCACATCTGTCGCCTACGGCTCGGGCCTGCCTCCCAGCCCGGAGGCGACATCCTTCTGTTGGAGGGCATCGCGGAGCCGGGCGAGGCGGACGCGCTGCGTATACAGCAACCAGCAGAGCCCGAGGAAGCCGAGCACGGAGGGGTAAAAGACCCACCGCATCGCCGGGGCGAGGTCCGTCTGGCTGAAGGCCGGGCTCCCTTCGCCGCCGGGATGGAGGCTGGGCATCTGCCGGGGCAGGATGTAGAGCAGGAACGGCATCGTGACGACCGCAAACAGGTTGTACACGGCAGCGATGCGCCCGCGCGCCCTCGGCGTGTCGATCGCGTCCCGCAGCACAAAATATCCGCCGTAAATCAGTAGCAGGACCGCGGCCATTGACTGCTTCGGGTCGAAGTTCCACCAGACGCCCGTTCCCTCGTACCACGTGAAGCGGGCCCACACCATGCCTGTGACGATGCCGAGGCCCCCAAAAATGAGAGCCACGCGGGCCGCCTCGCGGGCGCGGAGGTCCCGGATGCGGGCGCCGCTCCGTAGGTATTGGGCCGAGTGGTACGCCGAGACGATCGTGGCCGCCATGAGCGAAAACCACATCGGCACGTGAAAATAGAGATTACGGGCCGACTGTTCAAGGATGTCCAGCTGAGGAATTTCGCCCAGAAAGCCAGCGACGATGACGCCGGTAATCAACAGCGCCACCAGGCCACGCACGACGCGGTACAGCCGTCGATTGACCGGATTCGCCGTTTGGGAGCGGGCAGACATGGCGGTGGAGCGGGTCAAGAACCGATACCGAGCGATGATACGCTGCGAAAAGTAGGGGCTTTCCAGGGTGCAACTGAATTCGCTCAACGTTCAAAGCACAATCGACGGAGCTATTCCGCCCAAACATAATCAAATAGCAGCACGGCCGCAGAGATTGTCGCCCCTGCAAAGCCCACCAGGGTCAGAAGCTCGTCCTGCGCCGCCCCCCACCGCTGGCCGAGCAGCGCCTTGCGCGTAGCGCCCACCCCCGATATCAGTAGTGGGACCAGTAGTGGCAGGAGGAGAACTGGCAGGAGCGGTCCGCCGCGCGATGCCCGCGCCACGAGTGCCGACAGCAGGGTCGTGGCACCCGTGAGGCCAAGAGCGCCGAGGGCGAGCGTGCTCGCAAACAGCCCCGGCGATCCGACCGAGACGCCGAGCAGGAGCATGAAGACGGCCGTGGCGACGAAGGTTAGGAGGGCCACGAGCCCAAAATTGAAGAGCAGCTTGCCGGCAAAGACCATGCTCGCCCGCATATGCAGGCGTAGCAGAAGTGTCGTTCCGCCCTCGTATTCCGCCACAAACGACCGCCCCAATCCGATGGAGGCCGCAAAGAGAAGCACGATCCACAGAAGAGCGGCCCGCACCCGCGCACTCACTGGCTGCGGCCCCACAGCGAACGAGATCAGTAGGAGCGCCCCAAGCGCAAACAGCAAGAGCGTATTTGCGGCATACCGGCTGCGCAGCTCAATGCGGAGGTCTTTCCGAAAAACCGCCCAGGCACCGGCAAGCCAATCCATCGGTAGCGGAAAGAGGATGAGGAAAAGGAAGCGACCGCCCCCCTTGCTTCGAACCGGGGACGTTGAAAATACCGGATCGAGAATGGAAAATCGACTGTCTATCCGCTATTCTCAGACTCCAATTTCGCTCCAATACGAACTGCAAAGGAGCACTTCTTCTATGAGTGCCGTTTCCACCGATTCCATCCTCGGCACCCTTCTCGGCACCGCCGTTGGCGACGCGCTGGGCATGCCCATCGAGGGCCTCAGTCACCAGAACGGGCGGACCTATTATCAAGGCATCAAGGAGTACCGGGACGACGACCAGCGCGGCGACCTGGACGCCGGGCAGTGGACCGACGACACGCAGATGACCTTTGCTCTGGTGCGGGTCCTCACCGAGTATCCGGATCGACCGGGCGCGTGGCTGAGCGCTGCCGCAGAGGAATACGTGCGCCTTCGCCCCGAGGCCCGGCGCTGGGGCAAAACGACCACGACGGCCATCGACCACTTGGCAGACGGAGCCTCACCCCTGGAGTCCGGGGTGCCCGACCGGCCCACGGACGGGGCGGCCATGCGGGCGGCCCCGCTGGGGGTCTGGTGGGCCACGCGCGATCTCGCCCGCAAGGAAGCCTTCGAGGTCCTCCAGCCGGTGCTGGCCGTCACGCATCGTCACCCTGCGGCACTGGCGGCCGGGTGGGGGCAGGTCGTCGCTGTCCGGACCCTTCTCGGCTGGACGCCCGAGACGTTCGACCGCGCCGCGTTCTGGGACACGCTCCTCGACGCCACGACTTGGGCGGAGGAGCACCTCGGCGGCGGCGACCGCGTATCGAGTCGTCTACAGAGCCTTACGGATCAGCTCGATGCGTTTCCCCTCGACCTGCGCGACGCCTGCGACGGGGTTGGCGTGTGGGCGGACCAGGCGTGGCCGTTTGCGTGCGCGATGGTGGCCCGCCGCCCGCATCTTCTCGAAAACACGCTCCTGTCCGGCATCAACGTGGGCGGCGATGCGGACACGACCGGTGCCATGATGGGTGCGATGTTGGGGGCACTCCACGGCTGGACGGCGTTTCCGGAGGAGTGGCACGAGGGGCTGGAGGCGTCCGATCGTCTTGAGGAGGAGGTCCAGTCGCTTGCCGACGCCCTCTCGTAGAAGTGTGGAAGGATGGATGTGTGGACGTGTAGAAGATAAGAACCCTCCTTCATCCATCCGTCCATCCCTTCAGGACGCTTTCGCCCGCTCGGCTGCCGTCACGAGATCGGGATCCTTCGGCACCATCGTCGGCTCGGCGTCGGTCGGCGGAGCAAACTCACCGATAAAGTCGATCTCCGTCTTCAGCCGGTAGCCCGTCTCCCGTTCCACCGTGTCGCGGGCCAGCTCAATGAGCGCGCACACGTCCGCAGCCCGTGCCTCGTCCACGTTGACAAAGATGTTGGCGTGCCGGTGCGTGATCATCGCCCCCCCAATCCGCGCTCCCTTCAACCCACACTCGTCGATGAGGCGGCCCGCCCCAATCCCCTCGATCTTCTTGAAAATCGACCCCACGCTCGGCTCCGTATCCAGCGGCGGATGCCGCTCGGCGCGCCACTGCAGGTTGGCGTCCATGACCTCGCGCATCCGGGTCGAATCGCCCTCGGCCAGCTGGAAGGTAGCCGCGAGCACCACGTCGTTCCGGTCGTGGAGAACCGAATAATCGTATCCGAAATCAAAGTAGTCGACGCCCACCGTTTTCCGCTCGCCCTCTTCGGTGAGAATGTCGGCGGAGTGAACGACCTCCTCCAGAAACATCGTGCGCTCCCGCTCAGGGGGCGGCGACAGGAAGTGCAGGTTTTGCCAGAGCGCCCCGCCCACGGTCGACGGGATGCCCACGTAGTGCTCCAACCCCGAGAGGCCCGCCGACACGGCGTGCTCGATGAGATCGGGGTACACGATGGCCCCGCTTTCGGCCCAGAGGCAGCCCGTGTCCGAGTTGAGGCGGCAGTGTCGGGCGCGGTTGTGAATGACGAGCCCGCAGTACCCGTGGTCGCCCACGATGACGTTGGCCCCGGTGCCGAGCAGAAAGAACGGAGTGTCGTGCTCGCGAGCCGTCCGCGTGACTGCCGCCAGCTCCTCGGCGCTGCGCACGTCCGCGTACCAGTCGGCCGTGCCCCCCAGTTTGAAGGTTGTGAAGGGGGCCAGGGGGACGTCTTGCTGAAGGCGGGTGGGACCGAGAATCTGCCGGAGTGCGTCCACCGCCGGCGGAGAAAGTGTCATCGGAAGAGGGGGGAGGTCGTTTATAAATACCTCCAATGTAATGCAGAGAAGGAGAAAGGTGTTGCTTCCGGCTCTGCGAGGGCTCCTGTGCCTGAAGAGCAGCGGGCTCAGGCTCCGGAGCTCGGGACGCTTCTAACGAGCAGAGGAGGAGTCTCTTCTGTGTGAAGCAGGCCAGTCGCACTTAACGACGGCGGCCTGTTATCACCGTTCTAGAAGGGCAGAAATTCAGTGAGCCAGCGCTCCCACGGGCCCTTTTGCCATGAATTTTAACATGCGATCGTCCTACCTGTGTGAATTCGTGCGATTGACCTGCAGACCCTCTAAACCTAATAGTCCAGCAGAGGAGGCTATTCGGAAGTGCTCATCGAAAAGAGGTGGATTCGTAGGAAGGTCACCGGGAAAAAATCAACAGTATACGACAGTCGCAGAAAAATTATATGAGGTAGCCCTGTCTTCTCCGCGATTTATTTGACTATTACGAGTGATTTCATTATAAAGTGGGGGCACAGAGCCAAATCGCAGTGTGAGCGTCCCAAGCATTTGTGGCATCGTGACGAGCCCCCGGAGTCAACTGCTATTCTCCAGATCTCGAAAAAATGGGGGTTGATAAAGGAACGCCCGAGTGCAGCCGTGAGCGATGCGGTTTGTGAGAAAAAGCTGGAGGCACTTCTTCCCGGTTGCAGGTGACCGACGTTAACGGTTTTTCCCTGCTCGACGTTGACTCGACGGGGGCATTCAGGAGCGATGCGGATCAGCCCTCACGCACTGGGCCCGGCGGATTCGCCCGCACGGGTTCTTTCGTTTTACGGATCACAGCTAAACTGAAACAATGAAGCGACTGATACCGAGCGTTGTTTTCGGGCTCGCTCTTCTTTTGCTTCCCAGCCTCGCCTGGGCGCAGGAGACGGGTACGATTACTGGCACGATTACTGACGCCGAATCGGAAAGGGCCATTCCCGGCGCCAACGTCTTGGTCGTCGGCACGGATCTTGGCGCAGCCACCGGGACGGATGGGCGCTACGAGATCGAGGGCGTTCCGGCAGGCGAGCAGACGGTGCGTGTCTCTTTCACCGGATACGAAACCATCAGGGAAACCGTGACCGTCGTTGCCGGCGAGAGCGTTGAACTCGACGTCGCCCTGCCGCCGGCCGTGGCAGAGCTGGAAGAAGTCGTCGTTTCGGGCTATAGCGTTGTGGAAGAGGACGTGGCCGTCACCGGTGCCTCCGAGACAGTCAGCGGAGCAGACATCGAAGAGCAGAACGTGCAGAACCTTTCCGGGGCGCTGCAGGGACGGGCCTCGGGCATACGGATCACGTCTCAGAGTGGGCAGCCCGGTGCGGCCTTCGAAGTGCAGGTGCGCGGCCAGGCGTCCATCACCGCTGGCACTGAACCCCTCTACATCGTAGACGGCGTCCAGATCGGCTCCGGGGACATTGCTAATGAGTCGAACCTCAGTCCCCTCACCGCGATCGACCCGTCCGACATTGAGTCCATCCGGGTGCTCAAGGACGCCTCGGCCACGGCCATCTATGGGGCGCGTGGGGCCAACGGGGTCGTCTTGATTGAGACCAAGCAGGGGGGCGGCACGACGCAGGTGAACTTCAGCGCGCAGGTCGGCTCGGTGAGCCCGCTGAAAGAGTACGACATCATGTCGGCCAGTGAGTGGGCAGAATACACCTTCATGGAGGGAGCCAACGCAGGTCTCTCGCGCGCGGCGATTGCATCGGCATATGGCATTCCCAGCACCGACCCCTCGGAGGTAACCGGGCCGAACTGGTACGATGCCTCCACCCGCACCGGCATTACGCAGGGATATGACCTCTCTATAAGCGGCGGAACCGAGGGGACGAGCTTCCGCATCTCCGGCACCTACGAGCGCGACAAGGGGCAGGTCATTCACTCCTTCCTGAACCAGGCTGCTCTTCGAGCCAACCTCGAACACGAAGTGTCGGAGGGCTTCACCGTGTCGAGCAAAGTCAACCTCACGACGCTCAAAACGCGGGGCACCATCTCGCAGGGGGCCTTCATCAACAGCCCCTTCTGGGCCGCCTACCTGATTCGGCCTCATCTCAAAATCTACCAGGACCCGGGCAACCCGAACAGCCCCTACAACTTGGACATGGCCGGCGGCGGTTCCTTCAACAGAAATATCGTTGCGCAGGAGGACTTCAACACAACCGCGACGGATGGAAACCAGATTCTGGGAAACGTATCGGCGACCTGGCAGATTACCGACTGGCTCATCACGCGCTCGCTATTCGGCGTCAGCCATAACGACTTGGCCGAGAAGGATCGGCGCGACCCGCGCCTGCCCAACAACGCTGACGTCGGCGGAAGCGGCTTCCTCACCTCCGCTCGCCAGCTGGAGGCGAACGCGAGCCAGACGCTCAACTACGACTTTGCCCCGGGCGAACGCCACGAGATCTCCGGACTGGTGGGGGCGGAGTACCGGCGTTCCTATGAGCAGTACGTGGGTGCCGATGGGCAGTTCTTCCCGCTCTATGCGTTCAAGAACCTCGACAACGCCGCCACCCCCATTGGCGTCAGCGAGTTCGAGACAGAGTCGCGCTTCTTGGGCTTCTTCGGGGAGACTGAGTACACCTACGACAACCGCTACACCGGCAACGTGACGCTCCGCTACGACGGGTCCTCGCGCTTCGGCTCAGAGACGCGCTTCGGGCTCTTCGGGTCGGCGGGAGTGGCTTGGACGATTTCCGAAGAGGTGTTCATGGAGGACGTGAACTTCCTGGATAACCTGGAGCTGCGTGCCAGCTACGGCGTGCTGGGCAACAGCGACTTTCAAGATGCCTACGGCAACTTCGCCGCGCAGCGCCTCTACGGTTCCCCTAACGAAACCGGGACTGGCGGGGTCGATTTGGGAGGCCAGAACTACCTCGGACAGCCCGGCATCATGCCTACTTCGCTGGGCCAGCCGGGCTTGACCTGGGAGGAGTCAAGGCAGATCAACCTCGGGCTGGATTACACCCTCTTCGACAACCGCTTCTACGGGTCATTCAACGTCTACCGCAACGACACCGATCAGTTGCTGCTGGGACGCGACCTGCCGGCTGACAGTGGCTTCGACACCATCCTCTCCAACGCCGGGGAGATCCGTAACGAAGGGCTTGAGATCTCCTTCAACTCCGTCAACCTCGACCGAGGCGGATTCCGGTGGGACACCAACTTCAACATCACCTTCCAGCGCAGCGAAGTGCTCGAGCTCTATGAGGGCCGTGAGCAGATCCTCAACGGCACCCAGCCCGGTGGGAATCTTTACCACGTGGGCAAGCCGTTGGGGCTGTACGAGCGGGTTCCCTGGGCGGGCGTGAACCCGGCCAATGGGCGGCCGCTCTACGAAGATGAAGACGGCAACCTCACCTACTTCGTTGGCGGGGCCGATGCGGAGGAGACCTTCGGAAACGTGCAGGCGGACTTCTACGGCGGCTTTGGTAACACGCTCTCCTACGGCGGACTGACGTTGACCGTCTTCTTCCAGTTCGACTACGGCCGCACGACCTTCAATAACGACCGCTACTTCATCGACGGCAATTTCACGTTCAACCACACGGAGCAGGTGCTGGACGGCTACTGGCAAGAGCCGGGCGATGTCGCCGAGCGGCCTCTGCCGTACCTGGGCGTCCGTCCCGGTGGAAGCGGCTACAGCACCGGGTACTTTAACTCCTCGGTGTTCATGGAGAACGCCTCTTACATCCGTCTCAAGCAGGTGCGCCTGAGCTACACACTGCCGTCTTCGCTCCTCCAAGCAACGGGTCTCCAGAGCGCTTCTCTCTTCGTCAGCGGAAGCAACCTGGCCACCTGGTCCAGCTATACCGGCCTGGACCCGGAGGTAGTGGGCACGGCCATCGGCCAGTACCCGAACGCCCAGCGCATCAACGGTGGGATCAACGTGACGCTCTAAGCGCTCGGTCCCGTTTCTCCGAAAAAGCACTTCGGGCTTCTCTCTACGAACATGTTCGCAGGCATTGCATCGACCTCTCCCTACGAATCTTATGAGGAAAATGAAACGATTCACCCGCACTGCGCTGGCCGGCCTGCTTGGCCTTGCCTTGAGCCTCACCGTCACTTCCTGCGACAGCATCCTGGACGTGGAGCCCAAGCAAGAAGTTACTCCGGAAGTCGCCCTGAGTACCCAGAGCGGATTCGAGGCGACCTTGAGTTCGGCCTACGACGACCTCCAGGACGTCGGCTATTACGGGCAGTACTTTATGCTGTACCCGGAGGCGCTGGCCGACAACGCCATCAACCTGCCCGGTTTTGCGCGCTACGACGGCCCGCCGGTGAACGCCTTCCGCGAGCACCTCAACCGATGGGGCGCCCACTACGGAAGCATCAATAAGGCCAACATCATTCTCGCCGAGATTGGGGACCTGGAGATCGCGGGAGCGTCCGAGGAAGAGGCGCAGGCGGCCAAAGACGAACTGCGTGGGGAGGCCTATTTCCTGCGCGGGCTCAACTACTTCGACCTGATGCGCACGAAGGCCTACGAGCCGGGGGTCGTGAGCGAAGGCTTCACCCAGGGCGTCATCATTCGTACCGAACCTACGCAATCGGAGGAGGCGGCGGCTCAATTTCTACCGCGCTCTTCGATCACAGAGGTCTATGACCGGATTGAGCAAGACCTGCAGAGTGCCATCGATCTTCTGGGCGGTACGGGAAATGGAAAGTACGTCGCTAATGAGGCGGCCGCGCAGGCGCTCCTCGCGCAGGTTTACCTGTACGAGAAGCGGTTTTCCGAGGCCGCCAGCATGGCCACAACCGCGCTGGAAAGCGCCGAAGAAAACCTGAGCGCAGACCTGCTCACTGAGGGCGAATACGTCGATGCCCACACCGGCGCGACCATGTCCAGCGGCATCTTCGTGGTTGACCTCGCCCCCGAATTCGACGCCGATGTCACCAACGTGAACGAGTCGCTTTCGTCACTGACCTACGACCCGGAGTCGTTCAACTTTCAGCTCCTGCCTACCCAGGATCTCATCGGCGCGCATGAGCAGGGGGACGTGCGTCTGGAGCTCTACGAAACCCTACCTTCTGGCAACACGCGCATCAACAAGTACACGCAAGCCGTCGGGTCTTATACCGACAACATCCCCGTGATTCGCGCCGCCGAGGTGCTCTTGATCCGCGCCGAGGCGTACTACGAGAGCGGAAATGAGGAGCAGGCGCGAGAGGACCTAAATACATTGCGCACCGCACGCGGCTTGGGGGAGGTCTCGCCTAGCGGCCAGGATCTCATTAACGAAATCCTGAGGCAGAAGCGGTTGGAGCTGGCCTTTGAGGGAGAACGCTTCTTCGACCTCAAGCGGCGCGGCATGGACATCCCGAAGCCGCAGGCGCCGAGTATTGGCACGCTGCCCTACGATGATCCCCGCATCCTCGCACCCATTCCCTCCCAGGAGGTGGACCTCAACCCTGAGCTCGTCCAAAATCCCGGCTACTGATTTCGCTTCTTCGGTGACGGCGACGGCCCTCCGGCGAAGGGCGAGTAGCGGACATCCCGGCAGTCCGTTCAGCCTGGCTCGATCCCCTGCTCCCCTTCCTCGCGGCTTCCGTTCGACCCTCTTTTTCCCCTAAGCCCGCCGGACCTCCACGCGTTTTCCAATGAACACGGACGTACTCATCAACATGAATACCGCTAAACGCTGCCTCGCAATTGCCCTGCTGCTTCTGCTCGTTGGGAGTACGGCCGGGTGCTTCGACGAAGTCGTCAAACCTGAGTATGACGGCCCCCCCAAGGTGCAGTTCGACCCGACCAGCGGTACCGTCGCGGACGGGGCTGGAGTAGTGCCGATCAGCATTCTGCTCATCGCCCCGCACCAGCCCGACGACAGCCAGTTTCCCATAACCGTTGTCGATACGGGGAACGTTGCCACCACGGCGGACGGCTTCCAGCTGTTGACTGAAACGGCAACCATTCCCGCCGACAGTAGCTTCGGCGAGGTGCGCGTGCGCGTGGACTCAGCCGGGATTGCGCCGGGCGAGAGCGAGATTGTGACACTAGCACTGGAAGATAGCGAAAACGGCGAAATCGTGCCGGCCACGAACTTCCGGTTCTTCACACTTCAAATTGTTGGGCGCGCGGCCAATGTCGCCGCCGATCCGGCGCCGCTTGGCTTCGGCGAGGTAGCGACCGATTCCACGGCCCAGGACACGGTCACTGTAACCAACACCCTGAGCGGCCTCGAGGGGAACACCTCCACGGACATCAGCAATCTTGCCATCACTGGGGCAGACGCCGACGTGTTCAGCATCGCCTCGCCGGCGGAGGATTCCTTCACGCTCCCCTCCGACGGCAGCATGGATGTGATCGTGGAGTTTGCGCCCGCCGATACTGTCGCCTACGAAGCTGCGCTTGAGTTCGACTTCACCAACGACCCGGACGCTGAGGAAGCCAGTGTGGAACTGACGGGTACGGGCATGCCGGCCAATGGCGCCCTGCCCTAACGGGAACGCTGACCGCACAACCCGACGGGAAGTTGGTCTAGAAACCATAGCTGGCGAGCCTTTTCAAGCGGTGATGCTCTATGTGTGAGCATCGCCGCTTTTCTTTGTGAAGGGCCTGCTGCTGCAACGCATCCGAAAAGATGACCTCCGAGTACATTCTGCTGGACTGGGGGACGGGTGAAGGAAGAATACGGAGCGCTGAGTGTGTATTGGAGCGCGTTGGCGTGTAGGATGAGGTGAGTGCGGCGGGCATGA
>CAZBIB010000084.1:0-12023 GCA_964491575.1 uncultured Salinivenus sp. | reverse complement strand
ATGATCCCTCTCGCTCTTTCCACAAAGACAGGCCTGCTGAGAACGAAAAGACGCCCCTGACCTCGTTGGACTCACGCTGGCAGTCGGCATCTGACGCAGGTGCCTTTTGGCTTAACTCGAGCTTGAGCTTCGCTCCTAACGCCTCGGCTCGATGCTTCATCGAACGAAGGCCTAAGCTTTTGTCCACGCACGGCACCTGTGGAACACAAAGGCGTCTTCAGGGCTCTGACGCTCCCCACGGCCAATCCCCATTGCCCTCTCTCACTCTCATTACGTTTTCCGAGCTCTTTGACAGATTTCCACATCCTCAGAAGGGTATGCCCCTACCACTCCCTTCTGGAGAGGCTTGCTCGTCGTCTCACAGTTGTACTGCATGAAGCTCTCTACGCTCGACCGACGCTTCTCTTCCGGCCTGCTCTACATGGTCGGGGCGGCATTTTTCTTTAGCCTGATGACGCTCTTCATCAAACTCGTTGGGCAGCGCCTTCCCAGCCAGGAAATCGTCCTCGTTCGCAGTGTCGTTACGCTGATCTACAGCTATCTGGCCGTCCGGTGGGCCCAGGTGTCTCCCTGGGGTCACCATCGGGGAAAGCTTCTCCTCCGCGGCCTCTTCGGATTCGGGGCCATGATCTGTTTCTATTTTGCGCTCACCAAGCTCCCCCTCGCCGACACGACGGCCATCTTTTTCTCGAATCCCGTCCTCACGGCGCTCCTTGCCGCGATCTTTCTCGATGAAGAACTCGGCCTCAGCGAGGTGCTGGGGGCACTGCTCAGCTTTGGAGGCATCCTTTTCATCGCCCAACCCACCTTTCTCTTTGGTACAGACAGCGAGTCATTAAATCTCCTGTATGTGGGTGTGACCGTGCTGGGCGCGATCTTCGCGGCCTCTGGATACACCGTCGTCCGCAATCTCCGAACGACGGAGCACCCCACGGTGGTGGTCCTGTACCTGCCGCTCGTCGCAACCATTGGCTCCATTCCAACCATGGGAATTGTTGACATGGCGTGGCCCACCCCATACGAATGGCTCCTCTTAATTGGCGGGGTCTCCCTCACCGGGCAGATCGCCCTCGTGCTGCTCACAGAAGGGCTTAACCGTGCTCGGACCGGTCGGGCCATGCCCATGACCTACTTGCAAATTGTCTTCGCAGCGGTCTGGGGCCTGCTCTTCTTTCAGGAAGTGCCGGATCTGTTCACCATCGTGGGGGCTCTGCTGGTGGTAGGCGGCATCCTCCTAGTGGCGCGCTCCTAGCGGGGTGGAAAAGTCCCCGGGAGGTTTAGCCGCTAACATTGATGTGAGAATGGGAATACCACTCAGGTCTTGGAACGGAGAGCGCAGGAGTGACGCATGGGTGCGAGTCGGGGAGAATCCCAATGGAGAAGCCCAATAAAGCATTAATGGGTGACGAACTGAACAAGGACTGGCTCTCCTTCCTCCCTCTCGGAGCATGCATAGACTAAACCGTTTCTAACTGGCAGAATGTCGATCCGCTCCGGAAAGATCGTCGTACAAATTCGACGGTTTTCTAGAGGCTATTGCAAAAGTCGATTGAGCCAGAACAAAGCAATTGCGATCAGCACAAATCCTCTGCAGACGCCTGACAGATGATCACAGCGAGTCACAACTCGCCGGTTGCTAAGAAGCCACGCGAAGGTTCGCTCGACCTCCCACCGTTTGCGGTAGAAGACAATCTCGGCCTTCGACAGCCGCGCTCCCTTTTTGTCTGGGCAAAACTTTCGCCGAGAAATGCCCCAACCCAACGTAGCTTTTCTTCGATCTCAAGGGAGTTGAGCAAGGCGCGGAGACGTTCCGACGTGCCACAGTGGGTGCCCGCGCACGACTCTCTAAAGGAGTCATTCTATCGCCCAGGTGATAATTTCGTATCTGAGAGGTAATCAGGCGTTTACAACGGGCCAGAGTGCGAGAATTAGCTATGAGGGTGTGTTAGCATTCGCCTCCACCCTCCCTTGTGTACTATGGATGTTTCTCGCTACTGGTACCCTGTACTTTTCGCACTCCTAGTCTTCGTTTCTTTCCCTTGCCACCTTTCCGCCCAGGGCACCGAAGCATCAATTGCTGGTACCGTTGTCGACGAAGAAGGCGCCCCCTTGCCGGGAGCGACTGTTGCGGTCGAAAACGTCTCGACGGGATTCACTACTGGCACGACCACCGGTGCGCAGGGCAAATTTGCCCTGCGCGAACTGCCGCTCGGCACTTATAGCGTCACCGTGAGCTTCGTCGGCTACGGCAGCCAGCGCCGGACGGGAATTAAGATAAACCAGGGAGATGAAATCACGCTCCGGTTCGCCCTGAGCGAAGAGACGAAGCAGTTGCAAGAGGTTGTCGTCGAAGCCACGGGCTTTCAGGAACGGACCGGTCGTCTCGACGCCAGCACGCGCATAACGGCCGAACAGGTCGAGTCCCTCCCCGCGGCAGGACGCAACTTCACTGATCTCGTGAAGCTTTCTCCTCGCGTCGGGAGCAGCAACAACATCGCGGGCTTCAGTGGGCGAAACAACGCTCTCACCATCGACGGTGTCAATGCGAAGGAGACCAACTTCGGCTCTGGTGGGGACTCGCCCTACGTGCTCTCGATGACGGCGCTACAAGAGTTTGAGGTCGTCACCAACAGCTACGACGTGGTCGAGGGGCGGGGAACGGCCGGGGCGGTAAAGGCCGTCACCAAGTCCGGGGCCAACGAGTTTGAGGGGAGCGTCTTCGGACACTTCTGGGACCGGCGCATGGCCGCCGGCAGTGATCTGGCAGGACGCAATGTCGAGGGAGATACCAAGACGCAACGCGGATTCACCGTGAGTGGCCCGATTATCGAGGACGAGCTCCACTTCTTTTTTGCTTATGACGGGATGCGGAAGAGTGAAGGATACAGCTTGTGGGCCCAGAGCACAACGTCCGGGGTCATGGAAAACGGAATTGGACAACGGGCAAGTGCCGAAAACGTCAACCGCATCATCAGCATTCTCGAGAACCAGTACTCACTCGACGGAAGCCAGCAGCAGATCGGGTTCTTCAACCGCAGTAACCAACTGGACACGTTCGTCGGGCGTCTCGACTGGCAGGTCAACGACACGCACAAGCTGACGGGCCGCTACATTCGAAACCACTACACGCGGCCCAACATGAACAACAGCCACATCGGGGCGATCGGCGTCCATGAGGTTACCTACGACTTTACCTCTGAGGGCCACAATGGGCTCCTCTCGCTCCGCTCTCAGCTCTCCCCGAACTGGACCAACGACCTGAAGCTCGGCTACTACTGGAATCGCCGGGCCAACGTCCCGACCAATGGGCGCGTCCCGAACCTCTGGGTCTACTTCGATTCGCAAATCAACGGCCAGAGCGAGCAAGCCGTCCTCAATGGTCGGGGATACGAGTGGGTCCCAGAAGACCAACGGAGCGAGGTCTTCAGCTTCATCAACAACTCCTACGTGAGCACTGACCAATTTGACTTCACTTTCGGGACCGAGAACGCGCTCGTCGAGGCCTCCGGGCTCTGGACGCACGGGCAGCAGGGCCGGTTTACCTTCAACAGCATAGAGGCCCTTGAAACCATGGAGCCGGACCGGTTCGTGCGACGCGTCGCGACGGAGGGTCGAGAGCTGACCGATCCGGTCCAGACGCGTCACCTGGAGCTGTCGGCTTACGGCCAGGCGGAAATGTCGCTCACGCCGCGCCTGGACGCGAGCCTCGGCCTGCGCTACGATCTCGCCTACTTCCTGACGGACCCGGAGTACAACCCGGTGCTTGAGGAGGAGCTCGGGCTCCGCAACGACACGAATCCCATCGACTGGGACAACATTCAGCCCCGGCTCAATCTGACGTGGGACATCACTGGCAACGGACGGAACATGCTGCAGGGCGGTGCGGGGTGGTTTCAGGGACAGACCCTTACCCGCCCGTATGCCCAGTCGGTCGTCTTCAACGGCCTCCGCTTTTACCAGGTTGAGGCCACGGGAGAGAGCGTCCCGACGCCCGACTACGACGCCTACGAGGAGAGTTTTGCGAACCTCCCTGGGGAGGACGTTGCCCCCCCGCCCGACGAGCGACAGCAGATTGTGCGGATGGTCGACGAGGACTATGAGATGCCCTATGCCTTCCGGTCGAACCTCAGCTACCACCACTACCTGACCGACTGGCTCCGCCTCGGGGCGAACTACTATTATAATAATGTCATGGACCTCCCGTTCGTGACGAACCCGAACCTCGACACCGACAGTGGATTCCGGCTCAACGGCGAGGGCGGACGCAGGGTGTACGCGCCAATGAGCGCCCTGCGCGACGCGCCCGCTGATGGGTTTGACCCGAACGCGTCCCGCATCTCGGATCGCTTCGCGGAGGTCTCGATGTTCACCAGTGGCTACGAGCAGGCTTCTCATCAGGTCGTGCTAGAGGCCGATGCGCAGCTTCCCAACCAGGGCCGTGTGAGTGCCAGCTACACCTGGAACCGTTCGAAGGGGGCCGCCATCTACCACAACGAGGTGGACCACCAGTTCATCGGACGTCAGTACAACGACTTCGACTATCTCGAAAACGGGTATTCCCAGGAAGCCTTCAAGCACAAGGTGCTCCTGACGTTCACGTCCCCCTTGTTGCGGGGATTTCAGATAGCGGGCTTCCTAAATCTAGTCCAGGGGGACCGCTACACCGCCATGATCGACAGCCGCACCAACGTGAGCGGGCTGCCGGGCGAGCATGAATATCCCGCCTACGTCTTTGACCCTGACGATTCCGATACGCCGGACCAGATCGCGGAGGACATGGAATACGTCCTTGAGAACACGAGCGAGCGGTTCCGCGAGTATCTCCAGCGCAACATGGGTGAGTACGCGACTCCAAACGGCGGCATCAGTCCGTGGGAGCCGGAACTAGACCTCAGGATCACTCAGGAGTTCGACCTCCCCCTGGACTCTTACGGCGAGGAGCTTATTCTCAACGTTGACATCTTCAACGTCCCGAACCTTCTCAACTCGGAGTGGGGCGGCGAATACAACGTGATCGACACGCGCCTCCTGCGTGTCACCGGCTTCAACGAAGCCCAGCAGCGGTACGAGTACGAGGTGAACCGAAACGCGGGCCAGCGGCGCTACGAAGGACCTGGATTCTCGACTCGGGTTGGCATCAAGTACACTTTTTAGGGTCCTGCCAATCAACCTCGATCGGCCTCCCTGTTGACGCGAGAGAGGAGGAGGCACCGATGTCGTGTCTCCGTCCTTTTCGCGTTTCGAATTCCCTGTTCCCAATCCTGAAATGCACATGTTCCGTCCCCTCGTCCCTGGAGGCCTCCTTCTCGCCCTCGTGTTGGGCTGGGGGCTCTCCTTCCATCCGACCGAAGGCCCGACCCGCTCGACAACGTCCGACCCGGCTCCCCTCCGGCTCACCGACATTCAGGTGCTGGGCAGTCACAACAGCTACAAGGCGGCCATCGACTCTTCGCTGACGGCTCTTCTGCAGAATCGGCGGCCGGAGCTGGCCCGGGCCCTAGAGTATGAGCATCCTCCCCTCCGGGAACAGCTGAACGCCGGACTGCGCAACTTGGAGTTGGACGTGTACCGCGATCCGGAAGGTGGGCGCTTTGCCGACCCGTACGGCCTTCAGATCGTTGAGGCGCAGGGGTTGCCGCCCGGGCCGCCTTACGACTCGGAAGACCGCATGGAGACGCCCGGCTTCAAGGTGCTTCACATTCAGGACCTCGACTTCCGCAGCAACTGCCTCACCTTTCAGCGCTGTCTCAAAAACGTCCGTGCGTGGTCGGAGGCCCACCCTCGCCATCTGCCAGTGATCATTACCCTCAACGCGAAGGACGATACCCTTGACCTTCCACAGGCAACGCCGCCGCTTCCGTTCGACGCGGCGGCCTTCGACGCCCTTGACGCGGAAATTCGGTCCGTCTTTTCCGAGGACGGGGTGATTCGGCCCGACGACGTGCGCGGCGACTATGAGACCCTGGAGGCGGCGGTGCGGGCAGGGGCGTGGCCGAGGCTGGAGGAGGTCCGCGGAACGGTACTCTTCGTGTTAGACCAGTCCGGTCGGAAGCTTGAGGTCTACCGGCGGGACCACCCGTCTCTGCGAGGCCGCATGATGCTTGCCAACGCGCCGGAAGGCACGCCGGAAGCTGCGTTCCACATCGTAAACGAACCGATCAAGAAGGCCGACCGGATCCGACGGCTGGTGGAGGCCGGATACATGGTCAGAACGCGCGCTGACGCCAATACGGTCGAAGCCCGAACGGGCAATACTCGACGTCGGGACGCAGCATTCGCAACCGGGGCGCATGTCGTCACGACGGACTACTTCCGGCCGGATCCAGCAATGGGTACGGACTACCAGGTGTCGCTGCCGGGCGGCGAGCCAGGACGCTGCAATCCCGTCACCGCCCCGAAAACGTGCCAGCGAAGTGAAGTCGTGGACGGTTCCTGACTCCTCGTAGTCACAGTTGCCGAGCGCACTGTACACCGAAACGTACCCCTTTGAATCAGCCAAGCGCAAACCCCCTCATGCGGACACGTCTTCGTTTCCTCCTTCTCCTGAGTTTTGTGCTGCGATTGCCCAGAACAAAGTCGTCGTCTTCACCCCTTAGTCGACTGGGATGCGAAGCACCGCAAAGGCAACTTCCACACGCACACGACGAATTCCGACGGGTCTCAAGACCCGGACACTGTGATTGAGGGGTACCACGAACACAACTGCAACGTGCTCGCCATTACCGACCACAACCACGTGACGTGGCCCTGGACCGAGTACGGCCACGATCCCGATGCACTCGGCATGGTCCCCGTCCTGGGCAACGAGCTCTCCCGGCATCACCATAATCTCAGCCTCTTTACCCAGTATCCCTCCCCCGTGCGGCGGGATTCGTCGACTGCGCGCCTCCACACGTCCATCCCGGAGGCAAGCTCCACGAAGGGGCTCAACGTGCTCACCCCCCCGGACGGTACTGGGGGCCCAACGACGAGCAGGTCCCCGACGGCGCATTGGCCCGGTACATGGGCCTATTCCATGAGTACGAATCTCTGGTCGGAATGGAGGTGCACAACCAGATGGACCGCTATCCCTGGGACCGCCGGCTGTGGGACGCGCTCCTGGAGAAGCTGATGCCGGAGCGGTCTGTCTTTGGTTTTGCCAATGACGACAGCCACGGAAAGCTCCACATCGGCCTCAACGCGAACTGGTTTCCGCTCCAAGACCTCAGCCGACCGAACGTTCGGGCATCCGTTGAGGAGGGTCGCTTCTACTTCAGCACCGTGACGACCCATCCGGAGAAATGGCAAAACCTGGAACGGGTCCCGAGGATCACCAACGTCGATTACGACCAATCGGCCAACGTGCTTGCTCTGACCGCCGAAGTGGACGGAGAGCCGGTAGCCCCCGAGCAGGTACGGTGGATATCCAATCAGGGGGAGGTGGTTGCTACGAGGCGACGCATCGACCTCGACGAGACGAAGGGACTGAGCACATATCTTCGTGCGGAGATTCGGAGTGCTGGCGCGCTGACGTGCACCCAGCCGTTTGGGCTCGCCAAACGATAGCCGCTTGGACCGAAAACGAGAATACGCCCGAGATGCCGCGCCTTCCCGACTGGACGCTTCCGCCAACGGATCCCTTTTGGGCCATCAGCAATAGTAACCGCCTGTGTCTTCTGGGTCCAACTGTTGGCCGTCTGGTTGAATTGGCCATCTCGTTGATGCCGTCGAGGATGCGAAGCACGCCGGCGTGATCGTTCGGAGCATCCGCACCGTGCTGCTAGTCCATCCTCTGGATTTCTGAGTCCCTCTCGTTGGAGCGGTGCCTGGCCGCAATTGCGCCTCTGCACAAAGAAGAGGGCAGCTCGACCCTTCCACCGTAGCCGAAAGGCCCTTGTGTAAGATCTGAAAAGGACTCGTCCGGGAAAAGACCCACCTTCGCTAAGCAGGTACGCGGGACGCCTCTACGGCGAAAATGGGCGGTTTTCACGATCCGGTATCGCGACAGCGGTGAGACAACCCTACGCCCCCTTCCAGGGCCCAGTAATCGCCAGCGTGAGCCCCTCGTGCTGGATGTTCATAAACAGGGTGCTCCCGTCCGGCGAAAACACCGCCCCTGCCAGCTCCGACTCGCTCATCGCGTTGCGGCCCAGCTTGTAGAACTGTCCCTCCGGCGTGATGCCCACGAGCGTATCAGTACCCGAGCCGTCCTCACACGCGATGACGTCCCCCCAAGGCGCCACTGTCAGGTTGTCGGCGTTCTCCAGCACGGTCGTGTCGTTCGGCTCCACGAAGAGTTCTAGCTGCCCGGGCTCGTCGGCCTCGCGGTCCGTCCCTTCGTAGGGGCTCGGCACGTAGCGCCAGACCTGGCCCTTCGCGTTCTTGCCGCCGTTCGTGCAGGCCATGTAGGCGGCGTCCTCGCCGTACCACATGCCCTCCTCGCGGGCAAAGCGGGCCGCCCCGTCGGCGTACCCGCGCTTGCGGAGGTCATCGTTCGGGGTATCCACGTTGTCGAGGTCCATCCACTCCACCTTAAAGGTCGTGCCCGGCGTGATCTCCGGACCGTCACCCCAGTTTCGGGTGTCGAGGCTCTCCTGCCTGCGCACGCAGCAGCACTGCAGCTGACCGCCCTTCTCCAGGGCGCCCGGCTCATTGGGCAAGTAGCGGTAGAGGAGCCCATCGTCCCGGTCTTCGGAGAGGTAGACGACGCCGCTCTTGGGGTCGACGGCCACCGCTTCGTGGTTGAACCGCCCCATGGCCTTGATCGGGCGGGGCGCCGCGCGCTGGATCGACGCCGTGGCGGGCACCTCGAAGACGTAGCCGTGGTCCTTCGCAAACGTGCCATTGGCCTTCTGGACCGTCTCCTCGCAGGTGAGCCAGCTGTTCCAGGGCGTCGGTCCGCCCGCGCAGTTGCGAATGGTGCCGGCAAGGCTCACGAACTGGCGCCGCACGGCCTGCAGGTCGGTGTCGTAGACGACCGTCGTCGTGCCCCCAAGGCCGCCGCGTTCCTTCCTTCCGGGGTCGTACCGGTCGGCCTCCGGCATTTGGCTGATCGATGCATCTCCACCCGACCGAAACGGCCCCTCTTCGAGCGGAGCGTCCGCGTCGATCTCGTGGTTGCGCACCAGGAGCGTGGTCCCGTCCGGCCCCGGAAACGTGGCCATGCCGTCCGGACGGTGCGGCACGCGAAAGCCATCGTCCATCTCATCGCCGTGGCGGGAAACAACCCGGTAGGAGAAGCTCTCCGGGAGGTCGAACATCCCCTCGGGATCGGGCCGAAGACCACTGAATCTAACCTGATCAGAGCTGCGCGCACTCCCCTTCGTCGAACAGCCGGTAAACACTTGAAGGCCAGCGAACCCAACCGTCAGCGCACTCGCTTGCTTCAGGAAATGACGTCGGTCTTGCATGAGCAGCGAAGGGGTGTCAAGTGAAAGAGAGTACGCCCATTGGCGTCAAGGGATCTGGCAGCTGGAAAGCCCCAATCCACCCGCAATGTCGGTCCAGTCGATGGCCACTGTATTCCCGTCGTTGTGGACCGCGTACAATGCCCCTTGCTCAAAGGGGCCGAAGGACTTCTCTGTCACGAAGATCCCATCGGTGTTGGAAACCACGTCTCCCTGGAACGACCCCGCGTACGCCAGACTTTCCCGGTCGAAGACGTGAAAGGTGTTGGACTGTTCGGACTGGTCGGTCGTGAGCCAGTAGCCTCCCTCCCCCCCAACACAGTCGTAGAGCATGATCCCCTCCGCCTCTGTCTGAAAATAACGCGACGGAATCGTCTCGCCTGTAAACGTGCCGTCCAGGGTGTAGACCTTGATCTGCGCCTCTCCCTCCATCTCTTCCGCGATTAGGAGACGCCCGTGTGCTGGGTCTACCCAAAGCGACTCGACGGACTTCAACACACCGGACCCCGAGGTCGCCCCAAAGTTGCGCACGTGTTGGTGCCGGAGCTCTCCTTCCCGAACGGTGATCCGATACTGCTTCACACGCTCGCCAAGCTCGGAGGAAGGCGGAATGCTCTCGTCGGGTTGAGCGTAGGCGTCGGTCACGTAGAGGGTATACACCGGCGAGCCGTTCTCCCTCCCACTCCGGTAGACGGTCACCCCGTAGGGCAGCCGAAAACGATCCTCTCCTTCCCCCACCTCGCGCTGCCATCCAAGGGGTTCCCCAAAGGCCCCCAATGGCTCGAACTCCGGCAACGAAAACACCTGTACGCGGCGGTTGTCCCGCTCGACCACGATCATCAAGTCGTCGATGACTGTCACGGCGTTTGGTCGATCAAACTGCCCGAGTCCCGTTCCGGACCCGCCCACCCGCCGGATCGGCGCACCGGTGGCTGCGTCGTGCACCCGAATCACGTCGCCCTCCTTCGCGGTCGTCAACAGCCAGTGCTGCCCCTCCGCCCCGTGCCAGACGGCTGGCGTGTCGACGTTGTCCCACGTGTTGCGAGGGGTCTGAAAAACCTCCGAGACCGCAATCGTATCCGGGGTTTGGGCGCCCACCGGGCTCCCGAGACAGAGCCCGATGGATACGAGTGCGATTCCAAGAATCCAACTCTTATCGTTCATATTCGTCGTAGGCATGGGGAAACGGATGGCGTAAAGGCAACCCCCCTCCCGAGAGCCAGGCTACTACACTCCACGGGTTTTCCAGTAACGCACTCTTCAGGCGGCGCCTTGGCAACGGTTTGCGAGCGTCTTCCGACTTCGTCCGACCGCGTCATAGAAGCCTGAGATTCTTTTCCAGCCCCCTACAGGTTGTACTGGACACTGAGCCGACCCCACGTTTGGTAGTATTCCTGCTGGGCCCGGCGGGACGGCCGCCCCTGGTAGCGGACGTACGGCTCGTTTTTGAGGTTGACGAGTTCCAGGGACGTTGAGATGTGGGGCGTAAACTGGTAGCTCACAGACGCGTCGACCTGAAAATGATCGTCGACGTAGAACGTCTCCAGTGGAGCCCCCAGCTCTTCGATGTAGTCGCCACTGTAGTTGAGACTCACCCGCGCGGAGAGCGCGCCCTTCTCGTATCCGAGCGCCAGGTTCCACACCTGGTCGGTCTGCCCGGGAAGACGAACGTCCCGCCCCGATTCAAGCGTGGCCTCCGAATCGGTGAACGTGTAGTTCGCGTAGAGGTCCAGTCCGTCGAGCGGGCTCGGCAGGAAGAGCAACTGCCGCTGCAGGTTAAGCTCGAACCCGATGATGTGCCCGGACGAGGCGTTCCGCGGTTGCGTGACGATCGTCCCGTTCGGTTGCATGTTGGTCGACGTAAAGATGGGCTCCGTGATCTGCTTGGCAAACGCTCCGGCCGAGATCACCCCGATGCTCTCGCTGTAGTGCTCCAGCAGAAGGTCGTAGTTGGCTGAAGTCATCGGGTCGAGGTCCGGATTGCCGCGCTCCACCTCGTTGCCGTCGCGAATCGAAAATGGGACCGAGAAGAAGTAATTGGGCCGTTCGAGGGTCCGCGTCACCGCGGCCCGCACATTGGTATTCGCCCCGACCTCGTACCGCACATGGAGCATGGGGAACAGGTAGTCGTAGCTATTCTCCTCAGTCACCTCGGTGAGCGTTTCCGTTTCGGCGTCGAACTGGTTGCCGTCCGACTCCAGGCGCGTGTGTTCGTACCGAACCCCCGGCAGCACGAAGAAGCGCTCGGTGAGATTCCATTCCGCCATCGCGTAGCCGGCAATCGTTCGCTCAAGGATGTCGTAATCCTCGGTATCGCCTTCCAGGTCCTTCTCGCGTTCAAGGCGATCGGAAAAGGTGGACGGGAACCTGTTGGCGACATTGGCCCGCACGGTCTGACTCGGAAACGTGTATCCCGGCCCCGGCTCGTATCCGTCGACGCCAAATGACGAGCCCACATCGCTGAGTAAGAGGTCGGATGCCCCATCTCGGAGACCATAGGCGAAGAGCTCGACGGACTGATCAGCGTTTTTATTCCGGATCTTCCCCCCGAACTGAACGGTCCCGTCGGTGGCGCCGAGCGCAAACGGCACGCCGAAATCCACCTGTCCGTACAGATCGGTGTTGTTGACGGACTTC
>CAZBIB010000083.1:0-12145 GCA_964491575.1 uncultured Salinivenus sp. | reverse complement strand
CGACGCTCGGGACGAAGGGTCGGGAGAGATTGCGCCCGGTGAAGCATCCGTCAAACCGTCTGCGCAACCCGACGCGTCGGAACCGGGCGGCTAAAAGAGACATTTTTGTTGATCCGGCGTTGAACAAGCGCCGGCCGACGAGTCCTTGCACTCATTCTGCCCAGTAGCTCAATCGGCAGAGCGTCCGGCTCTGGACCGGGAGGCTGGTGGTTCGAATCCACCCTGGGCAACGACCTGCTACTGATCGCGCCCCGTGGCCAATGCGCCGCGGGGCGTTTTGTATTTTGGGGCGTCTGCGGTTCGTCTTCGGAGCACAGCCGCTTTTGTGGTCCGGCCTGCAATGGATGCTCCGAGCGGCAAGGGATCTCTCAGTCGATTGAGGGAGGAGAGACGGATCTGTTGTAAGGGGAATCGTGCTCCAAAAGATCACCCCATTTCCATGGCCGTGTGCCTCCTTGATCGTCGAGATAATTCCGATCACACGGCCAAACTCACACGCCTATCATGCACCGAGCCTTGTACGTCGTTTCCGCGCTTTGCCTCGCGCTAGTGCTTGTCGTTCCCACTCTTAGCAATCCGCCTCTGTCTCCCGTGGTGCTCAGTGGAACGTTGATCGGCATCGCGTTTCTGTTCACCATATTTGGGCGAGCGCTTCACCTGCTCGGAGAGATCCGATACCGGCTATCGGTAAAAGACTGACTCCATTCGTTCGGGATCTCTCGGACTCCGGTTTACCAGTTCTCGAAATTCCTGTCGGAGGAAGGGGAATTCAGCCGTGCCGATTCGAGGGGCGAAAAGGCCCTGAAACCCGTTTCTCCACCCACGGCTACAACTCCTGACAGAGTCCCGAGAGCCCGAACGTCCCCCGCAGACACGAATGCCCCGTCTCCCGATCGAAGATGTATTGCCGGATCTGAAGACCGCCCTCCGCGAGCGCACGGAGGCGGTGCTGCAGGCTCCCACCGGGGCGGGCAAGACGACCCGCGTGCCGCTGGCGCTGCTAGGAGAGGAGTGGCTGGGCGATGACAAAATCATCGTGCTGGAACCGCGGCGCCTGGCAGCCCGCGCTGCCGCACAGTACATGGCAAAGCAGCTCGGGGAGCAGGCGGGAGAGACGGTGGGCTACCGGGTGCGAATGGACACGCAGGTGAGCGGCCGCACCCGCATCGAGGTGGTAACGGAGGGCGTGCTCACGCGGATGCTGCAGGACGATCCGGCCCTGGAGGGCGTCGGGGCGGTCCTGTTCGACGAGTTCCACGAGCGCAATCTGCAGGCCGACCTCGGCCTCGCCCTAACGCTGCAGGCCCGCGAGGTCTTTCGGCCCGACCTCCGCGTGCTCGTCATGAGCGCCACGCTCGACACCGGGCCCATCGCGGGACTGGTCGACGACGCTCCGCTCATCCAGAGCGAGGGCCGCAGCTATCCGGTGAAGGTGCACTACGCCGACCGGCCCGTGAAAGATCGAATTGAACCCGCCGTGGCGTCGACGGTGCAAGCGGTGCTGCGGGAGACGGATGGCGACGTGCTCGTCTTCCTGCCCGGCGCAGGCGAGATCCGACGCACCGAGTCGCGCCTGGAAGGTGAGGTGCCGAGCGACGTCACGTTGCATCCCCTCTTTGGCAACCTGCCGCCGGACGAGCAAGACGCGGCCATCGCGCCGAGTCCGGAGGGAGAGCGCAAGGTCGTCCTCGCCACCGACATCGCCGAGACGAGCCTCACCATCGAAGGCATCCGCGTGGTGGTGGACAGTGGCCTCCGCCGGGCGCCCCGCTTCGATGCCACCACTGGCATGACGCGTCTCGAAACGGTGCGCATCTCCCAGGCCTCCGCCGACCAGCGGAAGGGGCGAGCGGGGCGCGTGGCACCCGGCACGTGCTACCGGCTCTGGACCGAGCGCACCCAGCACCACCTCGATCCGCACACCGCCCCGGAGATCGAAAACGCCGACCTCGCGCCCCTCGCCCTCGAACTGGCGATGTGGGGCACGCCCGACCCGTCGGAGCTCCGCTGGCTCGATCCGCCGCCCACCGACACCTACGAACAAGCTCAGGACCTCCTGCGGCGCCTCGGAGCGGTGGACGAAGACGGCGCGATTACCGACCACGGCCGCGAGATGTCCGATCTCGGGCTCCATCCCCGCCTCGCCCACATGCTCATCAACGCCCAGGCGCTGGGGCAGGGGGCCGTGGCGTGCGACTTGGCGGCCCTCCTCAGCGAGCGCGACATCTTCAAGGGACAGGGCGAGGCGCCGGACGTGGACCTCCGACTGCGGCTTGAAGCGTTGCATCGCCTGCGCCGCGGCGAGCGCCCCACGCCCAACCATGCCCGCAGCTACGTGGTGCCGTACGGCGCCGTGGGCCACGTCCGCAAGGTGGCCGATCACTGGCGATCGAAGCTGAGCGTCGATCCGGAGTGGGAGGGCGATGTGGAGGCGACCGGACTGCTCACCGTGTTCGCCTACCCGGATCGCATCGCGCAGCGGCGAGAGGGGCAAGCTGGTCGCTTCCGCCTCCGCAACGGCCGCGCTGTGAAACTGCCCCGCCCCCAGCTGCTCTCAGATGCCGACTACCTCGTAGCAGCCCACGTCGACGCCCGGCGGCGCGAGAACCGCATCTTCCTGGCCGCCCCGATCAGCGAAGAGGAGATCGTCGACTACTTCGGCGACCAGATTAAAGCGGAGACAGACGTGTCGTGGGACCCGGAGGCCCGGCGCGTGCAGGCCCGTCGCCGCGAGCAGCTCGGTGCCCTTACGGTTACGGAGGGGCCCATCGAGTCGCCCGATCCGACCGAAGTCGCCGAGGCACTGATGGACGGCATCCGCGAGGAGGGTCTGGAACTGCTCCCGTGGACCGACCACGCACGCCAGCTCCAGCACCGCATCCAGTTTCTCCACCACCACCTCGGCGACGATTGGCCCGACGTACGCGACGAGTCGCTCCTCGACTCGCTGGAAGACTGGCTCCTTCCCCACCTCTACGGCTTAAAACGCGCGGACGACCTCCAGCAGCTCAATCTTCCCCAGATCCTGCGTGAGCGGCTCACCTACGATCAGCGGGACCGCCTGGAGGCGTGGGCGCCCACCCACGTCACGGTCCCGAGCGGGTTCGACCGGCCCATCGACTATTCCGATCCCGAGACGCCCGCCCTCGCCGTGCGCCTGCAGGAACTATTCGGCCAGACCGAGACGCCGCGCATCGCCCAGGGGCGGGTGCCGCTCACGCTTCACCTGCTCTCCCCCGCGCAGCGCCCCGTTCAGATCACGCAGGACCTCGCCCATTTCTGGGAGGATACCTATTACGACGTTCGCAAGGACATGCGCGGTCGCTACCCCAAGCACTACTGGCCGGAGGATCCACTCAACGCGACGCCAACGCACACCACGAAAGCGCAGATGGAGGCAGATGCGTGAAGAGGGCTGTTATTGAAGGAGTTCATAGGCGGTGCAGTCGGAGCCAGATTGTGATAGGCTCCCTTATGGTCACTACTATTGTCACTACGTGGTGACAACATTTGTCACGACCCCGGGGGCCTCTCGGAGCGAAAACAGGAGTGGGGGAGAGAACCCTGTTTCAACGGCGCGGGGCCTCGTCTCAGTGGGAGTGCCGAGATCGGTCGGTCCGGTTCAGCTAGAGACGGGGACTGAGGTCAAATTCCACGACCACCGCCCACGCGGCCACGCCCAGACTGAAGGCGTCCACGAGGTACTGCGTGAGCACGTTGTAGAGCACGAACCACGCGTCCCCCGTCCCCACGCCGACGTAGAGCAGGGCCAGTCCCAGGACGCCGAGGGCTACGTGCCCGCTCCAGAGGAGCAGCCAATAGAGGCGGCGAGGCGCCACGAGAGCCAGCCCCAGCGCAGGAAGCAAGAAGCGCACACCGGCCGGGGCGGTCCATCCAAACGACCGATCGCCAGAGGGAGAGCGCAGGGTGAGCCGCCGACCGCCGGGATGGGATTGGACAGTCCATCCCTTGGAGGACTCCCCCGTGACAGTGCGAAGGAGAGGGGCGGCCACGGACTGTACCGCGGCCGTGCGGCCATAGGGGCGCCACCCGTAAAAATACGCTCCCAGAAGAACACCGACGAGAAGAGTACGAATGGCAAGGGCGCGCATGAGGGGCATTTTAGATGGCGGACTGCAGACGGCGGTTGGGAGTCAGGGTCGGTCCTTTGGGTCCTCCCAGAAGTGCTTGGTCCCTTCGTTTCCGGCGTGGCGGCGGTTCATCATCTGTTGTCCGTACGTTACGCCACGGCTGGCTCCGTTCTAGCCTCCGAACCGCCCTCTGCGTCGGAGGAGCGGGGGATGCCGCCGTAATTTGCCCAGAGAACCCACAGGCCGAAGACCACGACGTAGAAGATGGTTGTGAGGCCGAAGCCGTGAAGCGGGCCGAACGCGGCGGGCCAGTGCTTCTGGACGACGGCCATAACGGCGATACGGCCCACGTTTGTGGCGTAGATGGCGGCCATTCCCAGCGGGAGGAAGACTAGCCGACGCCCCCAGCGACCCGGGTAAGCCACGACGAATCCAACGAAGAGCCCAATGGTCGAGAGCCCGTTGCATCCGTCCGCGATGCGCACGCCGGGGACCCCCTCGAGGGCCACGGAGCGTCCCTGCACGGCGGGGTCGATTCCGAACGCGGAGAGCAGGCCGCCGCTGACCTCTGCCACGCTGTGGGACACCCACGTGTCCAGCCGTCCATCCGGCAGCAGCCACAGGTCGTAGAGGGCGTACCACGCGGCGTAGGCCGCGAGCATCTTGCCGAGGAAGAGGAGAATCGACCGCGTGGACCGGGACATGGAAACAGGACGCGGCGGTGGAAGGGTTGTTTGGGAAATCGGAAACGGAGCACATCCCCGAAGGATCCGGTCGCTCTCCTCTCGGCCTCACCGCTGGTTGTCAGTCCGTTGCGCAACGGCCTTGGCGAGCGTAAAGATACGGCCAATACGGCACGGCATCTTGCGTGTAAAGCGGCTGTCGGTCATCTTCACAATGTGTTTGCATCATCTCGACGCCCGCCGCCAAGAGTGGGGCTACGTGCCCAGGTTCGTTGCAGGCGTCCCGCCAGCGATCCGAGGCCCGCTTCGCTCCGGGTAGAGAGAACTGCAGAGAAAGACTGGGGAGACAGCGCCTTCGTTCGAGGAGCCAGTACCGATTAAGTGGAGAACTATACCATGCGTTCGAATGAAGAAAAAGTGAAGCAAGTTTCCTGAGTTGGAGAAGAGGCGGTACTGGTGCTATTATTGCAAAAACTGTGATCTGAGCAGGGGATCGAAAGATCGGAAGCCAATCGCCCTGTCCGCCGCGCCGTCGTTACGGCATCATCGCGTCCATCCGAGCGCTCCTTCTGGTTCTCCGAGAGACTGCCGGTTCGACGAGTGGTCCTGTTCGGTTCCCACGCCACGGGGTGCGCCATCGTTGCCAGCGACGTGGATCTGCCCGGCTGCGACGGTGCCTTCGCGACGATACAGAAATCCATTCCGGTCCGGAGACTCGAACCGCACGTATGCACCGCGAAGAGGCGAAGGCACAGTGGGACCGCCTGGCCTGAA
This sequence comes from uncultured Salinivenus sp., assembly GCA_964491575.1. Lineage (GTDB taxonomy): Bacteria > Bacteroidota > Rhodothermia > Rhodothermales > Salinibacteraceae > Salinibacter. The sequence goes on along the minus strand of CAZBIB010000083.1, from coordinate 6,597 downwards.
TGACTTGAGACGGCATTGTGATTTACGACGAAGTCGCTTGATCCTCGCCGGTTGCTCAAAATGCACGAGTGATCCGCTGCCGTTCGTGCTGAACGGATCGACGATGACGCCCGCTCTCGGGTCGGTCAGAAGGAGAGGAACGCTTTTCTCATAAATCCCAAATGTCACTATTTTGAATGGAAAGTTTTGATTTACTATGGACGCAGATGTTGGTCTTGACAGTCTAATTGAAGCCCGGTCCGATGTTCGGAAACGACGCCCCAGCATCGCAGAAACGGGCGTGACGATTCGACGCGTGGCACAGTGGTATTGGCTCGGCAATTCGGCCGAAGACATTGCACACCGGATTCGGCACCTCTCGCTTGCACAGGTCTATGCGGCCCTGGCGTACTATCACGCCAATCGGGACACCGTCGACGCCGATCTTTCCCGTGAGGCATCGATGGCGCGAACCTTTTTGGGCGACCAGGAACGGTAAGTCCATCTCGCTTCAGCACTGCAGGAATGGGCGTGACGCTCCGGCGCGTAGCACAGTGGTATTGGCTCTGATCCGGGGGCTCCATCTCGGGGTTGCAACTATTCGTTCCAGCAGAGGCTCTTCCTGCGGGCAATCCCCAGCCCGGGCGGCAAGGCGATCTCTAGCGGATTGCTGAGTACCTCCATAGCGACTGGATTTTCGTGGAGAAGTCTGCTCGGCTGCGCCCGAGCGCTTCGGTGTCGGGATCCCCTTTTTCGTCCCGCGGCGTGCTGATGGGCCGAGGAATCGAGCATCACCGAGTCGAGGTCCGGTTTTCGGAGGGCTTCGAAGATCGCCTGCCAGCGGTCGCGATGCCGGCAGCTCGAAGACTTGGGCGTACGTCCTTGTGCAATCATCTCTTATCAGGATCTTAACACGAATTCGTGCGGTCCGGGGCGCTTTTGCCTTTGAAGTTTATCCTCTTTACTTTATCGATTAAGTAATCGGTAGATGCTAATCGGAAGCGCTCCCAATGCGAAGCTGTCCTGTGATTCACGTTTGGACCGCTCGACTCCGTGCACTGCTCCTTTTGGCCCTGCTCCTATGCATTGGAGGGGGGTGCAGCGTCGACGAGGACGAGACAGTGATTCGTTTGGGCCACGCCTTGAGCCCGTCCCATCCGGTGCACAAGGCCATGACGGACATGGCCGACCGGCTCGTCAAGAAGTCCGACGGGACAATGCGTGTTGAGATCTACCCGAGCGAACAGCTCGGCTCGGAGCGAGAGCTGTTGGAGCTCTTGCAAGTGGGAAGCCTGGACATCACGAAGGTCTCCTCGGCGGTCATGGAAGGGTTTGCCGACCCGTACAAGGTGTTCGGCCTTCCCTACCTCTTTCGGAGCGACGCGCACCGCTACGCGGTGATGGACGGGAAAATCGGGCGCAGGATTCTGCTTTCCAGCCAGGACGTGTGGCTTCGGGGCCTTACGTTCTACGACGCGGGCAGCCGAAGCTTTTACACCACCGACACCCCGATCCGGGAGCCCTCCGACCTGAAGGGAATGAAGATCCGCACCATGAACAGCCCGGTGGCCATCCGCATGGTCAATGAGATGGGGGGCTCGGCCACGCCGATCTCGTTTGGGGAGCTGTACACGGCGTTGCAGCAGGGAGTGGTGGACGGGGCGGAGAACAACCCGCCGAGCTTTCACCTGACCAACCACTACGAGCTTTGCGACTACTACATCCTTGACAAGCACACCTCCCCGCAGGACGTGCTGCTCGCGAGCACGCACCTGTGGGAGCGGCTGACGCCCCAGGAGCGGGAGTGGCTCCAGGAGGCGGCCGACGAGTCGGCCCGGTACCAGAAAAAGCTCTGGGAGAAGGCCACCCAGGAGGCGTTGCAGGTGGTGAAGGAGGCGGGCGTCGAGATTATCCGGCCCGACCAAGAGCCGTTTGTCGAGGCGGTGCAGCCGGTTTACGACTTCTACCAGAAGAACGAGCCGCAGGTCTACGAGCTGGCCCAGGAGGTACGGGCGGTGGAGGTGGACACGTCGGCCCAGAAGAAATCGAGGGGCGAGCCCCCGGCGAGATAGCATTGGGAGGACTCGAAGGGCTGCCGACCGAGGAACGATTTGAGATTCTGCTGAGAGGTCCAAGCAAAACATGGAGCAAGCAAAGCGCATTGTCGACTGGATCCTGGGCCCCATGCTGGTGGGGCTCATGGGCGTAGCGGTGATCAACGTCTTGTGGCAGGTCTTTAGCCGCTATGTGCTGGGAGCGCCGAGCTCCTTTACGCAGGAGCTGGCTCGTTTTCTGCTCATCTGGGTAGGGGTGTTGGGGGCCGGCTACGGGGTGGGCCAGCACGACCACTTGGCTCTTGAGCTGCTGCCGGAGCGGCTCGAAGGACGGGCCCAGGCATGGCTTCGGATCGTCATTCAGAGCTGCATTCTGCTCTTTGCCGTGGGCGTGATGGTCGCGGGCGGGCTCCGTCTCGTCTACATTCAGCTCACCCTCGGGCAGACCTCCGCCTCCCTGAATGTGCCCCTCGGCTACGTCTATCTCGTGTTGCCCCTGACCGGGATTCTGATGGCTTTCTACAGCCTCGTTCACATCAGCGGGCACCTCCAGACGCTCCGGGGCGAGCCCGCTGCCGGCGCCAGCGCGGAGTCCCCCAATCCATCGACCGACGCGTAGCTCATGGCTCTTACCGCTCTTCTCGTGCTGGGACTCGTGTTTGTCGGGCTTCTCCTCCTTGGAGTCCCGGTAGCCTTCTGCATCGGCCTGGCCTCAGTGGCGACGATGCTGTTAAGTGTGGCAATCGGGCCGTCGGTCACCACCATGGCCCAGCAAATGGCGACTGGGCTCGACTCCTTCGCCCTGCTGGCCATTCCGTTCTTTATTCTCGCGGGCCAGCTCATGAACCACGGGGGAATCGCGCGCCGTCTCGTCCGCTTTGCCAAGTCGATCATTGGCATGGTGCCGGGCGGGCTGGCCCACGTCAACGTGGTGGCCGCCATGCTGATGGGGGCCGTCTCGGGCTCGGCCGTGGCGGCGGCCTCGGCCGTAGGCGGCTTCATGGGGCCGCAGATGGAAAAGGAGGGCTACGACAAAAACTTTGGGGCGGCGGTCAACATCACCTCGGCCACGACGGGCCTGCTCATCCCGCCCAGCAACATTCTCATTGTCTACTCACTGGCGGGCGGTGGCCTCTCGATTGGGGCCCTCTTCCTGGCCGGCTACGTGCCGGGGATTATCGTGGGGCTGAGCCTCATGGCCGTGGCGGCCGTGTGGGCGTACCGAGAGGACTATCCCGTGGGGGACACCCACAGCCTGGGGACGGTCTTCTGGCGCTTTCTGTGGGCGCTCCCAAGTCTGCTGATGCTCGTCGTCGTGATTGGCGGCATCGTGGCCGGCATCTTCACGGCGACGGAGGCGGCGGCCGTGGCGGTGCTCTACGCCCTCGTGCTCGCGTTTACCTACCAGGAGATCGGGATGGGGGACCTGCCCGACATCCTCCTCGAAACAGTGCGCTCAACGGCGATCGTGATGCTGCTTATCGGCACCTCCATCGCGATGTCGTGGGTGCTTTCCTACGACCATCTTCCTCAGCAGATCAGCGCCGGGCTCCTCGGCCTTACCGACAGCACGGTCATGATCTTCCTGTCCATCAACCTGATCTTGCTGGTCGTCGGTACCTTCATGGATATGACGCCGGCGGTGCTGATCTTTACGCCCATCTTCCTGCCGGTGGTAACCGAGCTGGGAATGGACCCAATCCACTTCGGCATTATGATGGTCTTGAACCTGTGCGTGGGGCTCTGTACGCCTCCAGTCGGGACCGTCCTGTTTGTGGGCGCCGCCGTGGCCGACACCACTATCGAGGATCTGGTCAAGCCCCTCTTGCCTCTGTTCGTGGCGATGGTCGTTGCGCTCCTGTTCGTCACCTTCACGCCCGAGTTGAGTCTCTGGCTGCCCCGAGTGTTTGGGTTCTAACGGTTTCACTTAGGCCCTAATTGTCTTTCTCTCCTTTCCAGCATTCGCCCAAGAAAATGCCTACCTCCACGGACGCCTCCCCCGCTGTCGCCGATCTCCAGGAACTCCTCGCCCGGCACGACGGTGCTGAGTGGCGGATCTACGAAGACTCGCTGCGAGAAAAGGACGGGATGACCTGCGTCCTCGCGCGCCGCGGCCAGGAAAAGATGCTCGTCGTCGCGACCGAGGCCGATCAGGTCCCCTTCATGCACGAGGCCGTCCTGAGGCATTCGCCGAAGACGGTCTTTCTGTGCCCCTGTTCGGCGGAGAATGCGCGGCTTCTGCGGGAGCAGTTTCCCTGGACGGGCCCCACGCCCCTGGGCACGACCCCCGCAATTGGGTGCGGCGACCGCCTGGGGCTGGCCACGCCCGGCCACATCCGCGCCTGTCGTCAGAAGGGAGCGCGGCCGGTCCTCGCCCAGCAGTCGATCCGCGAGATGGAGCGCACCGGTCGGTCGCCGCAAGAGGTGATGGACGACGTGACCTGGGCCGTCTTTCAGGAGGGATACACCGGCGGCTTTGGGGCCGACGCCGATCACCTCAAGACCCCCGAGGACATTGACTGGTGCTTCGAGACCGGATACACGATGTACACCATCGACCCGTCGGACCACGTGGACAACGAGGCTGACCACCTGGAGACTGGCGAGCTGACGCGCCGTTTCGAAGCGCTGCCCTGGGACGCGCTGGGCACCACGCCCAAGGACTGCCTGGACCGGTATACCAGCGACTCGATCGTTCTGGAAAGCGAGGCCGGAACGCTCGCAATTGACTTTGGGGCTGAGGCGCTCAAGCGGGCCGCGGTGAAGTACAGCGCCGCCATCGCCCACACGAATAAAATGGCCGACCACCTCGCCTCGCGGTACGAAGCCGATCGTCCCGGCAGGAAGTATGACCTGGAAATGTCCGTCGACGAGACCGACCAGCCCACCCGTCCGCGCGAGCACTACTTTGTGGCGGCGGAGCTGGAGCGCCTTGGCGTGGAGGTGACGAGCCTCGCCCCGCGCTTCGTGGGCGACTTCGAGAAGGGGATCGACTTTATCGGCGATCCGGAGCACTTTGAGGAGACGCTGAAGAAGCATGTGGTCGTCCTGCAAGCTTGCGGAGGCTACAAGCTTAGCGTCCATTCCGGCAGCGACAAGTTTACGGTGTTCCCGATTCTGGGGCGCCAGGCGGGGCCAAAGGTGCACCTCAAGACCGCGGGTACGAGCTACCTGGAGGCCCTCCGCATTCCGGCCCGCCACGCGCCGGATTTCTTCCGCGAAATCGTCCGGTACGCCTTCGAGCGCTTCGAAGCGGACCGGAAGACCTACCACGTGAGCACGGACCTGAGCGCGATTCCGGACCCCGATGGCGTGGATGACGCGGAGCTGGAAGCCACCTACCTCGACGAGAACAACGGTCGCCAGCTTCTGCACATCACGTACGGCTCGGTGCTGACGGCAAAGCGCGACGGGCAGTGGCGGTTCAAGGATCGCTTCTTCGAGCTTCTAAACGCATATGAGGAGGAGCACTTCGACGCCCTCGAAGGCCACTTCCGGCACCACATCGAGAGCGTCGGTACGCTCGCCCAGTAGGGAGGCGCAGACCTATATTTTTCATCGTTCACGAACCGAACCGTCGACACAACGAATGAGCAGTTATCTGAATGAACAGTTCGGTCTCGACGGCCAGACGGCCGTCGTCATCGGCGCCACCGGCGAGATCGGTGGAGCCCTCGCCGAGGGCCTCTGCCGAGCTGGGGCCAACACCGTCGTTGTGGGCCGCAACGCCGAGGCGGGAAAGGAGCGTGCCGCAACCTTCTCGGAGTTGCCGGATGCGGGCGATGCCACCTTCGTCCGTTGCGACACGACCTCTAAGTCGGACCTGCAATCCCTCGTCGGTGAGGTGGACGACCGGTTTGGCCGCATTGATGTGCTCGTAAACAGCGCCGGGGTGAACGCGGCCACTCCCTTCCTGGAGATTGAGGAGGAGGAATGGGACCACATCATGACGGTGAACCTGAAGGGCGTCTTCCTGGCGTGTCAGGCGTTTGGCGAGTACCTGCTGGAGCAGGACGAGGGCGGGAGCATCATCAACATCAGTTCGATGGCGGCGCTGACGCCCCTTTCGAAGGTGTTCACCTACGGGGCCTCGAAGGCGGGGCTGGTGAACCTCTCGGAGAACCTGGCGCGGGAATGGGCGCCGGAGGACATCCGCGTCAACTGCATCGCGCCCGGATTTTTCCCCGCCGAGCAGAACCGCGAGATCCTCTCGGAGGAGCGGATCAACGACATCATGCGGCAGACGCCGGCGAGTCGCTTTGGGGAGGCCGACGAACTGGTCGGCACCGCGCTCCTGTTGGCCTCCGACACGGCGGGCTCCTTCATCACCGGGGCCAACATTGCGGTCGACGGCGGCTTCTCTTCGAAGACGCTCTGAGCGTGGAGCCACGGACGTGCTTGCGACTACCTTTGGAAACGACCACTTCCACCATGACTGCCCCTCCAGACGACCGGCAGCGCCCTCGCGCCTCCCGGCTCAATCGCTTGCTAGATGAAAAGGCCGTTGCAGTGCTCCGGACCGATGACCCGGCCGCGCTTCCTCCCATCGCCGAGGCCCTTTTGG
>CAZBIB010000082.1:10952-12302 GCA_964491575.1 uncultured Salinivenus sp. | reverse complement strand
TGTCGGGCAGGACGTAGTCGCCGTGCTCCATGAGCATGGCCGGAAACATGAGGCAATGGAAAACGATGTTGTCCTTCCCGATGAAGTGCACGAGGCGGGTCTCCTCGTCTTGCCAGTAGTCTGTCCACAGCTCAGGCATTCCCTGCTCTTCGGCCCACTCCTTTGTTGCGGAAATGTAGCCAATTGGGGCGTCGAACCAGACGTAGATGACCTTCCCCTCCGCTTCCAGTCCGTGGCGCTCGGCCACGTCTTTCGGGACCGGGACTCCCCATGGCACATCTCGGGTTATGGCACGCGACTTCAAGCCTTCGTCGAACCAGCTCTTGATCTGCCCAAGGACGTTGTTTTTCCATTCGGGATGCGATTCGACCCACTCCTCCAGCTTCGGCTGAAGATCGCCGAGCGGGAGGTACCAGTGGGTCGTTTCCTTGAGCTGCGGCGTGGCGTCAGTAAGGGCACTCTGCGGATTCTCCAACTCGGTCGGGCTCAGCGAGGAGCCGCACTGCTCACACTGGTCGCCGTACGCTTCCTCGTAGCCGCACACGGGGCACGTGCCCACTACGAACCGATCGGCCAAAAACATGTCGGCCTTCGGGTCATAGAGCTGTTCTTCGGTCTTGAGCTCGAACACGTCCTTCGCGTCGAGCACGCGGAAAAAATCCTGCGTCGTCTCCACGTGGGTGTCGCTCGAGGTGCGCCCGTAGTAGTCGAAGCTCATCCCGAACCGCTCGAAGTTGTCGCGGATCTGGGGATGGTAGGTGTCGATGATGTCTTGCGGGTCCCGATTCTCCCGGATGGCGCGCATGAGGATGGCGACGCCCATCTCATCGGAGCCACAGATAAAGGACACGTCGCGCCCTTTGAGCCGCTGGTAGCGCACGAACAGATCGGCCGGGAGGTACGCCCCCGCGAGGTGACCGATGTGAGTGGGGCCGTTGGCGTAGGGGAGTGCCGCCGTGACGAGCAGGCGCTCAGGATCGGTGGTGGACATAAAGAGAAGTGACTTTAAACGTAAGAAGCTCTGTTCACGAGCGATGCGGAGCGCATAACGAGACGGCTGTCGGCGGACCGCAGTAGGAGCGCATTCGAAGAGTGGTGACGAAGACTCTCTGCTGTCCGCCCGTCGCACAGATCAATTGAAGCTCACCCCATCCAACGGATCTCCCTCCTTCTTCCGAAGGGCTTCCTCGGCGAACCAGGCCTCATCGACCTCCTGCGTCGTGTCGGGCAAATCCTCGTGGGGCTTCTCGTAGCCCTCGATGTCCTTCAGCCAAACAAGGGTCTTGGTCCGCTCCGTGCCGTCTCGTGCCTCAAACTCCACGTTTTCCTCCCGGGCCACACAGGTCCCCT
>CAZBIB010000082.1:0-10852 GCA_964491575.1 uncultured Salinivenus sp. | reverse complement strand
GTGCCGTCTCGTGCCTCAAACTCCACGTTTTCCTCCCGGGCCACACAGGTCCCCTCCGCCTCATCGTACACTCCGCCGAGCTTCGGGTGGCGCAGCAGAATCCGGACGCGCTCGCCGTAGTCAAAGCGACTGTCTGTAAAGTCTTCTTCGCTGTACGTTGGCACAATTCATTGGTATCCTGCGTGAGGCAGTCCAGCGAACCTCCACGGGACCCCGTGCCCGCAGAGAAGTATAAAAACCAGCACCGACTCGTGCGTGTTCGAGTCCCGTGAGCCCCTCGTGAAAAGCCCTTTCGCTCTCCCCCTTCCTCCCCAGAGATACACCGGCCGAACACGCCTCTTCGACCTGACGGCCCTCTCTGAACGTGCACCCTCCCCACAAGCACTCTATGTCCGAGTCTTCTTTCCCCCCCCGCACGGTCACTGTCGAGCGGACGACCGAAGAAACGGCCGTTTCGATCGACCTCACCCTCGATGGAAATGGCACCTATGACATCGATACCGGCGTCGGATTCTTCGACCACATGCTCGATCTCTTCGCCAAGCACGGCCACCTCGACCTTACGGTGCAGTGCGACGGTGATCTGGACGTGGACGACCACCACACGGTTGAGGACGTAGCCATTGGGCTGGGACAGGCGCTACGACAAGCCCTCGGAGACAAGGCACACATTGCCCGGTACGGACACGCCTACGTTCCGATGGACGACGCCCTGGCCCGCGCCGTGATCGACCTTTCGGGCCGCAGCTACTGCCGCCTTGAGGCTTCGTTCGAGCGCGACCACGTTGGCGACCTCTCGACCGAAATGGTGGAGCACGTCTGGCGCTCCGTGGCTGACCACGCCCGCTGCAATCTGCACCTGACGATCCTTCACGGCCACAACGCCCACCACAAGATCGAGGCCCTCTTTAAAGCCGCCGCCCGGGCGCTGCGAGCCGCCGTCCGCCGCCATCCCAACCGCGCCGAGATCGCTTCGACCAAAGGCACGCTCTCCTGAATGTGGCGTTCGGCGATTGGAGTGGGAAATGTACGCTCCGCTTCGCCCCAACCTCAACATCTCGATACCCCAGCACCCCAACACTCCAACACCCTATGCTTTCAGACGAAACGGTGGCTGTTATCGGCGCCGGTAACATCGGGCGCGCCCTCATCGGAGGTATGATCAGCAGTGAGTTGATCGACCCCGAGCACGTGATCGCCACCCGGCGCACGGCTTCGGCCCTCAACGCGATGGCGGAGGAGTTCCCAGGGCTCCGCACCACGACCGATAACGTCGAGGCGGTGCAGGACGCCTCTCTCATTCTGCTCACCATCAAGCCGCAGAGCCGCGCCGAGGTGGTTACGAACATCCGAGACCACGTGGAGCGGGACGTGCTCGTCATCAGCGTCCTTGCCGGCATCACCACCGAGCGGCTCCAACTCGGCTTCGGGCAGGACCAGCCCGTGATCCGGGCGATGCCCAATACTCCCGCCCTGGTCGATGCCGGGGCGACCGCCCTCTCGGCTGGCACCTACGCCACGGACGACCACCTGGAGAAAGCGCGATCCATCTTCGAAGCGGTCGGCGACGCAGTCGTCGTCCCCGAGGAGCACATGGACGCCGTGACGGGCCTCTCCGGAAGTGGACCCGCGTACGTCTACATGTTCATCGAGGCCCTCACCGACGCAGGCGTGAAACAGGGCATGTCGCGGAAGGACGCCTCGAAGCTCGCCGCTCAGACCGTCTACGGGGCCGCCAAGCTGGCCATCGACACTGGCAAGCACCCCGCCATTCTGCGCGACGAGGTGACCACGCCCGGCGGCACGGCCATCGCCGCGGTCTCGTCGCTCGAAGAACACGGCCTCCGCACCATGCTCATCAACGCCGTCGGCACCGCCACCCAGCGCTCCACGGAGCTGAACGAAGAATGAGGGCAATAGCGAATGGTGAGTGTCGAATTTCGAATATCGCCTTCCAATTTGAGCCCTCATTCGAGATTCACCATTCGAAACCCGAAATTGCTATGGTGACGATCATCGACTACGGCATCGGCAACCTGCGCTCCATCGAGAAAGCGTTCGAGACGGTGGGAGCCACAGTCCGACGCACCGACGATCCGAATGCAGTTGCGAACGCGGAGCGGCTTGTGCTGCCGGGCGTGGGGGCGTTTCGGGCCTGCATCGACGAGATTCGTCACCGCGACCTGGAGGCACCGATCCACGACGCCGTCGACCGAGGCATGCCGTTTCTTGGCATCTGCGTGGGAATGCAACTCCTGTTCGAGACAGGCTACGAGAAAGGTGAGCACGAGGGCCTCGGTATTCTTCCCGGCCACGTCGCGCATTTTCGGGAGACGGAAGCCGAAATGCCCAAGGATCTGCCGGTCCCCCACATGGGTTGGAATGCGATCAATCCGACGCGCGAGAGTCCACTTCTGGAGGGACTCGGCGATGCCCCGTACGTCTATTTCGTCCACTCCTACCACCCAGTCGCGGACGAGGCCGGCGACGTGCTTGCCACCACGACCTACGGCCACACGTTTCCGTCCGTCGTCCACCGTGAGAACGCGTTCGGCGTGCAGTTCCACCCCGAAAAGTCACAGGCCGCCGGGCTGGGACTCCTGGAGAATTTTGCCACACTCCCGAGGTCGAACCGGCGAGAACGCACGGTATCGTAACAGTACCTCACACCTGTGGTACGGCTGCACGGAGGGAGAACCGCCGAGACTGTGCCCTCGTCAGCTATGCTACAGAAACTGAACCAGGAGAAACACCAGGAAGCTCACGCCCCCGGCGGCAATGGACACGGCTCGGATTGCGCTGTCAACTGGATTTTCCACGGGTCCGCACTGATCGATTTGGAGGGACAAGCGTAGTGGAATCGGCCTCCGCTTCAATCAATGATCAAAAAAGATGCCAGTACGGTCTGCGTGCGTGTTTTAGGAGTGCCCCCGGATCGTGGAAGCGGCCCTGAAAATGGACCCCGTAAATTTTACCAGGAGAGAAATAGAAAAGCCCGCCCCAAATGGGAGCGGGCTTCTACCTTTAGCAATGTAGGGCTCTGAATCGTTATCCGACCGGGGAGGCGTTGATGGCGCTGAGCCCCTTTTCCGTCTTCTCGGTCTCAAAAGCGACCTCCTGTCCGTCGTGCAGATCGTTGCCTCTTGTCGAACCGGTAATGTTATTCACGTGAAGGAAGACATCCTCACTGCCGTCCTGAGGCTCAATGAAGCCATATCCCTTCTCGCTGTCAAACCACTTAATCGTTCCGCGTTGCATAGTGTGTTCTACCTTGTGTTTGTTGGGCGCTCCTTCGGTGCAGCGCAGCGAAACGAAACTTCTTGGCGCAACGAGGCAGCGACGGAGACGCAATTTCGGTGTTGAGTTGCCTATCGCACCCCTCGATTCCTTCGCAGTTCCCCTCTCAGCCCAGTTCGGGCACTTCTTCACGCAGTCGCCTTCTGCCGAGGAGGCGAATTAATATTACGGCGAAAAGTATGCTCTATCGGTGAACACTGCTTTCCGTCGCGAATGGAAGTAGATGCACCGAGCGATGCTCGTCATTCCCCCGCTCCCACGCCCCAGATCTATGCCCCTCGTCATTCCTGCCATCGATATCCGCGACGGCCGGTGCGTGCGCCTGCATCAAGGGTCGTACGAGGATGAAACCGTCTACTTCGACGACCCGGTGAAGATGGCGAAGCTGTGGCGCGTGCAGAACGCTCGGACGCTCCACGTGGTGGATCTGGACGCGGCCCGGGGCGAGGGCGAGCACAATCGGACGGTGATTGGTGAGATGTGCGACGCCCTCGACATTCCGATTCAACTGGGTGGCGGCATCCGGTCGATGGCGCAGATCGAGGCTGCCATCGACATGGGGGTGTACCGGGTCATCCTGGGCACCGCGGCTGTTCGAGATCCGGGCTTCGTGGAAGAGGCCATCGACGCGTTTTCGGCCCGGCGCGTGGTCGTGAGTATCGATGCGCGGGACGGCGAGGTACGGGTGGAGGGTTGGACTGAGGGATCGGGCCTGGACGCCGTCGAGTTTTCGCAGGAGATGGAACGCCGAGGAGTCCGACGGATCGTCTACACCGACATCAGCCGAGACGGCACCATGGAGGGTCCCAACATTCCGGCGTATCGTACTCTGGGGAACCACCTCTCAGCGACCAAGATCACCGCGTCCGGCGGGGTCGGCGAGTACGAGGATCTTCTCGACATTCAGACCCTCCAGCCCTACGGCGTCGACTCGGTGATCGTAGGCACGGCGCTCTACGAGAATCGCTTCCCCTGCCAGCAGTTCTGGACCTGGCACGACCTGGAAGCGGTCGATCTCGATACGTTTTCCACGGCCCCACTTCGATAGGTGTCCGCCCCTCTCTCTACACTTGCCCCCCTACACGTCCGCATCTACCAGCCATGCCGCTTGCCAGACGCATCATTCCCTGCCTCGACGTGGACGAGGGCCGCGTGGTGAAGGGCATCAACTTTGTTGACATCCGCGACGCTGGGGACCCGGTGGAGCAGGCTCGCACCTACGACGCCGCCGGCGCTGACGAGCTGGTCTTCCTCGACATCACGGCCACGCACGAGGGGCGCGACATCATGCTCGACGTGGTGCGCCGAACGGCCGATCAGGTGTTCATTCCCCTCACCGTGGGCGGCGGCCTGTGCTCCGTCGAGGACATGCGGGCCATGCTGCAGGCCGGAGCCGACAAGGTGGCCATCAACTCCGCCGCCGTGAAGGACCCGGATCTCATCGCCCGCGGCGCCGACGCCTTCGGCAACCAGTGCATTGTCGTGGCCATCGATGCGAAGCGGCGAGCGGGTGACAAACCTGACTGGGAAGTGGTCGTCCACGGAGGGCGGAAGCCCACGGGCCGCGACGCCGTGGCGTGGGCCGTGGAAGCGGAAGCACGAGGCGCAGGCGAGATCCTTTTGACATCGATGGACCGAGACGGAACGAAGGAGGGATACGACCTCGATCTCCTGCGGGCCGTGACCGACAGAGTACAGATCCCCGTCATCGCGTCCGGAGGGGCGGGAACCTTGGAGCATCTGCGGGAAGGACTGGTGGAGGGCGGAGCCGGGGCCGTGCTGGCGGCGTCCATTTTCCACTTCCGCGAGCACACCGTGGGGGAGGCCAAAGACTACCTTCGCGACGCCGGCCTTCCGGTTCGCCCTCCTATGAACGACTGGACTGAGCGCTATGCCGTCACGGAATGACGCCTCCTCCAGTGCCCCGGCCCGATTGTTGAAAGGGGCTGCCCTCGTCTTCGCCGCGATCGGCGGGGGGATGGCCGCCTGGGGCCTCGACAAGTGGATTCGGTATCCCGAGGCCCGCGCGAGCCAGTTCGGCTTCGAGGCACCGCTCTGGCCCGCATTTACGCTCTTTGTCCTCTTCGCGACGGTTGTGGGAGGAGCCCTTCTCTGGACAGCGGCCGGCCGGGTCGAGGAGGGAGAAGATCTCTTTGCGCAGCGCCATCGACGGCGACGCTCCGATCCTCCGGAACGTCGAGAACAGCAATAGTCCCCATTTTCAGAGCCCGGCGCCTTCTCCCCAGCCTGCTACTGAGGGAGACATCGTAATCCGTGACTCGTGACGCAGCCTGTCCCGACCAGCCTGCACACGACCGCTGTCGGTGCTGTCGGAGTGAGGCCTTCCCCCTACACAGGTCACTCTTCACGCATCCAGCGCCTCCAGTAGCTCGTCAAGGATTTCGCGCGCCACCTCGTAGATGCCGTCGACCTCGCTCGCTCGGGGACCGGCCACATTCAGTGTCCGCACGTCGTTCTCCGTCCCCCACGCCCGAATCATTGGGATCGGCATAGGATCTGCGGGGCGGACGTGCAGCACTGGTTTGTCCTGTTCCTCAGCCTCCATCCGGGTGCGGGCCGTACCGCCCACCAGCGGTTGCGGGGCGATGAGGAGCGTACCGTCGCTGTCCCGCACGTTCCAGGCGGTGCGCTGTTCGTACTCGCCAGACGTCGTTTCGCGGAGGGGATACTCATCGGGAATGGGGCCATCTTCGGCGCGGCGACCCTGCGGGCACCAGCCGCCCACCGAAACGCCGTGGGCCTGTGCTGCATCCAACGCGGCGCGGTCGACGCCAGTTTGTCCGCCGGAAACAATTTTTTGCAGGTGCATTGGGTGTGGCCGTCGAGCTCAGAAGGACCGTGAGGCCTGAACCTTCCCTTCCGCCTCCGGTTTCCTTCCCCACCGATTTTGATTCAAAAGAGCGGTCCTGCATGCGACTGTTCACGGCGATCGATATTCCCGACTCGCTCCGAGAGGACCTCACGTCCCTCCAGGACGCAGACGCGCTGGCGGCCCGGTGGAGCGATCCGGAGCAGTTTCACGTGACCCTTCGGTTCATCGGGGACGCAGGGGAGGAGCAAGCCGCACGCTACCAAGAGGCTCTTTCGGAGGTAGAGGCGGCCTCCGTTCAGTGCGATCCGTACGGCCTTGACGTTCTCCCCTCCCGCCACTCGCCTCGCGTGCTGATGATGGGACTGGAGCGCACCGACTCGATGATGGATCTCTACAACGCTGTTACCGACGCGCTCCAAGCGGAGGGACTCGATCCGGAGGACCGCAAATACCGGCCGCATGTCACCATTGCTCGTCTCGACGACGTCGACCGGGATGCGGTTCACGATTTTCTCCGTGCCCACGAGGACCGGTCCTTTCCGGCCTTCGAGGCCGAGCAGTTCGTGCTCTACGAAAGCACCTTAATGCCGGACGGAGCGATTCACGAACCACGAGCCACCTACCCCCTCCGTCCCTGACTCCAGCATCAATTTTCGATGATCGGGCGCCCGTCCGGCGATAATTGGCGACGTCGGTCGTTACACCATGAATCGGCTTCCTGCTCTCTCCGCAGCTCCAACTCCCACGATGCGTCCCCGCACGGTTGTTTTCGTTCTTCTGCTTCTCGGCCTCAGCCTCCCGGCGCCAGCCCAGGAAGCTCCCTCTCTGAAAGCCCTCCAGGCCCGATACGACCAACTGAGTGGACTCCGGGCCAGCTTCACGCAGGTGACCGCCTCCGAATTTGCCGACGACTCGTCCCGGATCGAGGGCCAAGTCCTCCTGGCAGGCAACAAATACCGCGTCGAAACGCCCGGACAAACGGTGGTCGCGAACGGGACGACAACCTGGATCTACTCGCCCGCGGACAGTCAGGTGGTGATCAACGAGGCCGAAGCGAACACGTCGACCATCACTCCGCAAACGTTCCTCACGGCCTCGGCGAAGAGATACGACGTCGCCTCCACCCGTACCGCGAAGCGTAATGGAACCCCTCACGACGTGCTATCTCTGAGTGCGGCCAGCGACTCGGCGCGCTTCAGCGAAGCCACCCTCTGGGTCCGGCAATCCGACCGCATCGTGACGCGCCTCCGCGCCACTGACCGCAACGGTGCGACCCTGGACCTCCGCTTGCACGAGATTGTGGTGAATCCGACCTTTGAGGGCACGCCCTTCACCTTTTCGCCGCCTGAGGGCATTGAGGTGGTGGATCTCCGCGCTGACGCCTCCGAATAATGCTCCTGGACTGAGTTCTCTGCGGACGGATTTCCCGACATGTCTTGAGCCGACGCCGACTGTTCCAAATCGGAAGCTTCGTCCTGGCTGGCGGCCTACTCGCGCTGGCCCTGTACGGCATCGACCTGACCAACATCTGGGAGGCGTTCCGTCAGGCGGACTACCGGTGGCTTCTCCCTCTGATTGTACTGGTCCTCGGAAGCAATCTGCTCCGTGCCTGGCGCTGGCAGATTTTGATCGAGGCGCTGCCCTCGCCGTCGGAGCGCGATGGAACCGCCAGAATGCGATCGGGCCGGATGCTGGAGGCGTCGTTCTCCTCCGTCATGATCGGCTATATGGTCAACTACGTCGCCCCACGGATGGGCGAGGTGGCCCGCACTGCCAACCTTTCGGCCCGATCGGACTACCGGTTTAGCAGCCTTTTCGGCACCGTCGTGTCCGAGCGCATCTTCGACACCGCGGTGCTTGGGGCAGCCCTGCTGAGTGCCGTCGGCCTGCTGTTTAATCGTCTCAATGTGCTGCGCGAACAGTTCTTTGCCCCGGCGTGGGCTCAGCTTCAGTCGATCCCGATGGCCTGGGCGGTGGGGGGCACGCTCGGGATCATTGTCCTCACCGTCGGGATGGTTCTGGGGACGCGGATCCTTCTTCGACGAGAGGACTCTCGGCTTGGACGGTTTTGGCGGGAATCCCTCAAGCCGGCCCTCGTCTCGTTTAATGACGGACTGCGCACACTCCTGCGCTCTCCGCGACGTGGCGCCATTCTCGTATCCACCGTGGGCATGTGGGGCGGCTATCTCCTCATGGCCTACCTCCCGCTCCGGATGCTCCACCTGGCCGAGCCCTACGGCATCGGCATTGTGGACGCCTGGGCGCTCATGGCCATCGGTGCGGTCGGCATCGTCGTGCCCTCGCCTGGCGGCATTGGCTCCTACCACTACATCACCCAGCAGGCGCTCGTCCACCTCTACAGCGTCCCGGCAGCCGAGGCGCTTACCTATGCCGTCCTCACCCACGGAGCGCAGTTCGTGTTCTACACGTTCGCGGGCGGCATCGCGGTGCTGTATCAAGGAACGGGCCTCCGTCCCTTCCTGGCCTTCTGGGACGACCAATCCCCCACGTCCCCGGACGCGCAGGCAGCCGCGCCGGCAGCGGGAGACGAGGCGCACGACAACTCCCTGCCTCGCAAGGATCATCCAGGCAGCCGGTCGATGCCCACGAGCGAATAGATTCCGGTCCGCACGGCCTGCCATAGGAACTTGAAGAAGGTGTGGTCGGCCGCATGCTCATGCTCGATACGCCCGGTTTCCATGTCGCCCTCGCCCGGGACGTTTTTCGACCGCAGGGCGAGACCTGTCACGACAGTCTTCAGGCGATTCCCGAGGGTCCGTTCGCCGGTCGCCTCGTTCAGCATCTCGACCTCGAGATTTCGATAGATGCCGTGAAGCGATCCCTTGGCCATTCCGTGCTTCACGTCCGCCTGAAACCATAGGCTGTCGACCTCTCCACTCTCGACCCGGACGCCGCTCAGGGGCACAAACGTGTCGTTAAATGCTCGGACATCCATCGCGCCGAGCCGCCCCTTGAAGGATAGCGCCAAGTGGGGCGCCAGCAGCGGAATCCGCCAGGTCGTTCGGAGCAGTCCAGCGCCGTTTACGCGGGTCCGCGCCTCCATGACCAAGGGCGTTGACGAGGTCATGCGCTCGGGATCGTTCGTGAGGTTGTACAGACTCGCCCAGAGGTCCTCGAACCAGATCGACCCGCTCTTCGGGACGCCCTCGGGGCGTTTGGTGTAGCGAATTTCACTGTCCCGGACGCGGAGGGTATCGATGCGAAGCGACCGCTTGAGCTGCTCGATCATGTCCTGAGGCATGGGGGGCGGCGGATCCTTTGGGGGCGGAGGGAGATGGTTGTCGCGATAGATGTCGAACGTCAGCGTATCCACCCGAACCCGGGCCGCGTGCAGAGCGCCTTCCTTGATGAAGCGACGATAGTCGAAGCCCGCCACGGCGATCCGCTCCGCATTGGTACGAATTCGGTTCACGCGGTACTCGTGCCGTCGCATAAACACCGTGTCCGACACCGTGGGCGCGTAACGAGCGTCCTGCACCGCGAGCACGGAATCCCGCCGCGAAACCCGGCCCGGTCCCAGCCGGAACAGATACGACTCGCCCGACACGGCGTGCCGATAGCCTTCGAACGCCCCCTCGGAAAACCGAGCAGCCAGAAATTGCTTCGAGGTGACCTTTGCCACTGAATCTGCGGCGAGGCTGTCGAGCCGAATCGACAGCCCCCACAGCGAGTCCCGAGGCGGACGGTCGTTCGGCCCACGAGTCAGGATCCCGCCCTCGATCCGGAACTGCCCCACACGGAGAGTGGAAATCCTGGATCCGTCTCCGGTCGCGCCCTCCGTTTTGGCCTGCTCTCCCTGACGTTGCTGCGTTGTCGATCCGTCCTGGGTCCGGATCGCTACACGAGGACTCTGAACGAGCACCTCGTCGAGCCGCAGGGCGCGTCGCCACAGGAGCGCCCACGTTCCAATGCCCTGCAGGTGAATATTTGAGATCGACGCGCGAATCTGCCGGGGAAGCGGACGCTGCCCTCCTTTTTGCTTCCCGCTCTGCGAGTCGGGCCGGACAGTGACGCCCTCAATTTGGAGGGACTGCGCCAGGAAGCCCCACTCCACGTCGTCAATCTTCAACTGATACCGCCCCTCCGTGGCCCCGTCAAGGGCCTGGTCGAGGCGATCCTCCAGAGTGTCCGTGTCGAGGACGCCCCGCACCGTGAAGTCGAGGGCCAGAACCGCAATCCCGAAAACGACAACCCCAATGCCCCCCCACCGCATCAGCGTCCACAGGCGCGCGGAGGACAATCCAAGGCGTTCTTCAGCATCGGCCATTCGACTTCATATTCGACGAAACAGGCCCTATCGAAGTGTAGATCGGCGTCATACAGCCTCCTGTGCGCAGTGGAACATCGAGCGATCCACTTTTCGCAAAATATTGCTGGCAGGCCGGACCCGAAGTTCGTTGTTTAAGAAATGAATCCCACGTCGTTCAGCTCTTCTCACATCTATCCCCAGACTCTTATGAAAGTAACTGTCATTGGTGCCGGCAACGTCGGCGCCACCGTTGGAGAATGCGTCGCCCGGCAGGACGTGGCGAAGGAAGTCGTCATGGTCGACATCAAGGAAGGCATGCCGCAGGGCAAGGCTCTCGACATGCAGGAATCGAGCCCCATCCACGGCTTCGATACCCGCGTGACGGGCACCAACGACTACGGCCCGACTGAAGGCTCAGACGTGTGCATCGTTACGGCGGGCCTCCCCCGCAG
>CAZBIB010000081.1:0-12565 GCA_964491575.1 uncultured Salinivenus sp. | reverse complement strand
TCGATGTCGATGACCTCGCGGAAGAGGCCGCTGAACACGTCCAGGACCGAAAGCTCTCGGCTCACCTCCTGGCCGCAGTCGGGGCAGTAGTCGCCCACGAATGCGCGGCCGCAGTTGGGACACGTCTGGGTTTCGAGGAGTGCCCCGCTCCCTAATTCTCCGCGTCCGGAGTGGGTCTCGTTGCTCACGCCGGGGTGTTCTTGGGTGATCTCCAGATCCAGTGAGCGCCGCGGTCGCGGTTGGGCAAGGTAAAAGTCACCGCGAACGCTGTCACACTCCTGCTTGCAGGGCGCGTCGGTTCCTCCACGCCCCGAGTCGCATTGAAGGGCAGCTCATCGGTGCGCCCAGTGCATCCTCAACGCGCTCATCGTGCGATTTCGATCTTACCGACCCAATAATGTAACACTTATGTCGGAAAAACGTTGGTAGTACCAACAAAAGTGAGATATTTTTTCTTTATAAGAGAAACGATCGGGATGTGCCCTCGTTGGTAGGATGAGTTTCTCTCTAACACCCACACCCATTTACCATGAGCAACACGCCTCAAGCCACCGTTCCACCGAAAGAAGAGCCCGTCAAGGCGAAGATCGCAAAGCGTATCCGAAAGGCCCGAAAAAACCGAGGGATGAGCAAGGCGGAGCTGTCCCGCCGCACCGGCGCCGCAAACGCTACGATTACGCGGTGGGAAGAAGAGACTAATCTCCCACCGCTCCATCAGATCATGAAGGTCGGGGAGGCACTCGACTACTCCCTCGCCTACTTCCTCCAGGATCTTGACGAGAAAATCGAGGTGGGACAGGACGCCCCTACGGTGTGTCCTGTCGCAGAGAATGGAGATCGCGCAGAGATGGCCGTGAGGCTGAAGGACCTCGTACAGGCGGCACCGTCCGTCCAAATCCTGGTCTCCGTTGCAGATGAGCCTCAGCGCAGACAGGCCGACCTCCAGTTCGGTGCGTCGGAGAATGTGGCATAAGAAGAACGCTCACATCTCATCGAAGTCGATAGTTCTAACCGCATCCCCGGTGGTGTTATGAGCCTTCCAGATACGCTACTCAAAGCAAGAGGACCATCAGATTTTCTTGTCGCCTTTCAGAAATGGGTGAATGATAAGGAGATGCCCGGCCCATTTCATGGGGCTGGCGATGCCCATGGCGGTCCGACAAATGCACACCCGCCGCCTCCCGATGAGCTACTTCTTTCCTTCGAGGCAGGGACCTCGATGCACGATGCTCGCGAGAGTGCTAACCAAGCGTTGGAGCGATTTGCGGAGGTTGAGGAGATGTGCGAGGAACGGAAGCAGGTCGAGCTAATCGATGGACCAGAGGCACCTGATGAATAGGTCTGCTGGCCCGAATCCACGCCGTCGCTTAGACTATGACTTGGGCACATGTACGAACCGAAGAAACGCAGGAAAGAATTATCTGCGTTCTGCTTCCACAAAACCTCGTACGTCCACAGGAATGTCCGACCCGGCGGTGAGATACTTGAGAAGTCCGCTACCGTCAGACTGGTAGGGAGCTCAACCCTCACTCCCGCGCTCTTCACCCGGCCAATCGCGGAATGGTCCTTTCCCAAATTGCCGCGTCCGTCATGCACGGGATCGCACGAAATCCGCCCTACTCCAACGCGTCGTACTCCTCCCGGTCCCCCTCCGTCGCGGGCGCCAGAATTACCGCCTGCCCCCCGCTCCGCGCCAGATCCGCCTCAATCGTGACGCTCGCCGTCACGAGGCCACGGCGGATGCGGTAGGCGTGCGGATTGTCTTCGTAGTCGGACCTTGGCGTGTCCTCGAAGACGTGGGCCACGTAGGTTTGTTCTTCGTCGAGAACGTCGAGCGGCACCTCCAGGGGGCGTGCCTTCGCGTTCGTGGTGGAGCCCACGTACCACTCGTCGCTGTTCGTCTTCCGCCGGGCGATGGTCGTGTACTCGCCAATGCGGGCGTTGAGGACGTGGCTCTCCGACCAGTCCGCTGGAACGCGTTCGAGCCACTCCACTGCGTCGTGCCCCTCGTAGTGCTCGATGAGATCCGCTGCCATCTGGATAGGGCTGTAGAGGATGACCATATTGGCCAGTTGCTTTGAGAGGGTGGTGAGCACGCGGTGGTCCGGCATCGTCTCCTCTGGCGTCAGGTTGAAGATGCCGGGCGTGTAGTCGAGCGGCCCCGCCAGCATGCGCGTGAACGGGAGGGTGACCGTGTGCGACGGCGGATTGGGCGTGTCCCACGCGTTGTACTCCATGCCGCGGACGCCCTCCCGCGTCATCATGTTGGGCCACGTGCGCTCGATGCCCGTGCCCATGACCGGCTCGTGCACGTCGAGCACAATCTCGTGCTCGGCGGCCAGCTTCACGACGCGGCGGTAGTGGTTCACCATCTGCTGGCCATGGTGGTGAATGCCCTTCGGTCGGATGGGCCCCGCGTAGCCGGTTTTGACGGCCGGCACGCCGAGCTTGTCATACAGGGCAAACGCATCCTCCATCTGGTCTTCGTAGCTCGGAACGTCGCCGCCGGTCTCGTGGTGGCCGATGAGTGCCACGTCCTGTTCTTCTCCGTACGCCACCACCTCCTCGAGGTCGAAGTCTGGATAGGCCTCCGTGAAGTCGAAGGCGTCGTCCTTGCGCCAGCTCGACCAGCCCCGATTCCACCCCTCCACCAGCACCGCGTCGACGTGGTGCTCCGCGGCAAAATCCATGTAGGCTTTCGTCCGCTCGGTGGTGGCGCCGTGCACGCCGCTCCGGCCCCACGTGTATTTGCCGATGTGCATGCCCCACCAGATGCCGATATACGTCATCGGCTCGATCCAGGAGGGGTCCTCGATCTTCGAAGGCTCGTTAAGGTTTTGCAGGAGGTGCGACTCGATGAGCGCGCCGGGCCGGTCCGCGATCTGAAGGACGCGCCAGGGCGTCTGGTGGGGCACGCTCGCCTTCACCTTCACGCCGTCGGGCCAGGGGACGAGATTGGCGTGCAAGGTCATGGGCGTGTCCGGATTGGCCTGCAGCGTCATGCTCGAATAGTCGGTGAGCGCTGCCTCGTGGATCGCGAGGTAGCGATCCTCGTCCGGGTTGCGGAGCGTGAGCGGCGGGTTGACGGCGCCGGGATGGGCCTCCTTCACACTTGTGTCCGGCGGTTCTCCGTTCACCTCTTCGAGGTACGAGTTGTAGCTGATGGCGGCGGCGCTGTCGCGGATCGCGCTCAGCGGCGTCTTACGGTAGACCCACTCGTAGTTGTCGTAGTCGTCGGGAATCCACCAGGCCGTGTGGTCCGTCGTGAGGCGAAAGCAGGTGTCCTCCGACGCGATGCGGAGCGAGTCGAGCGTGGGCTGATCGGGCCACCGGTAGCGGAAGGCCACGCCGTCGTCGTAGGCCCGCAGCACGAGGGTGAGCCGGCGCTCCGGGCCGTCCGTCTCCTGTAGTCGAATCGTGCGCTCGGCGAAGTGGTTGCGCACGGTGTCCTGCGTGCCCCACGCGGGCGTCCACGTGGTGTCGACCGTGCGCTGCGTCGTCTCCACGACCTCGAACCCGTCGCGCAGAGGCGGGGCCTTTTCGAAGGTGAAACCGAGGGGCGAGGGCGCCACGAGCGTGTCGCCGCTGGCCACGACGTGGTAGTGAGGCTGCCCATCGAGCAGCTCGACGCCGATGGTGATGGAGCCGTCGGGGGAGGTTGCGTTCATCGAAGGTACGGAGGAGACGGGGAGAGAGTGCGAGGGTGAGGAGGGGGCACTGAGAGAACGCATCCGCGATTCACAGGATACGGGGCGCGCAGAGAAACCCCAAAAGCTCTTCTCGCGCTGCGGACAACGGAGGCTGATTGCACGTACATGACTCAGCGCCTGGAGCCTGACTCGCTCACTTCTGTTACCTCCTCAACCACTGCATGTACGACTGCTGCCCCCACGAAGTCACCGAGATCGAGTCTACGGAGGCCCTGCTCCGGTACATCGATCAGGAGCGCTCCCTCCAACACACCGCTGTGCAGGGGGTCGACCTCACGGATCCGGACGTAGAGGCGGCCCTCACGTCGGTCCCGGCCGAGGACGCTTGCTTCCTGGGCTGTCAGCTCTCCGAGGCGGCGGAACAGCACGTGCGCGAAACCGGGGGCACGATCTTTCCGGGCTTCGTGGATGTGCCCTTTCGTCCGTACCGGGCCTCCCTCTACACACCTGCCGAGCTCATGGAGGACTACGAGCGCGGCCGACCCGAGACGCGGTCTAACACTGCAGACGCTCGGATCTACCGGTACTTCAAGGCCCGGAAGCGGGATGGCCGCGACGCGCCCATCATGGACGCCCTTGCCTTTCGCATCCACGACCACGCTATCGACAATGCCCTGCGGGCCCTCCTCCATCCCGAAAACGGCCCTGAGCGACGGGTGGTGGGCATCATGGGCGGCCACCAGCTCGACCGCAACACGGAGCTGTACCACCGAGTGGTCCATCTGGCCTGGCACCTGAGTCGCACCGGGTTTTTCGTCGCTACAGGCGGGGGTCCAGGAGCCATGGAGGCGGCCAATCTCGGCGCCGCGCTGGCTCCCTACGAGTCCAACGCGGTCGACGACGCCATTGACATCCTCTCCGACGCGCCCCACTATACGGATGACGCCTACCTCGACCGGGCGCTCGATGTCCGCGAGCGCTATCCCGATCGGGCAGAAAGCCTCGCCGTCCCCACCTGGTTCTACGGCCACGAGCCCTCCAACCTGTTCTCCACCCACGTGGCCAAGTATTTCGCCAACAGCATCCGCGAGGATGGGCTTCTGGCCATCGCCACGTACGGGGTCGTCTACGCTCCCGGCAGCGCAGGCACCATCCAGGAGGTGTTCATGGACGCGGCCCAGAACCACTACGAGACGTTTGGCCCGGCCAGCCCGATGGTGTTTCTCGACCGAACCTACTGGACCGAGACGAAGCCGGTGTACCCGCTTATGGAGACACTGGCAGCGGACACTCCCTACGAAGACCAACTCGCGGCTACCGACGACATCGAGACGACCGTCTCGCTCATCAAAGACCACGCTTCCACCCGGACGGCGTAGGCGGCGTGAACGCCGGGAACCCGCAGACGCAGTTCGTTCCTGGACTCATTTCCTTACGACACCGAAACGGGGCAGCCATTGTCGGCTCGGCTACTGCTCGCTGTTCCCCGTTGCCTGCCCCTCAGTCGACATCGTGTCTTGTCGCACCTCAGCGCGGGCTTTTTCCGGATCGACGCGTTTCCACACCTCGCGGATCTTAAAGTCGACCAGTTCTCCCACGTGGTACCACATGTCCCCGTCCACGCGGGCCTGGAACCGGAGCGTGACCCCATTCAACGAGGGGTCCGAATGATATTGAACGTGTTCGATGTACAGGTTTCGCTCCGGGTAATATTCGTAGCGTCCGCCCCCCGCGAGCACCGTCTCCCCATCCTGGGTCTCTCGCCCCCAGGCGAAGTGTGTCGAGTTTAGAATTTTGTAGTTGTCCCCCCAGTTCCCACTCTGGTCGACGACCGAATCCGGATAGACGAGTTTCCGCGACACCATCGTCCACGTACCCTCCAGTTTGTTGGTCGGAAGCTGGGCCCAGGCGCTCGTTGAGCCGATGAGCAGTAGCGCAAGGACAAGACCGCAAAGACGCTGTACCGTGCGCATGGCAGACCCCTAATTTTATGGAGACATCGTGAAAGCCCTTTGTAAAAACTAACAGAACCTTCGATGGTTGTCAACCAGGGATCGCCGCGTCCAGGGCTGCCTCGCTTAAATGCGGAGGATCTCTTCGCGGTAAGCATCGTCCCCTCCGGCTCGCTTCCACTTCTGTCGCAGGCTTCCAAGGGCGATCGTCTTGCCGAACCAGATTCATCGCACTCCGTCGGAGGACCCCGACGTTCTTGGGGGCGTCTCCCGTGCGAGTGCGGCCGTCGTCCTCGGGGAAACGAACATCCAGTCAGGACCCAGTGGACTCTATTCCCCCAGTGGGAGCGAACCGCTCAGCGATGCGCTTTGCGTTGGCCGGGGAAACGACTCCGAGAATGGGGCGGCAGGGCCATGATCTGAATGGGCATCACCAAATAGACTGATTTGGGATGGCAGCCGCCTGCGGGACGACGCTACCAGGGCTGCTCCACCTCTTCATCGATGTACTCCTCGCCCTCGCAAACCTGCTGTATGGCAACAGGCAGCTTATCGGGGGTGCCCTTAAGCAGGTACCCTCGTGCCCCTGCAGCGAGCGCTGCTTCGACGTACTCCCGTTCTTCGTGGCCAGAGTACATCAGGCATGGGAGCTCAGGCCACATGTCCCGCAGCCGTCGCACCAGGTCGATCCCGCTCATTCCGCCGGGCAACCGCGTATCCGCCAGTACCAGGTCGGCGGTTCCGGCGCCGCTTAGATACTCGAGCGCCTCCTCGGCACGCTCCACCGCGCCGACCACTTCAAACTCCGGCCAGTCCTCCAAAAATTGCTCTAAAGCGCTGCGCATGACCTCGTTGTCTTCCACGATGAGGATGCGAGTCGACATACGGCTGGTGGGCTAATTCAAGGGTGTTATCTGTATCTCGAGGACGGGAGCGCTAGGAGCTCTGCCCGCCTGTGGGCATGCGGATCGCCACGCGCGTGCCATCGCCCGGCGCGGCGTCGATATCCCCGTGCCCGCCGAAAAGGCCAATCCGCTCGCGCAGGCTGTAGAGCCCGAACGCCTCGTCGCCCTGAATTTCTGTCTCGGCAGAGTCGAAGCCGCGCCCTTCGTCGGCGACGCGAACGACCACGTCCCCGCCCTCACGGAATGTTACTCCGTAGCGCCGATGTTACACCGAGGTGTTACGCACTTCTACGACGTCACCGACGCGGAGATACTGGAGACGTGTCTCCGGTGCGCGCTCCGTAATAGCGAGGGCGTTTCTGCTGACTCCTCGTCTGCATCCAGGATTGAAACGAGTCCTGCGATTCTTGTCGTGCTCGTTCCGGGTTGCGCTGGGGGAGACGAGCGAGTGTTCTTCTGGGTGGCTGTAGACAATCCGCCAAATAGATTTGTAGCCTTTCCCCCGCGTCTCGCCCTGTATCCGGCAGCGCACGTCGCTACGGGAAGATGCCCATCTGCTCGTAGGAGCGTGCAATCTTGTCGATGGCACTGATGAAGGCGGCCGTGCGCATATCCACGTCTTTCTCTTCCCGGATGGATCGGATCTCATCGTACGCCTGGGTCATCGTGTCCTCCAGGCCTGATTTCACGAGGTCCCGCTCCCCGGCCCCGAAGCTCACGCGTTCAATGAGGGACTCAAGGAGCTCCTCGTTGAAGGCCTCCGCGGTAAGATCGTCGACGGCTCGGAGAATCCGCTCCGCGTTCCGCTCCTCAAAGCGGCGGCTCATGCGACCGTGCCGCATGTGCGACAGATTCCGCAGCCATTCGAAGTACGACACCGTGACCCCCCCGGCATTGAGGAAGACATCCGGAATGATCATGATTTTTTTCTCCTGTAGGATGTCGTCGGCCTTGGGGGTCACGGGGCCGTTCGCTGCTTCCGCGACAATACTGGCCTGGATGTTCGGGGCATTGTCGGCGGTAATTACGCCTTCGAGCGCCGCCGGAATGAGGATGTCACAGGGAAGCTCAAGGGCCTTTGCGGAGGTCTGGATGTTTTCGGCCCCCGGGAAATTGAGGATGGACTCCGTCTCCTCGCGGTGGGCCACCACGTCGTCCACGGTGAGCCCGTCGGGGTCGTAGATGGCTCCTTCAATCTCGGCGATTCCTACGATGTCGGCTCCGCCCTCCTCCTCCAGGATCTTGGCGGCGTGGTAGCCCACGTTGCCGAGCCCCTGGATGACAATGCTTTTCCCCTCCACCCCCAGATCCAGATCGAAGTGCTTCATGTCCTTCTCGTACCGGCACGCCTCCCGAATGCCGTAGTACACCCCGCGCCCCGTGGCTTCGGTCCGGCCGCGCACGCCGCCCTGGCCCACGGGCTTGCCGGTCACGCAGGCCAGGGCATTCAGGTCCTCGTCCCCAATCTGGTTGAACGTGTCCATAATCCAGGCCATCTCGCGCTCGCCGGTGCCATAGTCGGGGGCGGGCACGTCGGTCCCGGGCCCGATGAAGTCCTTGCGGGCAAGTTCAAAGGTGTAGCGACGCGTGATACGCTCCAGCTCGGTCGTCGAGTAGTTGCGGGCGTCGATGCAGACGCCGCCCTTTGCGCCGCCGAACGGGATGTCCACGATGGCGCACTTGTAGCTCATGAGCGCCGAGAGGGCCATCACCTCGTCGACGTTCACGCTGGGCGCGTAACGAATGCCTCCCTTTGTAGGCTGCATGTGATGGCTGTGCTCCCCCCGGTATCCGCGAATGACCTGGATGGTGCCGTCGTCGCGCTTGATGGGAAACTCGAAGCGAATGATGTTGTCGCAGGCCCGGATCTGGTGAAGGACCCCCCGCACGTGATCCGTCTCGGCAGCAGCCTTGTTAAAGATCTGGTTTACCTTGTCAAAAAAGCCATGCGACGATTGCGCCTGGGCGTTCGTCTGTTGGGCATTCGCCTTTGTGGTCGGGGCTTCCATAGGGGAGGGGGGAACGGACTGTGAGAAGAAGAACTGTACTCTCATAAAAACGAGCACCGGGCCAAACTGCAAGCGCTTCCAGGTTCCTTCAGTGCGAAATTCGTGGCGAGCGGTCTGCCGTCAGCGACAGCATAGTTTTTGCTCAAAACTTGGAGCAGCACGCGACTGTAGAGAAAACTCCTACCGCGAAGTTGCTACTGTTCAGCGGGATTTGTTAGACTCCCTATCGGAGGCGCTCTCGCTTTTCCGCTTTTTAGCTACCTATCACTTTCGTCTGTGCCAATCCTGAAGCACCCCAAAACCCATCTCAAAGCACGTCATCCTGAGCTCGACTCAGAGGCCCGCAGGGTCATCCCTTGTGGGGATCTCCCCGAATACAGCGGTGCCTTTCCCAATAAGATCCCGCATCGGGGTGCGGGATGACGAGTTGAGGGTTTTTGGGAGCGTCTTCGACTCAAAGTGATAGGTAGTCAGTTCCGCTTTTCCGCTTTTTCTTTGGCCGATCGTCCCCAGACCGTGCCCGAATCCGTACTGCTCAATATCATGCTCGTCATTGTGCTGGGCGTTGGGGCGCAGTGGGTGGCATGGCGGTTTCGACTGCCCTCCATTCTGCTGCTGCTCCTGGTCGGGTTCCTCGCCGGCCCGGTGCTGGGCCTCCTCGATCCGCAGTCGCTACAGGGGGACTGGCTATTCGCCTTCGTCTCCCTGTCCATCGGCATCATCCTCTTCGAAGGAGGGCTAAGCCTCCGCCTCTCGGAGCTGCAAGAGGTGGGCACGACCGTGATGAATCTCACGACGATCGGGGTGCTCATCACCTGGGGCCTCGGTGCGGCGGGCGTCCACTACATTCTCGAGTACAACATTCCCCTGTCAATCCTCATCGGGGCCATCCTCGTGGTGACCGGACCCACCGTCATCGTTCCGCTCCTCCGCCACGTGCAGCCGAAGGGGCGGGTGGGGACCATCGCCAAGTGGGAGGGCATCACCATCGACCCCGTGGGGGCCATTCTGGCCGTGCTGGTGCTCGAAACGCTGCTTCTGCTCAACGACCCGAACGCAGGGGCCGGCGTCAACGCGGTTGTCGAGCACGTCGTCGTTGGCCTCGGCCTCGAAATCTTCGTGGCCCTCGGCGTGAGCGTGGCGGCTACCATGCTGCTCCTCTTCGTGCTGCGGCAACGCCTAGTGCCCGACTTCCTGCGGAACGCGGTCACGCTCATGATCGTCGTGACGGCCTTCGTGATCTCCAACGTGCTTCAGCACGAATCCGGACTGCTCACGACCACGCTCATGGGCATCGCCCTGGCCAACCAGCCGTATGTGTCGGTCCAGCGCATCGTCGAGTTCAAGGAAAACCTGCAGGTGCTGCTCATCGGGGCGTTGTTCGTGCTCCTCAGTGCGCGGCTGGAGATGAGCGCGCTGGAGTACATCGACCTCCGCATGCTCGTCTTCCTGGGCCTGCTGGTGATCTTCGTCCGGCCGCTGGCCGTGTTTGTCTCCTCGGCGGGGTCGGGGTTGAGCTGGGAAGAGAAGGCGTTTCTGTCGTGGATGGCGCCGAGGGGCGTGGTGGCCGCTGCGGTGGCGTCGCTGTTTGCCTTCCAGCTGCGACCGGTGTACCCGGATGCGGTGGATGGGATGGTGCCCGCCGTCTTTGCCGTCATCGTGGGCACGGTGGCCATTTACGGCCTCACGGCGGCTCCGCTGGCGCAGTGGTTCGGCCTGGCGGATCCAGACCCGAACGGCATTCTCTTCGTGGGAGCGGCACCGTGGGTCCGCACCATTGCGCAGGGCGTGCAGGCGCTGGGAATCACAGTTTCCCTCATTGACAACAATTCCCTCCACGTGCGGCACGCCCGGGAGGAGGGCCTCGACGCCCACAAGGCCAACGTCCTCTCCGAAACCGTTCTCGACGAGATTGACCTGTACGGCATCGGGCACCTGCTCATCACCATTCCGAATGACGAGGTGGCCTCACTGACGGCGCTTCACTTCTCCGACGTCTTCGACTCGATGGATATCTATCAGCTCGCCGCCGGGCCCGAGAGCCGACAAGGGCGGGAGGGCGCGATGCCGAAGCATCTGCAGGGCCGTCCTCTCTTCGGCGAGAACACCGACTATCAGTCGCTTAAGAAACAGGTGGAGCGCGGCGACGAGGTGAAACTGCTCCGGCTGGCCGACACGTTCGCCAGCGAGGCGCAGCAGGGATACTACACGGGGGAGGACCTATCGACCCAGCCCGACGACCACACCCTCAGTCCCCTCTTCATTCTCTCAGACGGGGATGATTTGGAGGTCGTCTCAGAAATGGACCAGTTTCGGCTTCTTCCGGAGGACCGGATCCTCGTCCTCGTCGGCCCGGAGCCGGACGTGCAGATCCTTCCCGATGCAGAGGGCTCCCCCGACGCTGAGTCCGTCGAGGAAAAAGAGGCCGACTTCGAGGTTGTGGAGCCGGACGGGGACGGACGTACCGAGGCGGTGCAATAGAGGGACGTCCAGGCGGAGAGCGAGGCTGAAGCGATAATCCGCGAAGGAACGGACTTGAACAGCCGAAGGACCGTGCGACGACGACCGGGGGGCGGAACGAGCGGACGGGCTCCGAACCAGCACTGGAAGCGCAAGTACAGGACGCTCTACCGCAGGACACCCGGTGTCATTTCCAACCAAACACCGTCCTCGCGCATGGCTCAAGATGATCTTCGCCGAGAGCTCGGGTTCTGGGACGCGCTCACCATCGGAGCCGGCACCATGATTGGGGCCGGCATCTTTTTGCTGGCCGGCGTGGCGCTGGAGCTGACAGGGCCGGCGGCCATCTTCTCGTACGTAGCGGCGGGCATTGTCTGCATGATCACGGCGGCCAGTGCCGCGGAGCTGGCCACAGGCATGCCCACGTCCGGCGGCGACTACTTCTTCGTCTCCCGCTCGCTCGGCCCGGCCCTCGGAGCCATCTCGGGCGTGGGCATCTGGCTCAGCCTCACGTTCGCCATCTCGTTCTATCTCTTCGGCCTCGGAGAGTACCTGTCGCAGTTTTTACCTCTTACGCCGTTCTGGGGCGCGTTCGGGGGCGGGCTGCTGCTGACGGCCATCAACGTGTACGGGGCCAAGGAGTCGGGGCGGATGCAGGTGATCGTGGTGCTCACGCTGATGGGCATTCTGGGGGCGTTCTGCGGCATTGGGGCGTTTTACATCGAGTGGGAAAACTTCACGCCCTTCTTCCCCTTCGGCAGCGCCCCGGTGGCGTCGACGACGGCCCTCGTGTTCGTCTCGTTTCTTGGCTTCGTGAAGATCGCGGCGGTGGCGGAGGAGATTCAGGATCCGGCCAAGAACCTGCCCCGCACACTGATCGGATCGGTGGCCCTCGTTACGCTGCTCTACGTCGTCATCCTGCTCGTCATCGGCGGCATCTTTCCGCAGGAGACGATCGGGGAGGTGCGCGATCCGCTCACGCAGGCGGCCCGGACGCTCGCGGGGCCGATCGGCGCGGGCGCCATCATCTTTGCCGGGCTATTGGCCACCGTGTCGTCGGCCAATGCGAGCATCATGGCCTCCTCGCGCATCAACCTGGCAATGGCGCGGGACCGCATGGTGCCCAACTGGTTGAGTGCCGTCCACGAGACGCTTCTGACCCCCCACCGCGCCATCCTGCTGACGGGCGTGCTGGCCCTCAGTTTTCTGCTCATCGAGAGCCTGGAGCAGCTCGCCAAGATTGCCAGCGTGCTGCAGCTCTACAGCTACGCGGCGCTCAACGTGGGGTGCGTGGCCCTGCGCGTGGCCCAGCCCGACTGGTACGAGCCCTCGTACCGCACGCCCGGCTTCCCATTTGCCCAGGGATTTGCCGCCCTCGCGTGCATTGGCATCATCCTGTACTCGGGCCCCTTCGCCCAGATCGCCATCGTCGTGCTCATCCTCTCGAGCTTGGCCTGGTACTACGCCTGGGGCCGGAGCCGCGTCGAGATCGACCATGCCGTCCCCGAGTTCCGCGAGCAGTGGGCGGCGCAGGGCTGGAGCGCCCTTACGGCGCCGGCGACCGAGTTTGCCGTGGAGGTGCCGGAGGT
>CAZBIB010000080.1:0-12865 GCA_964491575.1 uncultured Salinivenus sp. | reverse complement strand
GAATACTTCCGCGACCTCGGTGGGCGCGACGTGCTCTTCTTCCTAGACAACATTTTTCGCTTCGTGCAGGCAGGGCAGGAGATGTCGGCCCTCATGGGGCGCATGCCGAGCGCCGTGGGCTACCAGCCGACGCTTGCCAGCGAGATGGGAGACCTGCAGGAACGCATTACCTCCACGCAGGAGGGCTCCATTACCTCCTTCCAGGCCGTATACGTGCCGGCGGACGACCTGACGGACCCGGCTCCGGCCACCACCTTCGCCCACCTCGACTGCACGACGGTCCTCTCGCGCCAGCTGGCCACGCAGGGCATCTACCCAGCCATCGACCCGCTCGACTCCACGAGTCAGATGCTCAATGAGCGGGCCCTCAGCACGGAGCACTACGAGACGGCGCAGGAAGTGAAGGAAATCCTGCAGCGCTACGAGGAGCTTCAGGATATCATCGCCATCCTGGGGATGGACGAGTTGAGCGACGAGGACAAGCAGGCCGTAAACCGCGCTCGGCGCGTGCAGCGCTTCCTCAGCCAGCCCTTCTTCGTGGCCGAGCAGTTTACCGGCACGCCCGGCAAGTACGTGGAGGTGGAGGAGACCGTCCGCGGCTTCCGCATGATTCTCGACGGCGAGCTCGATCACCTTCCCGAGCGCGCCTTCCTGCTGAAGGGAACGATCGATGAGGTCATCGAGGCCGGCGAGAAGATGCTCGACGAAGAATAATTAGTTTCGAATTGTGAGTGGCGAGGTGCGAATACCAGCCGTTCGCCGCGCATTCGAAATTCGCAACTCGAAAATCGAAATTGCCCCATGGCCGACGAACTCACTGTTGACATCGTCACGCCGAATGAGCACGCCTACCAGGGTCCGGCCAACGGCGTGCGAGCACCCGGAGTCGAAGGCTCCTTTGAGGTGCGCGCGGACCACGCGCCGATGATTGCCGCCCTCGATATCGGGCCTCTCATCGTAAAGACGCAAGCGGCCCACGAGTACGCCGACATGCACAACGATCGCATTGTATTCGCGACGAGTGGGGGCTTCCTTGAAATCGTGGACAACAAGGTGACGGTGCTTGCTGAGACGGTCGAGCCGGCCTCCGGGATTGACGTGGAACGGGCCGAGAACGCCGAGGAACGGGCTCGTCGTCAGTTGGAGGCCGGTGTGCAAGGGGAGGAACGCAAGAAGCACGAAGCAGCCCTGGAGCGCGCTCGCAACCGCCTGCGCGTGGCGATGGGCAAGGTGGGCGCTCGGCAGTCGTAACGAACCTTGCGGTTGAGCGCTGGAGAACTGTCGCGCTGGGCAATCAATCGTGCGGATCGTTCCGGGAGACGCTTTCAATTCTGTCGTCTCTCACAAGGCGCTTTCCCTCCTCATGGAGAAAAAGAAGAACCTCTTCCGCATCGACACCGACCGTACGCACGGTTGGTAGGTGCACATCATCGCAACGGCGACCGGCACACCAAGCTCTTCTCGGACAAGACGTACAAGGGCGAAAAGGGCGGCCTACGAGAAGGCCCTGGCCCACCGCAACGAGAAGCTCGAAGAGATATCCGACCTGCCGGAGAACGGCCCGCTTCAGACCGACGAGGTGCACCGACGGCGCTGGAGAATCTGTTGGAAGTAAACGACGCGACGGACGCCGTTTGAGAATGGCAGAGCGGTCACTTGGACGCCTGTGCTCGAAACGCCTTGAAGCTCTGTTCCCGGTACGCCCCCGACCCCACGTACCGAATCATCTGGAGAAACATGGGCCGCTTGATGTAGCCTGGCTGATGGGCGATAGGTGTGCCGTCGGGCTTCATGAAGACGGTGGTGGGCACCCCCCGTGCCCCGAGGGCCAGGGCCAGCTGTTTCGTCGAGAGCGTGCGGCCGTCAAACTGGTGCGTTCCCGCCGTCGTGTCGCGGTTGAGGCGGGCGTACGTGAACTCGCGGTTCAGGTACGAGCGTACCTCGGAGTCGGAATAGACGGTCTTCTGCATGCGCTGGCAGTAGGGGCACCACGGCGCGTAGATCTCCAGCAGGATGGGCGTGCCCCGCGCCTCGGCCCGCTCGATCACCTCCCCGAGCGAGCGAGGTGGCATCTCCATCTGGGCGTGAGCCGTCCCGACCCCGACCGCGAGGGCGAGGATCGCCGAAAGAACGACTGGTCGGACAACAGAGAACGAGTGCATTCGGAGGGGGCGAAAATGGACGTGCACGTCGATCTGTCCGATGCGTCCGGCGACTGAAAGGTTCCTGCTCGGACCGCGCCGGAACCCAGCACTCTCTCATCTCTTCTCGCGGATCCGTCCTCACTCGCTGCGCATCGTTCCCCGTCGCCACGTGACGATTGCCGACCTCTCCACCCCTTCCCTCCTTGTCGAACAATCCCGCCTGCGGGACAACCTCGCCGCCATGCAGGCCACCGCCGATGCGAACGAGGCAACGCTCCGCCCCCACGCCAAAACGCACAAGTCCGTGGCAATTGCTCAGCAGCAACAGCGGCGCGGCGCCGAGGGGCTCACCGTAGCCACCGTGAAGGAGGCCGAAACGTTCGCCGACGCAGGGATCGACGACGTGCGTGTGGCCTATCCGGTCACGGGCCGCAAGAAGCACAAGCGGCTGCAGGCGCTCCGGGAGGAGGCGACGATTTCGTTCACGGTCGACACCGTGGCGGGCGCCGAGCAGGCCTCTGTCGTCTACGCCGAGGCAGACACGCCGGTCGACGTGCTGATGGAGGTGGATGTGGGACACGGGCGCTGCGGCGTGCACTGGTCGGACGACGAGGCGGCGGTGACGCTCGCTCAGCACATCGCATCGCTCCCCGGCCTTCGTCTCACGGGCATCCTCACGCACGCCGGACAGGCCTACGACGGGCCATCCGACGACGAGACGGAAGCGAAAGCGCTCCGTCGCGTGGCGCGGCACGAACGCGATCGGATGCTGTCTGTGGCGTCCGTTCTGTCAGAAGCAGGCGTTCCGGGCGCGACTCCGGACGCATTCGAGATCAGCATTGGCTCCACACCGTCAATGGCCGCATTCGAAAACGCGGAGCCGGGCGGCTTCCGCGTCACCGAGATTCGTCCCGGCAACTACGTGATGCACGACGCCATGCAGGTGGCGCTCGACGCAGCCTCCCTCACCGACTGCGCACTCACGGTTCTCACCACCATCATCAGTACGCAGGAGAAGCCCAACGGCCCCGACCGCGCGTTCGTGGACGCGGGGAAGAAGGTGTTCACGACGGACACTGGGTACGGCACGGATGGGTACGGCATCGCGCTATCCGACGCCGCGACGATGCAGCCGCACCCCGGCCTCCGCGTTGACCCCCTCTCCGAGGAGCACGGGTGGTTGACGATGTCCGGCGACACGGACCTGACGGTGGGCGATCGGCTCCGTATCGTGCCTAACCATGCCTGCGTGACCGTGGCCAACCAGGAGCAGCTCCACGTCGTGGACGGCGACGCAGTAATCAACACGTGGACGGTGGACGCCCACGGGTGGTAGAGGTAGAACCCTAGCTAACCCGGTGTTCGGGTTTTGAGGGATTGGAGCGTTCCGACCTCCGGTTATCTCACCGTTCGGTCCCGGGAGGAGAGGCAGATCCGCCGGACGAGGATCGGTTCCGCTGCTTCTCGATGACCGTCAAGGCCCGATCGGCCTGCTGGAAGAAGGGCGATCCGTCCTCGGCGTACTGCTTCACCTTCTCAAACTGATTCATGGCCTGATCGAGCCGGTTGATCTGAAGGAGCGCGAGGCCCTTTTGGAAGCGGGCCGGGACGAAGGTGGAATCGTCGTCGAGCACCGCGTTGATGGCCTTGATGCCACGCATCGGCTCGTTGGTGAGCAGGTAGGCCTCCCCCATCCGGGTGCGAGCGTCGAGGTCGTCGGGGCGCTGTTCGGCGACGGCCTCGTAGGCCTGGGCGGCGTGACGGGCCACCTGGAAGACCTGCTGACGCTGCCCTTGTCCCTCTAGTTTCTGCATCCATCGGTACAGAAGATCGGCGGCGCGGCGACGGGCGTCCACTGCACCCGTGGCCTCCGCAAGGTCTTTCTGCACCACGGCGGCCCGGCCCGGATGCCCGGCCCCGATATAGAGGTTCACGAGCTCAGCTTGCAGTTTGCGCTTCTCGCCCCCCGACGCCTGGTCGATGCGGGTCCGGAGCGAGTCGATTCGACCGGCGACAGGCCCGGTGAGCGAGTCTGCCGTCTGGTCGAGAAGGGCCTGGAGGTCCATTGGGGCTGGCCGTTGCTTTCCCTGGCCCGGCGTGCGCATCGGCTGCTGCCCGCCGGAAGCCGGTGGAGAAGCGGTGCCTCCCGCCCCAGCCTGCGCGGAGGAGGTGCCCGACGAAGCGTCTCCCCACTCGTACTGGGCGCTCCACTGCGTCACGAAGAACAGACCGAGGACGAGGACGAGCGCGCTCCCCACGACCAGCGCGATCTGTCGCCCCATGGCTGCCTGCTCATCGGTCTCCCGTTCATCGGGAGCGTCTGCCGACTCCGTGTCGGTCGGCGCGTCGGTGGCCGTTCCCGTTGGAAGATCCGCGCTCACCCGGCGCGTGCCGGCCGGCGCTGCGTCCGAGAGATCCTGGAGCTTCTCGCCGCAGCGGCTGCAGTACTGTGCACCCGGGGGGTTTTCCCATCCGCACTGATTGCAGAAGACGCCCGGCTCTTCCTCTGACCCCGAGTTCGCAGAGTCTGCGTCGGAGGGCGCTTCCGAGTCTCCAGTCCCCTCCTCTGCGGACGACGCGTCGGGGTCGTCCGGCTCGTCCGTGGCCTCGGCCGACGCCTCCACGGGCGTTCCGCACAGGGTGCATTGATTGGCCTCAGCGGGCACGCGGGCCCCACACGATGGACACGTCTGCGAGTCAGCAGTCATGGCAGGAGGGTGAATGGTGGACGGAGACGACGAACCAGGACGCGCCCCTAGCGACCGGACAGTTTTGAATGACAAATTGCTGCTCGCCGGTGAAGCTCCTCAAGAATACAAGTCATTCTGAGCGGATCCCGACAGCTGTCGGGAGAAGTCGAAGAATCTCACCGAATAAAGCGGAAACGGACTCGGGAAGCGCAGGCGCCCTCTTTGTTTTCTGTCGTTTTCGAAGAAATTCTTCGGTCGCGGGGCTCCCTAAGAATGACTGCGATTTCGGTGTTGGAGGACAAATTGGAGCTTCACCGGCTCACCCTGAAAACTATCCGGTAGTCGGAACGCACCCACAATCAGGACTCTTCGTCCTCAGCTTTGTGGGCCGCGTCCACGGCCTCGCTCATCTTGTCCGATGGACGAAAGACGGGCTTATATCGGGCCTCGATCTCCACGGGCTCGTTGGTCTGGGGATTGCGCCCGGTGCGCGGGGCCCGGTGCTGTACTTCGAAGACCCCGAAGCCCCGAAGCTCAATGCGTTTGCCCTCCTTCATCGCGTTCCCAACGGCGGTCATGAAGCCCTCCACGACCGCCCGAGTTTCGACTTTGGTGAGGCCAGTCCCCTCGGCAATCTGATCGATGAGGTCTGCTTTGGTCATGGGTGTGAAGCGGCCAGGAATAAGTCAGTCGAAAAGGAGCGTGTCAACGTTTCATATCGGCGAACGCCGCCGCCCAACTCGTGATTCGGAAGCCGCCG
Organism: uncultured Salinivenus sp.; assembly: GCA_964491575.1. Lineage (GTDB taxonomy): Bacteria > Bacteroidota > Rhodothermia > Rhodothermales > Salinibacteraceae > Salinibacter. Next base: position 7,271 of record CAZBIB010000080.1, on the reverse strand, counting down.
AGAATCTTTTCTCTTTTCGTTGACGCGGGCAGAAACATTCGGGTCCTTATAAAGAACGATAGACTCGGCATCAGTCGCCTTCCGTCTCTTGTCCTTTTTATCCGCTCCCTCTCTCCAATGACTGCTCGTCTCGCTCCCCTCCTCGCCGCCGTTCTCTTCTGCGTGTGTCCCGCCTTCGGACAGTCGCCGGAGACTTGGCAGCAGCATGCAGACTACGAGATGGACATCCGCCTCAACACCGAAACGCATCGCGTGGACGGGCACCAGCGGCTTACTTATACCAACAATTCGCCGGACACGCTCCACACGGTGTATTACCATCTCTACTTCAACGCCTTCCATCCGGGGTCGATGATGGCGGAACGGAACCGGCAGCTTCCCGATCCGGACGGGCGCATCGTGCCGCGCATCTTCAACCTGGCACAGGACGAGCAGGGGTGGTACAAAATTGAGTCTCTCACGCAGGACGGGGAGGCAGTCTCGTACGACGTGACCGACACGGTGATGCGCGTGGACCTCGCCGATCCCATTTTGCCGGGCGAGTCCACCACGTTCGTCATGAACTACCGCTCGCAGGTGCCTCTGCAGACGCGGCGCAGCGGCCGCAACAGCCGGGGCGACAGCATCGACTACACGATGACGCAGTGGTTCCCCAAGATGGCTGGGTACGACGAGCGGGGCTGGCACGCCAATTTCTACGTCAACCGCGAGTACTACGCGCCCTACGGCGAGTTTGACGTCGAAATTACCCTTCCCGCAGAGTACACGATCGGGGCCACGGGCGTCCTCCAGAACCCCGAGGAAATCGGCCACGGCTACGACATTGAGGGCGACGGCACCTGGAGGCCGTCGGACGGCCTGCCGGAGGCCGATTCGCTCACGTGGCACTTCACTGCCGAGGACGTGCACAACTTCGCGTGGTCGGCCGATCCAGAGTACATCCACGACAAGGTGACGGCAGACGGCACTACGCATCACATCCTCTACAAGCCGAACGTGGCCGAGCAGTGGCGTCCGTTGAAGAACGACATGCCCGAGCTGACGGCGTTCTTCAGCGAGGAATACGGCGACTACGCCTATCCGCAGATGACCGTGGCGCAGGGGGGCGATGGGGGGATGGAGTATCCCATGTTTACGGTCGTCAGCAGCTACGACGGGCCCGAGTTCGAGGAGAGGAGCAGCTACGGCTCCGTGCTGGGGACCACCGTACACGAGTTTGCCCACATGTGGTACTACGCCGCCCTCGGCAGCAACGAGGCCGACTATGCCTGGATGGACGAGGGCTTTACCACCTACGCCACCGAGGAGGGAATGGCCCACCTCACCAACCGTCCCGCCGATCACACCGGCACCCGACGGAGCGTGGTGCTCATGCACAAGCTGGGCCTGGCCGAGGCTTTCAGCACGCCGGCCGACTGGTTCAAGACCAACTTCGCGTACGGCATCACGTCGTATCCCGGCGGGGCGATGCTGGTGGACATGATGGGATACGTCATCGGCGACGAGCAACGGAATCAGTGGCTCAAGCGCTACTTCCGCGAGCGCAAAGGCATGCACCCCGATCCGTTCGATCTGGAACTGTTCGCGGAGCAGGTGAGCGGCCTGATGCTGGACTGGTACTTTTGGCAGTTTACCCGCTCGACGCGTACGGTAGACGACGCCATTGCGGACCTCGACCAGCAGCGACGGGGCGACAGCGTGGCAGTGAACCTCACTCTGGAGCGGGAGGGCTTGATCCGGATGCCGCAGGACGTGAAGCTGACCCTGGCTGACGGCTCCACGCAGTGGCTCAACGTGCCCCTCGCGTCGATGCACGGCCACAAGCCGGTACCCGACGACTGGATCGTCACCGAGCCGTGGCCCTGGGTCACACCGAAGAAGACGTTTACAGTGACGGTGCCGAGCCGGGTGGAGAAGGCCGTGATCGACCCGAATGGCGAGACGCCGGACGTGAACCGCCTCAACAACTCCACCACTCTGCCGCTCACAACGCGTTTCCTCCGCTCCCCGCAGTCGAGCTGGTCGCACTACGAACTCGGCGTGCGCCCCCTTGCCCTCTACGCCAACGACTTCGGCTTTGGTGGCGGCGTGCAGGTGCGCGGGCAGTACTTCCGGGGCGAGCGCCAGCTCCGCGCCACGGTCACGCTCTGGCCCGAGGTGCTCTTTTCCGGCGGCGACGATCCGGCTTTGATTGATGATTCGGACCCCACTCCCACTTTCCCATCGGACCTGAATTCCGGTTCATGGTTTACCGGGTTAGACTATGAGTTTCGTTACGAACACCCCTTCGATCCGTTCGGCGCCCGCGCCACGGTCAAACTGGTCGCCACGAAGCACCTGGGTGTGCTTGAGAACCGGCTTTCAGTCCGGGCGCCGCTTCGCTCACCCCTCGCCGACACGAACGAACGCCTCCGGTTCTCCCTGCTCCAACAGTTGAACCCGAGTGACCGGGCGTTCGGGGTGCAGAGGTCGAGCCTTGTGTGTGCACCGGCCTATACTGGTAGCCTCTGCTCCAATCCATGGGGTGAGTCGCACGTCTTGTCGGCTCGTGTCGACTACACCTTCGCGAAAGGGAGTGATCGAATCGAAGCATTTGCGGAATTCGGAGGGACTGTCCGTCCATTCACGAATTACCGTGACGGACGAGCACTAACCAGTCCTTTAGATCAAGCCTCCCGTGTTGCATTGTCTGCTCGAAAAACAGCTGCGCTTGGATCACTCACAGGTCAAGCGGACCTGCGCTTAGGATACGGAGGCAATGGCCTTCTTCCGCATAAAAAGTTTATTCTCGGGGGCCATTCATTTGAAGCACAATGGCGCAACGACACGTATCGGCAAACCAGTGCTGCATTTGAACACCCGATCAGCGACGCCCACCTTGTTGGGGTTGGTCCCTCGGGTCCGGTAGCCTACCTTCGCTCTGGACGGCTCGGTCAAATTGGAGATCACATCCTCTCGGGCCGCCTTTCGCTAGGAGGTGTGCCGTTTTCGACCGTTAATGCTCTGTCCCCCCTCCGCCTCTCCGTTTTCTCGGGATTGGGAACCGTGTGGAGCGACGGCGTTTTCCTTGCCGGCTTCGACGTGGACGACCTCGTTGCCGACGCTGGGTTTGGGGCGAGCTACGACGTATCGGCGATCCCACACCTCGGGCGCTGGATGGCCCAGTCCGACGTGCTTCAGGGTCTCGACATCGTGGCAAAGTTTCCGGTGTGGGCCAGTGATCCTATGCTGATCGAAGGCAGCACCGACGAGTTTGAATTTCGATGGCTCATCGGGATCGAATTGTAGGGACCTCCCTCCCAGTCCGCCGATTCTGAGCGCCTGCAACCGTGCCGTACGAAACCGCAGGGTCAGCGCCCCTCCGTCCGCTCCGTCTCCGCGTCCGACGCTTCTGCGTCCGCGTCCTCGAAGCGCGAAGCGGCGAACAGGTCGAGCGCCTCGGGTCGCCCCGTGTCCTCGGCCGCCAGGGTTGCCAGCAGGCGCCCCATTCGGAAGCCGTAGCCCATACCGTGGCCCGTGAACCCGGTGGCGAAGACCCCTTCGGGGTGCCCCGGCACACGTCCCACCACGGGCCGCCCGTCCGGCGAAAACCCCATCGTGCCGCTCCAGCGCTGCTCGATGGGCAGCGACCGGGTCCACGGAAAGTAGGTGTGTAGATACCGCTCGATTGTCGCCTGCACCGCTGGCGTCGTGGTGTCCGCGCTCGTCTCTTCGGCCTCGCGATGCTGGTGGCGACCGCCCCCTGCGAGCACGCGGCCGTCGTCCAGTTGTCGCACGTAAAATCCGCCGTGATGAGAGTAGACCGGCACCGGAATGTGAGACGCATCGGCCGGCGCCGTCGCCAGCATCTGGGCGCGGACGGGCCGCACGAAGGACGAGGTGGCGGGCACAAGATCCGGCAGCGACGGCCCGAGGGCCACCACCACGCGGTCGGCCCGGAAGCGTCGCCCGGGCGTGTCGAGCAGGACACCCGGGTCGTCCCAGTGAATGCGCTCGACCGGATGCTGGCGGTGGATGTCCGCCTCGCTCTGGGCGGCGACGTGTTGAACGAGTTGTAGCGGATTGACGACGGCACCCGTGGTCACGAACAGCCCACCGTGAAAGTCGGAGGCCCCGAGGCGGTCGTTCGTTTCTTCGGAATCGAGGTAGACCGCCGGGGCGCCCGCGGCCCGCAGATGCGACAGGCCGGCGCGGAGGCGCTCGTTCTCGTCGGCACTGCCCGCCGCCGTCAGGCTCCCTTCCGAGTTCCAGTCGAAGGCCGTTCCGCGGAGCTCCTCCGCGAGAAGGTCCCGGTTGGCCCGGGTAAAATTCCACAGGCGGCGTGCCGTTCGCTCTCCATACCGAGCCATGTCCGAGCGATAGTCCGTGTGGGTGCCCTGCAGAATGAATCCCGCATTTCGCCCGCTGGCCCCTGCGCCGAGCGAACGCGCCTCCAGAATCGCCACGCGGAGCGACGGCTGCTGCCGGTGGAGCCAGTACGCCGTCGAGCAGCCCACGATACCCCCGCCGACCACGATCACGTCGTACGCCGCCTCCTGCTCGCGCTGGGCCTGCTGCCAGATGGACACCGTCATGCGATCGGATCCCGGCATCTGCCGGACAAGATGTGGAGAGAAACGAATTACGCTTGCACGTCGACCAGAATGCGCCCCCGCACCTGCCCATTCAGAATCTCTCGCCCCGTCGCCGGGATCTCGTCGAGCGTGATCGTGCGGGCACGAATGCGCTCGTAGTGACCATCAGTGAGGAGCTCTGCGAGCCGGTCCCAGGCCACGCGACGGCAATCGTTCGGACACGTGTTTGAGTCGATGCCCAGCAGGTTCACGCCTCGGAGGATGAACGGGAGCACCGTTGTGTGTAGCTCGTGCCCCCCGGCGTTGCCAAACGCGGCCACGCTCCCGTGACGCTGCAACTGAGCGATGAGGGTGGCGAGCGTGTCGCCCCCCACCGCATCGATGGCCCCGGCCCAGCTGGCCGACTCCATGGGCCGCGCCGGTCCGTCCTCAAAATCGCGCCGATGCACGATCCGATCGGCCCCGAGTGCACGGAGGTATTCGTGGGCGTCCACACTTCCGGTGGAGGCAACGACATCGTACCCGAGAGCGTCGAGCAGCGCGACGGCGATGCTTCCGGCCCCACCCGATGCGCCGGTGACCACGACCTCACCGGCATCCGGCATCACTCCGTGCTCCTCCAGTGCCATCACCGACAGCATCGCGGTAAAGCCGGCAGTCCCCACGGTCATAGCCTCTGCGGGCGAGAGGTCGTCCGGAAGGGGCACCAGCTTGTTGCCGTCCACCTTTGCCCACTGGGTGTACCCGCCCCACACCACCTCGCCGAGCTGCCAGCCGGTTCCGATGACGAGGTCCCCCTCCGCAAACGCCGCGTGGTCGCTCTCTCGCACGCGCCCCACCAGATCGATGCCGGGCACGATGGGATAGTCGCCCCGAATCACCTGCCCGCTCCCCGTCACCGCCAACCCATCCTTGTAGTTCAGGCTCGAATACAGAACCTCCAGGCGCACCTCTTCCGGCCCCGCATCGGGGAGGTCACGCTCCTCCAACTGACGGACCCGAGCCAGAACGTCACCATCTTCTTTGTCGAGAACGAGGGCAGAAAACATCACCGGAAGTGGAGGAGACGGAGAGGAATGCAGCTCTACAAGCATGCCACACCCGGCGGCGGCGTTTGTTCGAAGGACATCGGTGTACAAATCTCGCCGCCCCTGGAATCATTTCAACATTTATTCGTAGAAAGATATGGTGGACCGGCTCCTTCCCCACAGCTGCGTCCGTCCCTCGACATGGATACTCCCCGATCCCATCCCGCGATCTCCTCCGTCCTGGATGCGTATCCGGTCCGCATTATGCTGGGGCTGGTGGCGAGCCTCAGTCTGATGCTTGCGCTCGTCCGTCTTCCCCTCCAGTCCCCCGTGAAGCGCGTAGGCTGGTCCGCCGATCCACCGTCCGAGCAGATCGTTCTCGAAGACGTGACCACCGAGCGATCTGACGCGGAGCGTTACGACGACGCTGCGAAGCGACGGAAAATGGCCCCTCCGGCTACCGATTTCCGCTCTCTTCACGCCGAATCACAGACGACCTCTGCCTCCTCTGAGAACACCGGTACGGAGTCGACCGAGCGTGACACAGACGATTCTCAGAAGTACGAAGAGGTGCAGTCGATCGCCGAACTGGGCGTTACAGACCAGACCCCTCAGATCGTCGGAGGGACGGGGAGTTTGTATCTTCACATCAACTATCCCGAAGAAGCCCGCGCACAGGGCATTGAGGGCAGACTGGAAGTGGAATTCACGGTCGAGACCGACGGAACGGTTGCGGACATGGAGGTTGTGGAGTCCCTTCATCCGCTCTGCGATTCGGCCGCCGTGGAGGGGGTGCGCTCGGTGACGTTCGTGCCCGCAAAGCGCGATGGAAAGCCCATCCCCATTCGCCTTCGACTGCCTATCCGATTCCAGCTCATGGCGGCGTCGAACTCGGTGCCGTCGAACGGGATGAATCCGTAAGGACCCGGCACTCCGCGAAACGTTCAGTCGGGGGAAAAGTACCTTGAACCCCGGCAGGAAAGCGCTTCCAAACTCGTCACTCCTCGCACTTCAATCCGGACACGTCCCATGGCCGACCCAACCGTTGCTCCCCAATCCGACGTCGAAACGCCCGAAGACTTTCTCCCAATCAACGGCACCGACTACGTCGAATTCTACGTCGGCAATGCCAAGCAGGCCGCTCAGTTCTACGCCCATCTCTTCGGCTTCGACATTCAAGGCTACCTGGGTCCGGAGACGGGCCACAAGGACAAGGCGAGCTATCTTCTCGAACAGAACGACATCCGGTTCGTCCTGACCTCGGCCCTGGGCCCCGACTCGCCCATCAGCGAACACGTCCACCGTCACGGCGACGGGGTGAAAGACATCGCGCTCTGGGTGGACGATGCCACGTCCTCGTTCGAGGAAACCACAAAGCGAGGCGCGGAGCCCGTGCAGGAGCCGACCGTCCACGAAGACGACGACGGACGCATCGTGACGGCCACCATCGCCACCTACGGCGACACCGTCCATACCTTCGTTGAGCGATCGGAGTACGACGGCCTCTTCTTCCCCGGCTTCGAGGCGTGGGACAACCCGTTCTGGGAGCCGCCCACGGGCACAGGCCTTCAGTACGTGGACCACTGCGTGGGCAACGTGTATGAGGGCGACATGGACACGTACGTGGACTACTACGCCGAGACGATGGGCTTCTACAACATGCTCCACT
>CAZBIB010000079.1:10558-12893 GCA_964491575.1 uncultured Salinivenus sp. | reverse complement strand
GGGTGCGACAGCTCCGGCTCCTCTAGCGGGCCGGAGGTACCGGTCACGACCTCCTTTGTCGCAATCGGAAGCAATTCCGGGAGCGTTGCGGCACTGCACAAGCCGGCCCTTCAAGGCGCGAAGTTTACCGACAGCGAGGGGGACACCTTGCAGATCGACCGCGTCCGGATGTTTATCAGCCAAATTGAGTTTGATGCCGCCGAGGACAGAGACGACCCGGAAGTCGAGCCGGGCCCGTTTCTCGTAGATGTGCCGATGGAGGGAGGCCCCGAGGTCCAGATCGAATCGATGCTTCCGCCCGGGAAGTGGGTCGGGATCGAGCTGGAGCTGGACAAGCGCGAAAGCGAAGATGACGTAAGCGGCAGCTTCCCGACCGAGACGAGCGTGGAAGTGAGCGGGACGTGGTCCCCGGCCGGCACCGACAGCTCTGCAACGTTCACGTTTACGACCGATGTGGACGCCGAACGAGAAATCAATTTTGCCACGCCCCTGGAGGTCTCGCCGGACAGCACTGGAAACGTGACCGTGATGGTCAACGTGAACGACTGGTTCCGCACGTCCAGCGGGGACTTGGTCGATCCGCGAACTGCGGGCAATGACGGGGACAACGAGGACCTCGTCGAGGAGAACGTCACCTCCGGCTTTGAGGGCTTCGAGGATTCGGACCGGGACGGAGATGACGACGACTAACGCGCCCGGTAAGAACCAGTAGTGGCGAGAGACTCCTTGCGTCCGTCTCTCCGTCCCGACAGCTGTCGGTGGCGAGCTTTACTGCGCTGGGAGCAACGCGAGGGCCGAGCAGAACGAGGTCATGCTGCCCGCAGCACGAGTGCTTTCAGAGTGTTCTCACCGACGGCAGTCGGTGCGCCGTCTCGCGCTCTACTTAATGCTGTAAAGGCCGCCGTCGTTAAGATGCAATTGCCGTGGGTTGGGAGGGCAATACGTGGAACCTCCTCGTCTTTATTGACTCGTTTGCGCTATGACCCTTTTTCGCCCTGAGCCCCAATCCATCTCTGAACGCACTTCGTGCACCGCCAAAGCCGCGTTCTCAAAGGGAAATTGCTAGCTTCAATTCCGCGAAGAACTTGGCCTGGTCTGCTCGGACCTCCGGATGCCGCCGAACGGGGGTGCTGGGCGCCCTCCATCCGTAGATCTCGGCTCATTCGTCCCGCAGCGTGGTGGCCGGGTCGATGCGGGCGGCGCGGAGGGCCTGCGCACTCACCGTGACGAGGGCCACCAGGAGCACGCCCCCGCTGGCAAGGAGAAAAAGCCCGGGGCCGAGGTCGAAGTGATAGGCAAACGTGTCGAGCCATCGAGCCAGGACCCCGTACGCGATCGGCACCGCAACCGCGATGGCTAGCGCCAAGAGCCGGAGGAAGTCCTTGGAGAGCAGCCCGACGATCTGCTCGGTGGAGGCGCCGACGGCTTTCCGAACGCCAATCTCGTGACGGCGCTGCCGGGCGGCGAAGGCGGTGAGGCCGAAGAGCCCGAGGCAGGCCACAAAGATGGCCAGGCCGGCAAAGACGCCCACGAGGGAGGCGGTCTGCTGCTCGGCCCGGTACGCTGCGGCAAAGGACCGGTCGGCAAACTCGTACGCGAAGGGAGCATTCGGAAAGAACCGGCGCCAGACCTGCTCGACGTTGGCGAGCCCCTGCTTCATCGCATTCGTCTCGATGCGCAGGTAGTAGGTGTCGAGGAGCGTCGAGTTGAGAAAAAACGCCATCGGCTCAATCGGTTGGTGGAGCGTCGCGAGGTGGAGGTCTTCGACGACGCCAATCACGTCGGGACTCTTGCCCAGCCATCCGATGCCCACGTCGATGGAGCGGCCAACCGCTGCGGATGGAGTGCGCTGATCGGGGGGAAGATCCTGCGCCAATTGCTCGAAAGCGGCCCGGTTGAGAACGACGGCGGACGAGTCGGCGGTCCGGCCGCGCTCAACGGTGCGGCCAGCGACCGGCTTCACCCCGAGGGTTTCGAAGAAGTTGTGCCCGACGGTCACGAGCCGCAGGTTGTGGCGCTCCTCCGCCGGAATCCCAAGCCCGGAGAAGGCCCCGCCGACGCTCGCCTGCAGCTTGCCGGGAAGCGGCTCCGACGCCTGCGACACCGCCGTCACGCCCGGCTGCTGGGCCACCTCCCGCTGAAACGTCTGCGACACAGCCGTCGACTCCGCCGCGGGGGGGCGAGGGACCGTGACGACCTGCTCTGCATCGAACCCGAGGTCAGCCTGCTGGAGGTAGTCGAGCTGCCAGTACGCTGCGACGGTGCCGGCGACAAGCACTACCGACGTTGCGAACTGGAACACGACGAGGCCCTTCCGCAACAGCGACGCCCTGGG
>CAZBIB010000079.1:0-10458 GCA_964491575.1 uncultured Salinivenus sp. | reverse complement strand
AGAGCGAGACCGACGAGCACGGCGGCCTCCGCAAGAAACTGCCGGACGATCTGCTGCCGCGCCGCTCCGATCGTCTTCCGCACACCGATCTCCCGCGCCCGTTCGAGCGAGCGGGCCGTAGACAGGTTGACGAAGTTGACGCCCGCAAGGAGGAGGATGAACAATGCGATGGCGGCGAAGAGGTAGACGTAGGTGGCCGACCCGTTGGGCTCGATTTCGAGGCTGAGGTCGGAGTACAGGTGGATGTCCGTGAGCGGCTGGAGCCGGAGCGTGGCGCCGATCCAGTCGTCTCCGAGCCGGGCCTTCGCCTGCTCCGTGAACGTGGCGGCGAGGGAGTCGGCTGCCGTGCCCGTCGGTACTTTGAGGTAGGCCCGGAACCCCCCCCCCGAGCCGTCGCTCCTCTGCTCCGTAAAGTCGAACGCCGCGTCCATCGTCGCCCAGGAGACGATGATTTGCGGGTGGAAGTGGGAGGCCTCGGGAATCGGCTCCAGCACGCCGCTGACAGTCACCTGCACGGTCTCGTCGCCCCAGTTGAGCCCAGTCATCTCCAGCGTCTTGCCCACCGGGCTTGCGTCCCCGAAGTACTTCTCCGCCATCGCGGGCGTGAGGACGGCGGTGTAGGGGCGGTCGAACGCCGCTCGGGCCGACCCACGACGAGTGGGGAACGTAAAGACCTCGAAGAACGAGGGCCGGGCCACGAAGATGGGGTCCTCGTTGAACCGCCTCGTGCCGCGACGCACCACGGCGGTGGCCTCGAAGAAGGAGGCCATCGGAAGGGACGGGTGTTGCTCCTTTATCGCGTTGATCACCGGCCAGGTGCTGGACGCCATCGCGGTGTCGCCGAAGTCGCTGACGAGCCGGTAGATCCGGTCGGCGTCCTCGTGAAAGTCGTCGTACGAGAGCTCGTGGCGCACAAAGAGAGCAATGAGCAGGCACGCCGCCATGCCCACCGCCAGTCCCATCACGTTGATCGTCGTGTATCCGAGGTTTCGGCGGAGCGCCCGAAGCGCCGTGATTAGGTAGTTGCGAAGCATGATCGGTTTGTTGCGTGTTGTTCGTTGACTGTTGGTTGCTTGGAGCAGCGCACGAGCTACGACCTACAACCAACAGACCGTTATTCATCGCGAAGCGTGCTCGCCGGATCGATGCGGGCGGCGCGGAGCGCGTGTCCACTCACCGCTGCGAGGGCGCAGCAGAGGGCGACGAGTCCCACCGCCAGGAACGGCCAGGGCGTAAGCGCAATGCGGCGGGCGAAGTCTTGCAGCCACCACTGGCCGAGGAGGTAGGCGGCGGGCCCGCCCACGACGAACGCCAGGCCGACCAGCTTGGCCACGTCCGTCGACAGGAGGGTCACGATCTGAGTCATCGATGCGCCCAAGGCCTTTCGGATGCCGATCTCCTTCGTGCGTCGGCGCACAGTGAAACCCGTGAGGCCGATGAGTCCGAGAAGGGCAACGAAGAGGGCGAGCCCCGCCCCGGCACCCACCAGCCGCCGCGTTTGTTGCTCGGTCTGGTAGGCGCCCGCGATTTTTGCGTCGAGGAAGCTATACTCGAACGGCGCGTCGGGAAGCACCTCCGACCATGTGCGCCGGATCGTGGTCACCCCTCCGGAGGCGCCCGCTGCGAGGCGGACCGACACCTGACGGTACCACTCGCCGGGCTGCAGGGCCGAAAAGACGACCGGCTGGATGCCCGCCCGGGCGTTCTGAATGTTGAAGTTCTCCACGACCCCGATGACTGTCACGGTTCCGACGTTTTCCCATTCGAGTTCGGCCCCAATCGGCCGCGGAAGGTCGAGTTGCTTCACGGCGGCCTCGTTGAGAACCACGCTCGTCGAGTCGTCAGTCACGGGCTCTCGGAAGAAGCGGCCCTTCGTGACCGTCAGGTTGTATGTCTCGGCGAAATGTGGATCGACCCGATAGCGGCCCGCGGTGAGGGTTCGGGACGGAGGCCACTCGGGGCGATGAAGGCTCGCCCCGCCGATGCCCGTGCCGACCTGGGGCACCTCCCACGACACACTCGCTGCCTCGATGCTGGGCTGTGCCGCGAGGCGGGCGCGGGCCGTCTGCACCTGGCGGTAGCCCTCCGGCGAGAAGTCGCGTGGGGCCGACTCGATTACGAGCATGCGGTCGGTGAGGTAGGGGGCATCCGGGCTCGTGGCAAACTGGAGCTGCTCGTGCAGCACATAGACGCCCGCCATCAGCACGATGGCAAGTGCAAACTGCACCACGACGAGTCCTTTGCGGATTGCGCCCGCCGACCACCCGAGTGAAAGTCGATCGCGAAACACCGAGGCCGGTTCGAACCTGGAGAGGATGGCGGCGGGATACGCGCCGGACAGAAGCCCCAAAACGAGGGCCAGTCCCGCCAGCATTCCCAGCGTGACAAAGTCCCACGGCGCCCGCAACACAAACTCGACCCCGAGCAGTTGCTCGAACAGGGGCTGCCCGAGGCGGGCGAGCCCGGCGCCGAGGAGGGTCGCGAAGGTACTCACCAGGACGGCCTCGACGAGGAACTGCCCCGCCAGCTGGCTCCGATGCGCCCCGAGTGTCTTGCGCACCCCAATCTCGCGGATGCGATCGAGCGACCGGGCCGTGGCGAGGTTGGTAAAGTTGATGCCGGCGATGAGAAGGACCAGGGCCGCCAGAAATCCAACGAGGTAGATGCGCTGCCACCCGGCGTTGTCATTGTGGCTAAGGTACACCTTCGTCAGCGGGCGCAACCCCACAGCGAGCGTCTCCGAAATCTCGCCGGGCGCCTGGGCCGTGACGAGGTTATTGACGGTCGTTTGGAGGTCTGCGACATCTGTCTTCTCGGCCAGGCGGACGTACTGGAGGAGGAAGGGGGACTGCCACTGCGACCAGGCCGCCTCCGGCGCGAAGTCCCACGTCCCCACCTCCGACAACAGGATCTTGTATTCGGCCCCCCGAAACTGTGTGACGGAATTGCGCGGCAGTTTCTCCCAGACGCCCGTCACGGTGTAAGGCTGGTCCCCGTTGCGGTACGTCTTCACGTCGACGGTGCGCCCCACCACGTCGGTGGTGCCGAACAGGGTGCGCGCCACGTCGGCCCGCAGGACGGCGGACCGGGGCTCGTCGAGGGCCGTCTCGGGATCGCCGTACTGGAGCGGCAGGTCGAAGACGTCGAAGAACTCCGAGTTCGTCAGAAAGGTGTCCCGCCGGTAGTAGTCGTCCTCTGCCCCTAGCGTCACCCACAGGCCATACAGCCACGTCCGTGCCTCCACGCCCGGCGCGTCCTGCTTGATCGTCTCGCCTACGGGATTGGTGGCGATGTGCCGAATGCTGCCGTCGCTGTCAGTCTGCCACGTGTCGATGCGGTATGTGTATTCGGCGTTTGGGAAGATGTCGTTCACCGCCATCTCGCTGCGGACGAACAGCAGGAGCAGCGTGCTCACCGCGATGCCGACGCCGAGGCCAATCACATTGATCGCCGTGAAGCCGAGGTGGCGGCGGAGGGAGCGGAGGGCAGTGACGACGTAGTTTCGAAGCATGATTGCGTGTGGGCGTTTGGGAGCGCGTGTGTTTGGGCGTGGGGAGTCGGGGACCCGATCGCCCAGACGCAATTATTCCTGCCGCAGCGCGTCGGCGGGGTTGATGCGGGCGGCGGACCAGGCCTGATAGCTCGCCGCAGCGAGAGAGACGAGGAGGGCTCCTCCTCCGGCCCCGACGAAGACGAGCGGACTCACGTCGATGCGGTAGGCGAAGGAGGTAAGCCACTGCCGGGCCACCGCGTATGCCAGCGGTGCGGCCACGACCAGGGCGATGCCGACGAGCACCAGGAACTCGCGATTAAGGTGGAGGACGATGTCGGAGATTGTGGCGCCCAGCGCCTTCCGCACGCCAATCTCGGTGGTCCGGCGCCGCACCACGTAGGCGGAGAGGCCGACCAGGCCGAGGGCCGCCAGCAGGAGCGCGATGGCCGTGAGCCCCATCCCCATCTGCCCGATCCGCTGCTCCTCCTCGTAGAGCCGTGCCAGCTGGTCGTTCACAAACTGCGGGGCGAACGGCATGTCGGGCCGCACGCTCGTCCACGCCGATTGCACCCGATCGAGACCGTCGTCAAGATTTTGAGGGTTCAGGCGGATGAGGGCGGCGCGGACGTTGAGGGTGCTCATGTCCTCGGCCCGCGAGTGGACGCGGAGGAAGGTAGGCTGCACGCGCTGGTAGAGCGGACGGAAGTGGAAGTTGTCCACCACGCCATCGATCGTAAGGCGGAAGGGGGATCGGCTCTCCGGCTCCAGCACCACCGTCTTCCCGACGGGCGCCTCGTAGCCGAGCGCCTCGGCTGCAGCCCGGTTGACGATCAGCCGTGCCGTCCCCTCAGGGGCCGACTGCATCTCCTCGACGACCGGATGTGTGATGCCCAGCGCCTCAAACCAACCGGGAGTCACGTTCAGCACGTCCCCGTCGCTGTGCACGCGCTCGGCGCCCTGCGCCCGGTAGGTCACCTCGAAGCGCCCGGGCCCCGGCCCGATGCCTGCGCCCACCGCCTGCACCTCAGGGGCGTCGCGGAGGCGATTCTTGAGGCGGCGGTACGTGTCGGCGCTGTCCACGGCCGTAAGCTCCACGAGCCCTTGCGTGCGGAAGCCGAGGTCCTTCGTCTGCAGGTAGTGCAGCTGGCTGTTGACCAGCCACGTCACGCTGCCGAGCCCGATGAGGAGAGCGAACTGGACGCCGATGAGGACGTGCCGCAGCGACCATCGGCGACCGTCGCCATCGCCGAACGAGCCCTCGAAAAGCGACACTGCATCCTTCCGTGAGAGGACCAGCGCTGGGTAGCTTCCTGCGATGAGGCCGACGAGGAGGGCGAGCCCTCCCATCCCGGCAAGCAGCTCAGGAGAGGTCACCAGGCTGAACTGGACGTGCGTGTCCATCACCCGATTGAACACAGGAACGACTCCGTTCAGGGCCACGGCGACGACGGGGAGACAGGCGAGCGTCAGGACCAGCGCCTCCGTCAGAAACTGGAAGGCCACCTGCCGGCGACTGGATCCCATCGCCTTTCGTACCCCAATCTCGTGGCGCCGCTCCGTGGAGAGGGCTACCGCGAGGTTCGTGTAGTTGATGACGACGATGAGCAGGATGAGCACTCCGATCGCCCCGAACGCCCACAGGTACCGAGGGTCCCGGTGCGACTTTTGATCATAGAGCATCTGCGGCCCCAGGTGGATGTCCGTCAGCGCCTGCGTCCGCACGTCCCCGAGCACGGCCCGCAGGCCCGGATCCTCCACCCGCGCCGGGCGCACCTCGTTCATGATCGCCTCGATCCGTGATGCCAACCCGTCGACCCGGGCCCCGGGCCGCGTGCGGAAGTACGTGAACGCCCCCCAGTTCTGGATGCGATCTGCGTGCAGGGCCACCTCGAACTCGAAGTGCGAGTACGGCGGCACGTCCTCAATCACGCCCGTCACCTCTACTTCCCGCTCGCGCCCGGGCCGTTCGATCGTCAGCACCTCTCCCACCACGTCCGTCCTGCCGAAATACCGCTCCGCTGCCGTTTCGGTGAGCACAGCGGTGCCCGGGTGCCGAAGGGCATCTCCCGAGGTTCCACGGAGGAAGTCGAACGTGAACACCTCGAAGAAGGACCGGCCGGTAGTGGTGTAGAGCAACTGGCTCTCCGTAAAGCGCTGGTCGCCTTGCACCACGTAGGCCGGGCTCTCCTCGCCGTGCGGGCCCACGTAGAAATTTGTGGCCGCCTCAATCTCGGGAATCTGCTCGGTTAGGGTGCGCGGAAGGCGCCGTTGCTCGGCGGCGCTGGCCTCTTCGTAGCGCGGGAAGGGGATCGTGGACCACCAGTTGCCCCGCTTGTCGCGCAGGACGCGGTGCACGTCCTCTTCGTTCTCGTAAAAACGGTCGTACCGCCACTCGTAGCGGAGGAAGAGCAGCACCAGGACGCAGCACACGAGCCCTATCGTAAAGCCCACGCCGTTGATGAGGGTGTAGCTCGTGCGCCGGCGGAGGGTGCGGAGCGCGGTCTTGAGGTAATTGCGGAGCATGGGGAAAGTGTTGGAGTGTTGGGGTGTTCGCGTGACTTGAGCATCCAGGCACCCGGACACCCAAGCACACGAACGCTCAAACACCTGAGCACGCGAACACTACTCGCTCGGCATCGCTGCCTTGGCCTCGGCGGGATAGTCGGCCTCGATCCAGCCGTCGTCCAGCTCGATGATGCGCTCGCCATACAAGGCGAGCTTCTCGGAATGAGTCACCTGCACGATCGTCACGTTGTCCTCCTCGTTTAGCCGCGTAAGCGTTTCCATGATCTCCTCGCTCTGGCGCGACTGCAGGTTGCCGGTCGGCTCGTCGGCCAGTATCACTTCGGGCTCGATGATAAGAGCCCGGGCCACGCCTACCAGTTGCTGCTGGCCGCCGGAGAGCTGGCTCGGAAAGAGATTCTTCTTGGCCACCAGCGAGAAGCGGTCGAGCAGGTCGGCCACCTTGCTCTCGCGCTCCGACTTCGAGAGCCCCTTGTAGATAAGGGGCGTTTCCAGGTTTTCGTAGACCGTGAGGTCGTCGATGAGGTGGTAGGCCTGAAAAACGAAGCCGATCTGCGAGCGGTGGATCTCGGTCCGGCGGTCCTCGCTCATCTCGTGGGTCGGCTCGCCCATAAAGAAATACTCCCCGTCGGACGGCTCGTCGAGCAGGCCCATGATGTGGAGCAGCGTCGTCTTGCCGGCCCCCGAGGGGCCCTGCACGGTCACGAACTCGCCCGCCTCGATGTCGAGGTCAATCTGCCGGAGGACGAACGTGCGCGAGAAGCCGTTGCGGTAGGCCCTGGTGACGTTGCGGAGTTTGATCATGGCAGGGAGAACAGGAATCGGAGGAACAGCGAAGCGACGGAGGGCCGGGCTTCGGGCGCTGCGTCAGGTGGAGAGGAAGAAGACGCCCTCTCGGGATGTCGTGGAGAAAGCATCCTCGGGAGGGGAGCAGCGACGCGCCAGCGCGAGTGCCAGGGCATCTCCACCCTCAGGATCACCTGAGTGGGCGTCAGGCCAATCTCGGCTCGCCTGGTCTCTACGAGAAGGTGCACGTCCCGCTCCGGTGCGGTGCGATCCGGCGACTGAATCGTGAGGCCGCCGCTCACGGCCCCGGCGAGCCAGACCACGAGCAGAACGAGGAGGCCCAGACGGTTCATGATGTTGGCGGATTGGGACGGGGGGAGACGTGATTTCTCGGTATTGTGAGAGATCAACGCCTGTGCCACAAGTTGGTGTCCGCCGCTAGCGCCCGTAGGGGGCGATTTTTGGCGTGCTGCGCCAGCCCGAGTGTGCGCATTCGCACAGCCATTGAGCGCCAGCGCACAGCGGCCCCGAAGGCTGTGCATTCGAAGCAACTCAGTATGGGCCGAGCGGTTGAAACAGCGCACATGTGTTTCCTCTCGGCTGATGCCATGAGCATGCCGCCAGACGACCCCAAAACCGAATGGCCCTCCCACGTCCGGTCTCTGTTCTGGGAGTACGATTCAGACCTTGACTGGAACGAGGATCGGGACCTGATCATCCGGCGCATCCTGGCCGAAGGGACCTGGGACGCCATCGTGTGGCTGCGCGACCGGGTAGACGATCCGACCCTCCGGCGCTGGATCAAGGCCCGCTCCGGCGATGCCCTCTCGCCCCGGCAGCTTCGATTCTGGGAGCTGATCTTCGATCTTCCCTCCGACCGCGTCGATGAGTGGGTGGACACCCGCCGTGCCTCCGTCTGGGCGAACCGAACAAAATCATGACTTTCCGCTGGGACGCGATCAGCGTTTGGGTGTTGAGGTGTTCAGGTGTTGAGGTGTTTGAGTGTTCAGGAAGCTCTCTTCAGCACGCGATCACAGGAGCACTTATTCATCGCGGAGCGTCTGTGCGGGGTCGGTGCGGGCGGCGCGGAGGGCGTGGTAGCTCACCGTGATGCCGGCCACGCCCAAGACGAGCCCCGCCGCGAACACGAACGTCCCGATGCCAATATCCACGCGATAGGCAAAGTCCTCCAGCCACCGCTGTACCCAGAGGTAGGCGGCAGGTAGCCCGACGACGAGTGCCCCCGCTACCAGCGCCGCGTATTCTTTGGACAATAGACCGACAATGTGTGCCATCGATGCCCCGAGGGCCATCCGGATGCCAATCTCTCGCGTACGGCGCTGTGCCGCAAAGGCCGCGAGGCCAAACAGGCCCATGCAGGCCACGATAATCGCGATTATCGCGAACGTAGCGAAGATGCGGGCCAGCCGCCGCTCAGATCGGTACATCGCGTCGAATTTGTCGTCGAGGAAGGTGTAGCTGAACTCGGCCTGGGGCGCGGCGCCACTCATCACCTCGCGAAGATGGTCCACGCCCGCAGGAATGCCGTCCGGAGCCAGCCGTGCGGCCAGCATGCTCACGGAGAGCGAAACGTCGAGTTGAAGAGCGAGAACGACCGGCGCGATCGGGGAGTGGAGGGAGGCCATGTGGAAGTTTTCCACGACTCCAATGACCGTGCCCCTGGGCTGCTCTGAATCCTGAGTGAGGCGGAAGGGCTTGCCGACGGCTTCCTCTACGCTCCACCCCATCGCCGCCACGGCGGCCTGATTCAAGATGTACCGGCGGCCCCCCTCGATGGGGACGCTCGTGGCAAAGCTCTGCCCGGCCAGTACGTTCAGACCGAGCGTCTCGACATAGTTCGTATCCACCTGAATGGGACGGAGCAAAATATTGTCCTCCGAGGAGACCTGTGCCTGAGGGGAAAGCTCCGCGGGAGTCCTCGGAAACACCATTCGGGCCCGTCCACCCGGCGCGAGACTTCCCACGGAGGCGGCCCGCACGTTCGGATTCCGACGCGCCCTCCGTCGCACAAGCTGTCGCTGCCTCTCGTCGAGGTCGTCGAGGTCGACGGTGACGACCTGTTCGTCGTCGAAGCCTAGGTCCTTGGTCTGTACGTAGTCGAGTTGCTGGTAAATGACCGTCGTCCCGAGAATGAGCCCCGCCGACACCGCAAACTGGGCCACGACGAGCCCCTTCCGAAGCCAGCCTCCGCTGCTGGTCATTGTGCTCGACGCGCTGCGTAGAATGCGGGTGGGGCGAAAGCCGGACAGTATGAGGGCGGGATAGGCCCCGCCGAGAAGCGTCACCGTCAGCACGACGCCAGCCCCACCCGCGAGCGCCCATCCATGTCGGGCTCGTGCAAGCGAGAGGCTCTTGTCGAAAAGGGCATTGAAGGCAGGGATGCTTCCGGAGACGAGTGCAATTGCCACAACGAGGGCAAGCCCGCTTAACAGCAGGGTCTCCGTCAAAAATTGCCGGGCCACCTGTCCCCGCAGAGCGCCCATCGCCTTCCGTACGCCCACCTCCCTGGCCCGCTGCTGGGCCTGGGCCGTCACGAGATTGACGTAGTTGACCATCGCAATGAGCAGCACCAGCAGCGCGACGGTCCCGAAAATGTAGAGGTAGCGCACCTGTCCCCGAAAACTGCCCGTCCGGTACTCGTCCGACAGGTAGAAGTCCGGAAGGGACATTGCACTGACGAAGTAATCGTCATTGATCCTCTCCAGCGGTGAGGTCTGGGTTGCCGTTTCTCCGAGCTCTCGCGAGGAGAGGCCCTCCTCTACCTGGGCGTAGGTGCGGGTCACGAAACCGCTCCACGAGGTCCGGCGGGACGGGGAGACCGAGTTCCAGGCGACGACCATGTCAAACTGCACGGTCGAATTGGAGGGCACAGTCGTCACTCCTACCACCGCGTACCGGCGGACCGAATCTCCCTCGACCGTAAGCGTTTGCCCGATGGGATCCTTCTCCCCGAAGAAGGCCTGCGCCATCGATTCCGTGATGACGGCCTCGTTGGGAGCGTCCAGTACACCTGTTCGCGTGCCGCGACGCAGCGGGAATCCGGTGAGCACGCGAAAAAACGAAGAGTCGGCCTTGAGGACCTGCAGCGAGCGTTCGAGGCGACGGCCGTCAACCTCGTAGCGGACCGACCGCTCCTGCACGTCGTCATAGGTGCGGGTCACGCGCTCGACCCCCGGCACCTCGTTGGCGAGGACCCGACCGAGGGGGTAGGGCGCAGTCGCCCCTTGCGCCGAGGAATCCCCGACCATCATGAGCTGAATCTGATCCGCCTGCGGATGAAAGTCGTCGTAGCTCAGCTCGTCCTGGATGTAGAGCCCAATGAGGAGGCATGTGGCCATCCCCACGGCAAGGCCCCCGACATTCAGCGCCGTGTAGCCCTTCTGGTGCCACAGGTGGCGAGCCGCAATTTTCAGGTAGTTGCGAAGCATGACTGCGTGTGAGCGTTTGGGCGTGTGTAAGCGTCGAACGTATCGGTGGGAGAATGAAGGCGCACTCTCAAGCATCCCCACATCCAGAGGCAGTTACTCGTCGCGGAGCGTCTGGGCCGGGTCGGTGCGGGCGGCGCGGAGGGCGTGGAGAGTGACGGTGAGGCCGGCGATGAGGAAGGCTGCGACCGCCGTGCCCAAAAAGGGGAG
>CAZBIB010000078.1:1559-12934 GCA_964491575.1 uncultured Salinivenus sp. | reverse complement strand
TTCATGAAAGAGCGCAACGACCCCCGGCTGCTCACCTACGGCGCGCGGGAGGTCGACGGCCAAGTGATTTCTGACCCTGACACAGTAAAAGGCTGGCCCAACGGGTACACGGTCACCACCATCGACCAGCACCCCAGTTATGACTCGACCGCCTCGTACAACCAGTACTTGGCGCTGCATCCGGCGCTTCGGGACTTGGACGACCCGTTTTTCTTCCAGACCTACGCAGAGGTGGAGTTCATGCTGGCCGAGGCCGCCGCACGCGGCTGGAACGTGCCGGGGAGTGCCGGGGCGCACTACGAGGCTGGCGTGCGCGCCGCAATGAACTACCTGTCGCTCTACGGCAGCGAGGCAAGCATTCCCAGCTCCGAAATCGACCAGTACCTTCAGGAGAACCCGTACAAGGCCAGCGCGTCGCTCTCGGAGCAACTGGACCAGATCAACACGCAGTACTGGGCGGCCACCCTGCTGAACGGCTTCGAGGCGTGGGCCAACTGGCGCCGTTCCGGCTATCCTGAGCTCGATCCCGCACCGGTGGACGATCCCGAGCAGGGTGCTGGCAGCTACACGGAGGGAGAGATCATGCGCCGCTTGATCTATCCGGGAAGCGAGCAGACCCTGAACACCGACAACTATCAGGCCGCACGCAGCCGGCAGAACATTACCGATCAGAATCAGCTCACTGCTCCGGTGTGGTGGGACTGTGGCGCGCTGGCTGACCAGTGCAACATGACGGGTCTCGGCCCTCAGGCCAACCCCGACAGCCCCTTGAACGGACCGGGCGACGGACCGTAGGACTGATCGGGCATCACGTCTTCTTCCAGAGAGGGGGCTTCCCACAGCCCCCTTTTCTGTTGGTGAAATGATACTGCACGCCGTACGAGATGGGACGACGCCGGCATTACTTCCTCTTCCTCCGTCCTTTTCTGCCCGTGCTGGGGGCGGGCCTGTTGCTTCTCGCGCTGGGAACGGGGGGCTGCGCGCAGCCGCAGGCACGAGGCCCGGTGGCGCCCGGCGCGCGCGTGCTGGCGGAAAACGAGTTCGCACGCTTAGAGGGCAAGACGGTGGGGGTCATTGCCAACCACACTGCGCAGGTGGACACGACCACGCATCTGATCGACGCAATGCATGGGGCGGGCATCGAGGTCGGCGCGATTTTCGGCCCGGAGCACGGCCTGCGCGGCGAGACCGACGCGGGCGAGGCGGTCTCCGACGGACGTGACGAGACGACGGGCGCGCCCGTCTACAGCCTCTACGACGACACGCGCGCACCCACGCCGGAGGAGCTTGACGGGCTGGACGCCCTCGTTTTTGACATCCAGGACGTGGGCGCGCGCTTCTACACCTACATCACCACGATGGGCCGTTCGATGCAGGCCGCCGCCGAGGCGGGGATCCCGTTCGTCGTCCTGGACCGGCCCAATCCGCTGGGCGGCACGTACGTGAGCGGCTTCGTGCTGGAGCCGGAGCACCGCTCGTTCGTGGGCAAATACCCGATCCCCATCGCCCACGGGATGACCGTCGGCGAGCTGGCGCGCATGATCAAAGGGGAAGGCTGGCTCTCCGGCGTGGAGGAGGGGCAACTGGAGGTCGTCGAGATGGACGGCTGGGAGCGCGCCATGCGCTGGCCGGAGACGGGCCTGCCGTGGGTATCTCCCAGCCCAAATCTGCCGACCTTCGAGACGGCGCTCGTCTACGCGGGCACGTGCTTTTTTGAGGCGACCACCAAAGCGAGCGAGGGACGCGGCACGCCGCGCCCCTTCACGCATCTGGGCGCCCCCTGGGCTGATGGCCCGGCGCTGGCTGACACGTTGAACGCGCACGACCTGCCCGGCGCACGCGTTCACGCGGCGCAGTTCACGCCCCAGCCCAATGCCGGCGACTCCGAACCGAAGTTCGAAGGGGAGCGGCTAGAGGGCGTCCGCATCGAGGTGACCGACGCTGCGGCCTACCGTCCGGTGGAGGCGGGCGTCCACGTGCTGCACGCGTTCTACCGACAGGCGAAGCGCAAGGGGCGCGCGGAGGAGTTCTTTACGAGCTATCTCAAGAAGCTGGCCGGCACGGAGCGCCTGGGGGAGATGCTCCGGAGCGGCGCGTCGCCGGACGCGATCATCGACGCGTGGCACGATGAGGTGGAGGCTTTCCGCGAGCGGCGAACGCCGTACCTGCTGTACTGAACAAAGTCTGTGCTGAAGCACCGTACACGAGGGACAGCTTCTCTTTTCAATGGCAAAAAAACGCACACTTTTCCTCACGTTCGTCCTGCTGTTTGCCGTTACCGGGTGCAGCGGCTCCACGTCGACAACCACCACGAAGCCGGCTGCGCCCAATGAATCGGCGGAACTGCCCGCGCATCCTCATGCAAACGACCTTGCCCTCCGGTGGCGCGTGGACACGAACCTCATCGACGGAGGGAGCCGCTTCCGGTCGACCCTCACGCTCCAAAATGGGGGGGAGGTGTCCCTGAAGGGCGAGGGCTGGACGCTCTACTTCAACTTCCTGCGCGAAATTGATTCGACGTCCGTAGA
Organism: uncultured Salinivenus sp.; assembly: GCA_964491575.1. GTDB lineage: Bacteria > Bacteroidota > Rhodothermia > Rhodothermales > Salinibacteraceae > Salinibacter. The sequence continues at coordinate 10,406 of CAZBIB010000078.1, read as the reverse complement.
GGCCCCGGTGGCCGTCACGCGCATCAATGGCAACTTCTACAAGCTGGAGCCGCGGGACGACTTTGCCCCGATCCCGCCCGGCGGACAGCTTCGCATTCCGTTCGAGGCGCCCGGCTCGGCCATCAAACGCATCGACGCGCCCGCTGGCTTCTACATCGTCTTTCGCGACGCGCAGGGCGATCCCGAGCCGCCGGCCATCGTGTCGGACGTGACGGTGGCGCCGTTCACCCGTCCCGAGCAGACGACGCAAGGCCCGGACGACGTGCGTCCGGTGCCCACCCCTGAAACGCGGTACCGCGAAAACCAGGCACTGACGACGCCCCCGGCCGATTCGGTGGGCCGGATTGTGCCCACCCCGGCCTCGACGGAGCGGCGTCCGGGTTCGTTTGCGCTTGCCGCGGAGGCAACCATCCGCTACGAGGACGGCCTGGCGCCGGAAGCCCGGCAGCTCGCGGACGGACTGGCCCCGGTGCTCGGACGGCGTCCCAAGACGACGACGGACGCCCTCGATGCAGCCATCACCCTCCGCCGGGCCGACGTGACGCCCCCCACGGCCGACTCGGTCCACGCCGAGGCCTACCGGCTCACGATTGATTCCGAGGACGGCATCGAGATCGTCGGAACGACCGACGCCGGGGTGTTCTACGGCGTGCAGAGCCTGGAGGCTTGGCTCCCCGTGGACGCCTACCGGGCACCCTCGCCGCCGGTGGAGGTGCGTGCCGCCCGGATCGCGGACGCGCCCCGCTTCGACTACCGAGGGTTTCACCTCGACGTGGCTCGCAACTTTCAGCCGGTCGAGGCGGTGAAGCGGCTGCTGGACATCATGGCCTTCTACAAGCTCAACACCTTCCACTTCCACCTCACGGACGATGAGGGCTGGCGCCTGGCCGTCGACGGGCTGCCCGCCCTCACGAAAGTGGGCGGCCGGCGCGGCCACACCCTCACCGAACGCAACCACCTGATGCCCTCGTACGGCTCGGGACCGAACCCGAGCGCGTCGGCCTCTCCCGGAAGCGGGTGGTACAGCCGTGCCGAGTACCTGGAGATCCTGCGCTACGCGACCGCGCGCCACATTACGGTCATGCCCGAGATCGACGTGCCGGGGCATGCCCGCGCGGCCATCCAGGCGATGGAGGCGCGCTGGCGGCGGCTTCGGACGGCCGGCGACACGGCAGCGGCGCGGCGGTACCGGTTGCACGACCCGCAAGACGAGTCGACGTACGAGTCGGTGCAGGGGTGGGACGACAACGTGATCAACGTGTGCCAGCCCTCGACCTACCGCTTTCTCACGAACGTCGTGGACGAACTCCGGGGGCTGCACGAGACAGCGGGCGCTCCGCTCCCGGCGGTGCACGTGGGCGGGGATGAAGTGCCGGAGGGGGTCTGGACGGAGTCGCCCGTCTGTGAGGACTACATCGCGCGAACGGCCGGAGTCGACGGCCCCGAGGACCTCTTCGGCCACTTTCTGAGCCGATTCCGCGACACGCTTGCGACCCGAGGGCTCACCATGGCCGGATGGGAAGAGGTCGGTTTCCAAGAGGCCGACCAACAGGCCGCTACGACCACGCCGAACAGGGACCTGGTCGGTGAGGGCGTTCGGCCCTACGTCTGGAGCAACATCTGGGGTGGGGGGACCGAAGACCGGGCCTACCGGCTGGCCAATGCGGGCTACGACGTGGTGATGTCGCAGGCCACCAATTTCTACTTCGACATGGCCTACACCAAACATCCCCGGGAAGCCGGCTTCTACTGGAGCAGCTTCGTCGACCTGCAGGATCCCTTCGCGTTCGTGCCGTTCGACCTCTATAAGAGCGCCGACCGCACCGCGATGGGCCACCCGATTGATCCGGACACGGCCTTCGCCGATGCCGTGCGCCTCGCCGACTCGGCCCGGTCCAACATCATGGGCCTGCAGGGGCAGCTCTGGGGGGAGACCCTGCGGAGCACGCGCCGGATGGAGTACATGGCGGTCCCCCGCCTCCTGAGTCTCGCCGAACGGGCCTGGGCCCCGCAGCCGAAGTGGGCCACCATCGAAGATGTCGAGGCGCTTCGACAGCGTCGAGCCACGGCGTGGAACGCCTTCGCCAATCGGCTCGGCCGGCGCGAGCTGCCGCGCCTGAGTGCCCGCGCCCCGAACTGGTCGTATCGGCTGCCGCCTCCGGGCGCCGTGATTGAAAACGGCCGCCTGAATGTGAACGTCGGCCTGCCCGGTCTACCGGTCCGCTACACCACCGACGGAACGAGGCCAACCTCCGCGTCGCGGCGATACCGAGAGCCAGTATCGGTCGACGAGGGAGCGACGGTCAAGCTGCGCACCTTCGACACGCTGGGCCGCGGCGGTCGCACCGTGACCCTCGAGGCGTCTCTGTAGACGCGTCGTCCCCGGTTCCGGTTGAGGCCCTCCGAGATCGCTTTCTCCATCGGCTATGTTCTCCCTCCGGACGCTTTTCGTTCTCGTGTGGAGCCTGCTGTTCGTTCTCGCCGCTGGGTGCCGAACCGCCGGTCCGGTCGGATGGCAGGAAACGGAGGCCGTCTCGCTCCCTCCCGCGCCCCGCGAGTTCCGAGCCGCCTGGATCGCAACCGTCGCCAACATCGACTGGCCCTCCGAGCCGGGCCTGCCGGTCGAACAGCAAAAGGCCGAGCTGGAGCGGATGCTCGATCAGGCCGCCGCGCTCAACCTGAACGCCGTCATCTTTCAGGTGCGCCCTCACGCCGACGCGCTCTACGACTCGCCCCACGAGCCGTGGTCCTACTACCTGACGGGGAAGCAGGGACGAGCGCCCGACCCGTCCTACGATCCGCTCCGGTTCGCCGTCCGGGAGGCCCACGAGCGAGGACTGGAGCTGCACGCCTGGTTCAATCCCTTCCGCGCCGGACATCCGGCAGACACCTCCGCACTCGCTCCGACACACGTCAGCCGGACGCATCCGGAGTGGGTTCGAAGCTATGGGGACTACCTGTGGCTCGATCCGGGCGTGCCGGCAGCCCGCGAGCACACGCGCCGCGTCATCATGGACGTGGTGCAGCGCTACGACATCGACGGCGTTCACTTCGACGACTACTTCTATCCGTATCCCTCGTACGCCGACGGGGCCTCGTTTCCTGACAGCGCGAGCTGGGCTCGGGCTCGGCGCAACGGATGGACCGGCAGCCGGGACGACTGGCGTCGGCACAACGTGAACCGGCTCGTCCAGCGCCTCTACCGCTTGATCAAGGAGACCGATCCGCAGGTCAAATTCGGAATCAGTCCGTTTGGCATCTGGCGCCCCGACCATCCGCCGGGCACGCAGGGCTTCGACGCCTACGCCCAGCTCTACGCCGACGCCCGAAAGTGGCTTCGGGAGGGCTGGATCGACTACATCACGCCCCAGCTGTACTACCCCACCGATCAGCATGGATACGCCTATCCCGTGATGCTGCGCTGGTGGGTCGAGCAGAACGAGCGCGACCGCCACGTCTGGCCGGGCCTCTACACGAGCCGGGTGCGCATGGCAGGCAACCGGCACTGGTCGACCCGGCACCTCATCGGTCAAATTTATACGGCCCGCTCGCACCCCGAGGTCAACGGACAGGTGCATTTTAGCATGCAGGCGCTGATGCCACTTCCGGGCTCGGTGCTCGTCCACCCCGGCACCGACAGCGCGGCCGTCTCTCCCGTCGTCGACACTGTGGCAGCCGACTCCATGATCGCAACGGGACGAACCGTCGACTCGATTGCCGTAGACTCATCGACGGTCGATTCGGTCTCCATCGCCCAAACACAGCCGGGCCCGCGCCGTCTCCGCGCGACGGCGCGTCTCCTGGAACGGCTGCCCACCGAGCCGTACACCGAACCGGCTCTCGTGCCCGCCTCGCCGTGGCTGGACGACAATCCTCCCGATCGGCCCACCGTTCGGTTCCAGGAGCGGCCCGATCGTCTGATCCTCAAGATGTCGCCCTCCGACGATCAGACGGTTCGGTGGTGGGTCGTGCGCTATCGTCGCGGCGGAGCGTGGCAGGCGGAGATCGTTCCCGGTCTGCAGCGCAGATATCAGTTGATGCGGGACCCGGACGCACCGTGGCCGACGCACGTCGCGGTCTCAGCAGTCGACCGGGCCGGAAATGAAGGACCGGCGGTCGTGATACGTCGATGGGCCGCCCAAGCGGGGCGAGCAACGTCACAGTAGCGAACGGCGGCTGCTCTGCCGGTCTCGTGGCTCTAGACGGATCCTGAATCCCAGCGTCGATGAGGCTCTGAAACGTGTGGCCAATTTAATGCGTTCAAAAAGCGGATACGGGTTCCATGGGGCCTTGTGTCCCGATCTCACTGTCCGTATTATTGTAGCTCCGACTTGGCTGCGAGCGTCCGCGTTTACGGCGTGGCGGGAGAATGCTCGTCATCGCTTGCGCAGCGCCGAGGTCGGAATGGCCCACCTTCAGTCTCGCTCTCAGAAGCCACCATCCTGCGATGGAAGACGACCTGACGATCGACCAAGTGGCGGAACTGGCGTACGTCTCGCGGTCCGTGGTCTCGCGGGTGCTCAACGATCATCCCAACGTGAGTGAGGAGGCCCGTAAGCGGGTGGTCGACGTCATCGAAGAGCACGACTACCGCCCGAGCTCGGTGGCTCGGAGCCTGGCCACCGACCGGTCGTTCGAGATCAGTGTCCTCACGCCTCGTCGGGGCGACGAATCGATGGCCAACGGCTACTGGCCCCTGCTGTACTCCGGCATCTTCGAGCGGTGCCTCAAGCGCGGATACTTCGTCTCGCTGTCGATGGTGTCCGAGGAGGTCGAGGACGAGATTCAGAACCAAGCCCGAGACTCGCGCTTCGATGGCTACGTTCTCGTGACCACTGAGGTGACCGATCTGGTGGCCTCTTTCCTGAAGGAGAGCGAGGCCCCGGTGACGCTCATTGGGCGCGCTCCGGGCTGGGACTCGATTAGCTCCGTCGACATCGACAACGAGAAGGGGGGATACGAGGCGGGCCGCCACCTCTGCACCCTCGGCTATGAGGAAATTGGGCTCATCCTGGGCAGTCTCGCGCTCGAAGAGTCCAGCGACCGTCGCGCGGGGATCGAGCAGGCCCTGTCGGACGCTGGCCGTTCGGTGCCGGATCGGTACGTGGCCGTGGGAGATTATTCCCGCGAGAGTGGGTACTCCATTGTTCGGGACTGGGCGGAGCGGGGCGAAATGCCGCGAGCGCTCTTCTGCACGAGTGACACCATGGCGACTGGTGCCCTGCTTGCCCTCCACGAAGCCGACTACCGGGTCCCCGACGACGTGGCCGTAATGGGCTTCGACGATCTGCCCGCCGCCCAATACACCGTTCCCCCGCTCACGACGGTGCGCCAGCCAGTCTACGAGAAGGGTCAGACCGCCGTCGACCTGCTGATCGATCAAATCGAAAGCCCCGACGCCGAGCCCGTCCACAAAGAGCTCAATCCGGAACTGGTGGTGCGGAAGAGTTGTGGGGCACAGTAGTTCGCTCAAGAAGGGAGCGGCTCAAGAGGACTCCTTGCTCTGCACCTGCACGAGGCCGCCGTTGTCGCGCCCGAGCAGCATCCTCGGCCATTGTCCGGTTTTTGAAGAGCCCCACGCCAGCGCGTCTGCCGGGATCTGTTGCTCCAACACGTCCAGGCCTTCCTCATCGTAGGAGTAGCCCTACGCATCGTTGGGCTTTCCGTGAAGCCGGTAGTACCGGACAGGAGATGAACAAAATCGTTACACTTGAAAAGAACAAAGAACCGACTACAGACGCATAAGAAAAGAGTATAATTAAAGGGTTGCGTACCCTTGTACGGCCAGTTTGCCCAACTACTCGCCGTACCGGTTTCGAGGCTTGCCAGCGCCGCAGTTCCACGCTCCAGGGGCAGTGCTCGGAGTTGCGAGGCGAAAACTAGGCCCTCAAAATCCCCCACCGGAGAGAAGCTTCTCGGAGGGACCTTCCGGAAGCGACTTTTTAGGACGAGTTTTGATACATGTGAGCAATATGTGTGCCCGCCTCCAAGCGTCAGAAGGACTTCTGCCGTCGCTCCAAATGCCGACTGTGGCCAGGCACAGGCGTTGCTTTGGAGCCCATCTATCGGCGCGGAGACAGGAGGCACGTAACTTGCACAATAGCACAGGCCGTACTTAGAACTCTTCGCTCCTGTCGTTTAGGCGGGGGCTAATGCGTCAAGGCATCCGTTCATGGCCGTGTCGTCATCCCTCGACTTTGAGACCTTTTTTAACGTTTCCCCGAACGCTTACCTCCTGTTAGACTCGGACCTGACAATCGTCGCGGTCAACGACGCCCATCTTCAGGTCACAGGTCGGGAGCGAGAGGAGGTTATCGGTCAGAACATCTTTCAGGCCTTTCCCCGAGACTCGGACGATCCGAACCGGCGCCGGTTGAAAAACTCGTTTCAGAAGGTCCTGTCAACTGGGGAGTCGGACTCGCTTGCTCTGCTCCGCTACCCGATCCCGAAGCCGGAGTCCGGGGAGGAACGCGAGTACATGGAGCGCTACTGGAGTGCGACCCACCGCCCCATCTTCAACGAGCAGGGGGAGGTCGAGTACATCCTGCAGCACACCGCCGATGTCACGGAGTTCTACAAGGAAGGCTACAAGGAGGGGGTCTCGCTGAAAGATCGCTCGTCGAGTCTTTCCCTCGATCAGGACCGGGACCGTCCGGAGCCCCTCGATCGAGAGGAGCCGTCGACGGAACAGGAAGAGGCACCGGTCACTTTTCCCCAACGCCAGAAAAACCTCTTTACCCGCGCCGAGGAGGTGCAAAAGGCCTATTGGACAACTGAAGCCGAGCGGGCCCGCCTGCGCCAGCTCTTCGAGCAGGCCCCCAGTTTCATGACCTTCATGCGCGGCCCCGATCATGTCTTCGAGATGGTCAACGAAGCGTATCTGGAGGTCGTCGGCCACCGCGACCTCGTCGGCAAGCCCGTTCGGGAGGCCCTGCCCGAGCTGGAGGGACAGGACTACTTTGAGCTCCTGGACCAGGTGTACGAGACGGGAGAACCTTTCGTGGGGCGCGAGCGAGAGGTGCGCTTGAAACGGGGCCCCAACGAGGAACTGGAGTCGGTCTACGTCGACTTCATTTATCAGCCCATCTTCGAATCAGACGGCTCGGTCGCTGGCATTTTTGTTCAGGGCCACGACGTTACCGAAAAGAAAAAGGTCGAGGAACGTCTGCGCCAGCAAAAGGTCGAGCTTCAGAAGCTCAATGATACCCTGGAGGAGCGTGTTGAGGAGCGCACTCGCCAGGTGCGGGCGCTTACCACGCAGGTTACAAAGGCCCAGCAGCGGGAGCGCCAACGCATCGCGTACCTTTTGCACGACGACCTGCAGCAGAAGCTCTACGGAAGCCGGCTCCAGATCAGCTCGCTTTGGTCCGAGCTCAAGAACTCTGAACAGGAAGCGCTCGCCGAAAAAGCCGAGCAGCTCGAAATCCAGATTGAAACGGTCATTCAGTCGATGCGACAGCTCTCCGTGGGCATAAGCCCGCCCGTCCTTGAGCGGGAGGGGCTCACCGCCGTCCTGGAGTGGCTGCAAAGCCACATGGAGGAGACCTACGGGCTCGACGTAGAGCTGACGATCGAGCAGGAGTTTCAACCCGAGGAGGAGGTGCGGGTGCTCCTGTTTCAGACCGCTCGGGAGCTTCTGATCAAAGCCGCCAAGCACGAGGGGATCGAGGGCACCACCGTGACGCTTGGAGAGGAAGAAGGCGGCCTGGCTCTTCACATAACGGTGGAAGACGAAACCTTCGATCCCGAGTACCTCGGAGGCCTCGGCCCCGAAGAACGGATGGGCCTTGCTGCCGTTCAGGAGCGCCTTCGCTTGTTCGGTGGAGAGCTGATGGTGCACTCCCCTTCCGACGAGGAAACGCAGATGGTCGTTCGGCTGCCGCTCACGGAACGCTCCGAGCTCTCCCTGCTCTCTACCGACGGGCTCGAAGGCTCCTCCGACGCGGAAGTGAAGCGCGAGTCCATGCAGGACGGCGAAGAATAGGGCGCCGGCAGCGCTTCTCCTACGCGACGCCGATTGGGCCCTTCAGGTCATCGTCCATGTACTGACCGTCCTCCATCACCCTCCGGGCGGCCTCGACAAGGGCGTTGTGGACGTTGTCCTTGAGCACGTACCCGCTGGCGCCGGCCTCCAGGGCCTCTTCGACGTACCGGTCGTTTCCGTGCATAGAAGCAATCAGAATGCGGAGGGAGGGGGCCTCTTCTGTAAGGCGATGGGTCAGTTCAATGCCGTCCATTCCATCGAGCGAAATGTCGATGATGGCCAAGTCGGCGTCCACATCGGAGATTTTCTCCAGCATCTCCTCGCCGGAGTCGGCCTCTTCAACCACCGCAAAGTCCTCATCGGCTTCGAGGAGGTTCCGGTACCCATCGCGAATAATGGGATGGTCATCGACGAGAACGACGCGAAAGGGGAAGCGATTTGTCATAGCGGTTGTACTCTCTGAAAGTAGAAATAGTGAAAGGCAGAGATGACTCCCCCAGTCGTTAGAGCGGGAGGCGACATTGCACGAGGGCGCCCTCCCCGGGCTGGGACTCCATCTGAAGATCCGCTCCCAGAAGCTCGGCTCGGTGCTGCATGGAGCGAAGACCCAGCCCCTCGCTAACCTCGTCCGACCGGAAGCCCGTTCCGGCGTCCTCGACCGTCAGCAGGAGGACCTCGTTCGTTTTGCGGAGGCGAATCTCAACCGCGTCGGCCTCTCCGTGTCGCCGGGCGTTGTTTACAGACTCCTGAGCAATGCGGTAGAGGTGAGTGGCTTCCTCTTCGGAGTCGGGAGCGCTGTCGAGTTGGGCCTCTTCGACGTTCTCAACCAGCTCCTCGGCCTCGTTCGACGCTCTCGCAATCTC
>CAZBIB010000078.1:0-1459 GCA_964491575.1 uncultured Salinivenus sp. | reverse complement strand
CCTCTTCGACGTTCTCAACCAGCTCCTCGGCCTCGTTCGACGCTCTCGCAATCTCCTCCATGAGCTCGAGCAGGGCGTTTTTGCGTCGAAGCCGCTCGGCCTGCTCCTTGGGCGATGGGTCAGCGACGTTCATTACGAGCGGAATTTGCTTTCGGGTGATGACTTCTCCCCCCGGCTCCCCTCGACGATGCACGCGACAGCAGTCGGTGCTCCCGGCAGCCCACCGGTACGAAAATCCGAGTTCGTGTCAGGTATAACGCTACGTGGCATCCCCGCCTCACTTAAATGTTTCGCTTATCGAGCTTTCACGTGGCAAGAAGAGGCCGCATAGCGACAGCTTCTTCTGTACACGAAAGCCTTTGGTACGAGTCTTGCAGCTCCTCCCCGACGGCTGTCGTGTGTCGCGCTTGCCCAATGCTATACGGCGCGTTAATCATTGTTACCTGGAAGCGATTCCGAATCGGAGGTCCCCGTTGCGAAGCGGTGCTGCTCCTCCTATCCTGTGAGAGCGTTCCCCCACCGAATGATCGCCTGCGTTTGTGACCCTTCTCGACTGGCTCTTCGTCGTCGGCTACCTGGTCCTCTCGTTTGGAATCGCGCTCTACTTCTACCAGCGGGCCGGCGAAGACACCTCCGAGTTCTTCCTGTCGGGGCGCGCCATGCCCTGGTGGCTGGCCGGGACGAGCATGGTGGCCACCACGTTCGCCGTCGACACGCCGCTCCTGGTGACCGAGATCGTGGCGCAGGACGGCATCGCGGGCAACTGGCTCTGGTGGAACGCCGCCATTGGGGGCATGCTTACGGTCTTCTTCTTCGCCCGCCTCTGGCGCCGCAGCGGGGTCCTCACCGACGTCGAGTTCGTCGAATTCCGCTACAGCGGCGAGGTGGCCGCCTGGCTGCGCGGAATCAAGGCCCTCTTCTTCGGCCTCCTGCTGAACATCCTCATCATCGGGTGGGTGTCGCTGGCGATGGAGACGGTCATCGACCGGCTCTTTCCGGACCTCACCCTCTTTGGGCGAGCGGCCTTTTCGGTGGCGGGGCGGGAGATGAGTGCGGCACTCGTTGTGACGGGCGGGCTCATTCTCGTCGTGGCCGTCTATGCGCTGCTGTCGGGGCTGTGGGGTGTGATGGTGACGGATCTGTTCCAGTTCGTGGTGGCGATGGGGGGCACCATTGTGCTCGCCTTCCTCGTGCTCGACATGCCGGAGGTCGGCGGCGTGGCGGGCCTCCGCGAACAGCTGCCGTCCGAAACCTTCGACCTGCTCCCCACGATTGGCGGGGCGGCGGAAGGCGCGGCGACCTTTTCGCTTTCGGTCCTGGCGTTCGCGGCGTACGCGGGCGTGCAGTGGTGGGCCAGCTGGTACCCGGGTGCCGAGCCGGGGGGCGGCGGCTACATCGCCCAGCGCATGATGAGCGCGAAGGACGAGCCGAACGCCCTCTTCGCCACGCTCTGGTACAC
>CAZBIB010000077.1:8451-12966 GCA_964491575.1 uncultured Salinivenus sp. | reverse complement strand
TCGCCGAGCGCGGCGGTACGCTGCACGTGTGCCTCAACGCAGTGCGCGGCAAGGGTCTCAACGAGACGGCCCGATTGCTGGCCGAGCATGACGCCCGCGTCACGCCCATCCCCATCCACACCGATCGCGCGATCCCGCCCGACGAGATTGCCGAGCGGCTTCGCGCGCAGGGGGTGACGACCAACGAGCCGCAGCCCCTCGCCGACGCCATCGCCACCTTCCGGCGTACGGCCACCCCCGAAGACCTCCTGCTCCTCATCGGCTCGCACAAGCTCGTGGAAAACCTGCCGAACGAGTTTCAGGAGTCGGGATCGTCGTCAGACTGAAATATCGAACGTGAGGCGGAGGAGCGTGTCGGGATCGTCGTACCGAGTCGAGGTGCGGTGCCAGACGTTGGGAATGATCTCAATGTTCGGATGCGGCTGATAGGCGACGCCGGCCAGCAGGAGCGACTCGCTCGGGTCCCCACTTCCCCCAACCTCCTGGGTCGCCCAGTCGACCCGGCCGACTAACGCCCAGTCCGGCGCCACTGGCACAGCCCCAAACACGCTGACCCCAAGCTCTTCGATCTCCGTCGCGTCCGTCAGGCGCGTGGCCGACCGATAGCCCTCCAGCCCAACCCGAAATCCCTCCTCTTCGTAGCCCGCAAACGCCGAAAGGCGAAGACTTCGGTCTCGCTGGTCACCGTACTCTGCATAATCGCCGCCCGCGACGAGCGTGAGTCGCTCAGTAGGCGTTGCCGAAAGCCGCCCGTAGACGCGCTTATTCCGGTTTCGCTCCGACCGAGTATCACTGTTGTTCGCGTACATGAACGCGTACTGAACGTCCCCGTCGGCAAGCAGCGGGCCGTCGAGTCGGAGGCCGAAGTCGCGGGAACTGACAATGCCACGCCGATCCAAAATCGTCTTTTCCAGGCTTCGGTAGCCCCACACGTCCTCCGCAATCTCGAAGGCCGGCGGAGGCGTGATGCCCACCGTCGCGCTGTGATCGCCGCTGTACCTCCACTCGATCCAGAGATCCTTCACGTACGGCACTCCCCCCGTCCCGTCGTTCGCCTCCAGCCGGGCCCGACCGTCGAGGCGCTCCGACAGCTGAACGTCCGCGGTCAGGTACAGGCGCCGGTACACAAAACCGTGGAGTCCCTCTCGATCCGTGTCCGGAACGGAGACGGGATAAGAGAGCGCACCCTGGGGAGCGTCCGGCGCCGACACTGCGTAGAAATAATCCCCAAAGGCCCGCCCCCCCAGATCAATTTCCTGTCCGAATGCCGGCCCACTGCCCATCGCCGCGAGAAGGCCGACAACAACCGCAAGGAGACATCGAAGTGTCGACATGGAACGTGCCGTCGGGAGTTGAGACAGTGTTGTTAACGACGTGGTAATACGAAGAGAGGCGGTGGGCTCGCAAATCGCAAACGAAGAGATCATGATCCACGACACTGCGCCTCTGATTCAGGGAGTAGCGGCATGAGAACACTTATGCATAAAGAAGTACGGAAACTTCGAGCGATTGCGTGGGAGTACGGGTGCGGGGAGAATGAGCGACGTTGCTCCTAACATTGGCAAACATGCCCTCCACCCCCACGCTCTTCATACCCACGCCCACTCTCTTCCCCCAACCAACCGGCAGATCTTGTCCGGAGGGGAGCCGTAGGGACATCCTCCGCGTTGCTTTGCCACCAATCCGCATGCTGCTGAATGCTCTTCCCTTCCAGCGACGACGGATCCCCGTTCGACGATGCGCCCCGCCTTCTCCTCTTCACCGGCAAGGGCGGCACCGGCAAAACCACCTGCGCGGCCGCCACGGCCCTGCGCGCGGCCCGCAACGGCAAGAAGACGCTCGTCCTCTCCTCCGACCCCGCCCACAGCCTCGCCGACGCGCTCGACCGGGAGCTCGGTCCCGAGGCCCAGGAGGTGACTGACCACCTCTTTGCGCAGGAGGTGGACCTCTACTACTCGATGAAGAAGCACTGGAGCAACATGCGCGAGCTGATGTTTACCGTCTTCCGGTGGCAGGGCGTCGACCAGATCGCCGCCGAGGAGCTCGCCGCGCTCCCGGGCATGAACGAGGGGTCGGTGCTGCTGTGGCTCGAAGAGGCCATCCGCGAGGCCGACTATGACCTCATCATCGTGGACAGTGCGCCTACGGGCGAGACGCTCACGCTCCTTACCCTCCCGCAGGTGACGCAGTGGTGGCTCGCCAAGGCGTTTCCGTTTCAGAAAATGGCGGTCAAGTCGTTCGGCTTCGGCATCCGCAAGACCACCGGCATTCCGCTGGACAAGGGGTACGAGGAGCTGGAAGTGATCTTCGAGAAGCTGGAGCGCGCCCAAGAGGTCCTTTCCACGCCGTCGACTACCTCCATCCGGCTCGTCGTGAACCCCGAGAAGATGGTGATCGAAGAAGCACGGCGGGCCTTCACCTACCTTCAGTTGTACGGCTATGGTGTGGACAGCGTGATCGTCAACCGCGTGTTGCCGGAGGAGAAAGTGCCGTCCAACTCGTTTTTCGAGGGCTACGTGAAGAGCCAGCGCAAGTACCTGAAAGAGATCGAGCGGAGCTTCCATCCCCTCCCCATTCTCCGGATCCCACATCTGGGCGAGGAGGTGTTTGGATTCGATCGACTGGCTCGCATCGGAGACGCCACGTACGGGGACCGGGATCCATCGGACGTGTTCTATGAGGAACCGACCTTCAAAGTGCAGGAGGACGGCGATGCGTACGTGCTGGAGCTGCGCCTCGCGTTCGCCGAAGAGGAGGAGCTGGACGTGCGCCAGATCGGCGACCAGCTCGTGGTGCAGGTGGCAAACCAGCGGTCGAACTACATCCTGCCCAATTTCCTGAACTACTATCAACTGACGGACGCGACCCTGCGGGACGGCTGGCTGCACGTTCGCTTCGCCCCGGAGGCCGAAGAGGTTTCATAGCATTCCGTCCCCCTTCACGCTCTCCCGCCCATTCCCCCATTCTCCCTTTTCTCCACGCCCTCCCTCTCCCCGACCAAAAAATCCTCATGCCATCCCTCGACGAGTACCTGAAAAAGCGAGATTTTCGGGGCACCCCGGAGCCCGCAGGCGAGTCGGGCACCGGCGCGGACGAGCCCGTCTTCGTCATCCAAAAACATGATGCGAGCACGCTCCACTACGATTTTCGGCTGGAGGTGGACGGCGTGCTCGCGTCGTGGGCCGTGCCGAAAGGTCTCTCGACCGATCCCAACGAGAAACGGCTGGCGCAGCCGACCGAGGATCATCCGCTCGACTACGCCACGTTCGAGGGCGTCATCCCGGAGGGCCACTACGGCGCGGGCACGGTCCTCGTGTGGGACATGGGTCCGTACCGCAACCTCCGCGCTGAGGAGAAGGAACCGGTATCGATGACGGAGGCGCTCGACGACGGCAAGGTGGAGGTGTGGCTGGAGGGCCAGAAGCTGCGGGGCGGCTACGCACTGGTCCGCATCGACGACGCCGACGACCGGTGGCTGCTCATCAAGATGGACGATGAGGAGGCCGACGCCCGTCGGAACCCCACGAGCACGGAGCCGAAGTCGGCCCTGAGCGACCGCACCCTTGAGGAAATTGCAGCACAGGAATCGGACGCATGACTCCTCATCAATTACGAGGGCGCAATCATGAGCACGCAAGAGTTTACAGTCGGAGACCGCACGATCGAGGTGAGCGATGCCGACAAGGTCCTGTTCCCGGACGCGGGCCTGACCAAGGGCGACCTGGCCGACTACTACGCCCGCATCGCCGACGCCATGCTTCCGCACCTGCAGGACCGCCCCGTAACGATGCAGCGCTTTCCGGACGGAATTGAGGCGGAGGGCTTCTACCAGAAGAAGGCGCCCGACTACTTTCCCGAATGGATCCGGCGGGTGTCCATCGAGGTGGAGGAGCGGGACGAGTCGCAGCCGCAGGTGGTCTGCGACGACGCCGCCACGCTCCTGTACCTCGCCGATCAGGCCTGCATCACGCCGCACGTGTGGCTGAGCCGAGCCGATGCCCTCCACCACCCGGACCGCCTAATTTTCGACCTCGATCCGCCCGGCAACGACTTCGATCCGGTTCGCTTCGCCGCGCGCCGTCTCCGCGAGGTGCTAGACGACGTAGGGCTCTCTCCGTTCGTTATGACGACCGGTTCGCAGGGCGCGCACGTCGTCGTCCCGCTCGACGGCTCTGCCTCCTTCGACGCGGCCCGCGCCTTCGCCCACGACCTGGCCGACGTGGTGGCCGAGCAGCACCCCAACCGGCTGACGACAGCTGTGCGCAAAAACAAGCGACAGGGGCGCATCTTCCTGGATTACATGCGCAACTCGTACGCGCAGACCAGTGTGGCGCCGTATGCGGTGCGGGCGCTGCCCGGTGCCCCCGTGGCGACTCCCCTGGAGTGGGACGAGTTGGGGGGCGACCTCCATTCTCAGACGTACACATTTGAAAATCTCTTCCGGCGGATGGGGCAGAAGGATGATCCGTGGGCCGACATCCAGGACGAAGCACGATCTCTCGACGCGCCTCGGGA
>CAZBIB010000077.1:0-8351 GCA_964491575.1 uncultured Salinivenus sp. | reverse complement strand
ATGATCCGTGGGCCGACATCCAGGACGAAGCACGATCTCTCGACGCGCCTCGGGAGCAGTTGGACCAGTTGCGGGACGAGACGTGAATCCCCACCCGATGGACCTTCTGCCGCAGGGTCCTCCTCCAGCATGCAGGGGGCAAATGCTCCGCACCCATCATGCTCTCCCGAAACCGATCCTCATCATAGAACGCTGTGTTCAGTTGTCTTGCCGATCAGAGCGTCCAGGGCGGCACCTACCCGAAGGCCACGCCAAACACCCACGCGACGAGCGTATAGGTGGCCGCTGTGATGAGCACCACAAACAGCAAGTTCAGCCACAGCCCGGCGCGCGCCATCTGCGGGATGGTCACGGCTCCGCTCCCGTAAACGATGGCGTTGGGCGGGGTCGCGACCGGCAGCATGAAGGCGCAGCTGGCCGCCAGCGCCACGGGCGCGACGAGCAGCATCGGACTTTGCCCGATGCCAACGGCCACCGATGCCATGATCGGCAGGAAGGCTGCCGCCGTCGCCGTGTTGCTCGTTATCTCAGTGAGCATGATGACGACGGCGCTGACCAGTAAAACGACCAGGACAAGCGGCCACGCCTGCACACCGCTGAGGGACGTGCCGATCCACTCAGCCAGCCCCGTACGCTCGATGGCCGATGCCAGACTCAGCCCTCCGCCAAACAGGATGAGCACATCCCAGGGGAGACGTTTTGTCGTCTCCCAGTCCAGCAAGAATTCTCCCTCCTGCCAGTTTGCGGGAATCATAAAGAGCAGCGTTGCGCCCAGAATGGCGATCCCGGCATCGGAGAGGCCGGGCACGACGTCTTCGAGCAGCGGGCGAACGATCCAGAGCGTGGCGGTGCCGAGGAATACCACGCCCACGCGCCGCTCCGGAATTGAAATTGTGCCAAGTCGCTTTAGCTCTCGGCGGATCAGCGCGTCTCCGCCCGGCAGTTCGTCGATGCGGAACGGATAGACGAGACGCGTCAGGATCAGGTAGGTCAGCGGCAGTCCGATTCCCACGATGGGCAGCCCCACGAGCATCCACTGCGCAAAGCCGATCTCGACGCCGTAGGTTTCGCTCATGAAGCCCGCGAGCAGCGCGTTCGGTGGCGTGCCGATGAGCGTGCCCACGCCGCCGATGTTGCAGGCATACGCAATCCCCAGCACCAGCGCTGTGGCAAAGTGCCGGTACTCGCCGGCGGCGGCCTCGGCGTCCGGATCGCGCGCCAACTCGACCACCGAGAGAGCGATAGGAAGCATCATGACGGCAGTGGCGGTGTTCGAGACCCACATGCTCAGGAAGGCCGCCGAGGCCATAAAGCCAGCCATGACCGCCTGCGGACGCGTGCCGATTCTATGGATAATCCGCAGGGCCACGCGCCGATGCAGCTCCCAGCGCTGCATGGCGAGGGCGATCATGAACCCGCCCATGAATAGAAAGATGAGCGGATTCGCGTAGGGCGCAGCGGTTTCCGTGATGCCTCCCACGTCGAGGACTGGAAACAGCACGAGCGGCAGGAGCGCGGTGGCAGGAATTGGGATCGCCTCGGTGATCCACCACGTGGCCATCAGTGCCGCCGTAGCCGCCGCCCGCCACCCCTCCGGCGACAGCCCCTCCGGAGCCGGGAGGAGGAGCATGGTGAGAAAGAGCACGGGACCGGTCGCCAGTCCGATCTTTGAACGCGTGCCGAATGATCGCTCGGCGTGCTCGGTCTGTTGCTTCTGCGCCATAATGGATGATGACGCCCTCAATTGTCATAGCTGACTACCACCGCAAAGGGTGTAATTACGTCGTCGTTGCCCCCTAAACCAGGTCCCGCAGGGAACGTTTTGCCACGTCCTGCACCGAGTAGCGTCCGACGCGGCGATTTGCCAAAAAGAACCTACGGACGTTGGACGACGTGCCGCGGAAAGCTTTCAGAAGCTGCGTGGCGAGCAGATTCGAAGGTGAGACACAGCAGGCGAATCCCGACAGCCGTTGGGATGCTCAAACAACCCTGTAGCGGAGCGAAGCTAGTGCTGCTTTGTAGCGAAGTGCTTTCAGAGTGCTACCGGGCGATGTGCTGAAGGTCCGTTGCGGAATCAAAGGTGACGGAGCAATAGGTCGCAACTTGGGGCGTCTAACCTCTTTAACTGGCCCCTTCCCCTTCTACCCAGCGGACGGCGTGACGCGTCAGTTCGTTGGCCGTCTCCAAATTCAGCTTATTCTTTGCGCGGGTGCGATAGGATTCCACCGTCTTTGGGGAAAGGTGCAGCCGCTCGGCAATGTCGCGGGTGCTCAGGCCGCGCCCCATCAGTTCGAAGACCTCCAGCTCGCGGTCGCTCAGCAGCTCCAGCGGCGAATCCATTGAGTCCTTTCCACCGGTCGCCATGGCCATGAGCAGGCGATCTTTGATGTCCTCGCTCACGTAGATGCGCCCGTCCAGCACCTGACGCACCGCTTTTTCGATATCGTCGCCAGCTCGCAGCTTCATCACGTAGCCGCGAGCGCCAGCGCGAATAGCGCGTTCGGCGTAGAGGGATTCGTCATGGCGGGAGACGACCAGCACCTTCACCTCCGGCCAGCGCTCCTGCATGTGCTTGATCAGTTCGATGCCGCTTATTCCTTCTTCCAGAGAAATGTCGACGACGGCCAGGTCCACGTCAGCCTCATCGAAACGCTGCATCGCCTCTTCGGCGCTGCCGACCTCCTCGGTGACTTCGAGGTCCATTTCTTCATTCAGCGTCTGCGCCAGCCCGCTGCGCATGATGGGGTGGTCGTCTACGATCATGATGTTTGTCATAGCTCTCGTTGTCTTCCTTCGTTTGCGAATTAGTGAACAGGGCATCCCGGCGCTTCGGGGCGCATCGTGCAGGTGACGGAGGTGCCTTCTCCGGACGTGCTCTGAATTTCTAGCGACGCGCCGATCATGCGGGCACGGTGGTGCATAGTGCGCACACCCATGCCGCCGGCCTGTGACTCGTGAACCGCGGCTTCCTCTTCTGGAAAGCCGACACCGTTGTCTTTGACGCGCAGCCGAATGCGCTTGTCGCCGGACGCCAGCATGATGGCGATGCGCCGCGCCTTCCCGTGCTTGACGGCGTTGTGGACGGCCTCCTGCGCAATCCGATACAGGTGCGTGGCCACGGTGCTGTCGTGGACGGCGGCAGTGCCGGCCTCCTTAAACGTGCACGTGCCGTCGAAGATATGCTCTGTTTGGTCGGCCAAGCGGCGGAGCGCGTCGGCGAGGCCCTCCGCTTCCAGATCGACAGGCACCAGGCCCCGCGCCAGCCCGCGCACCTGCTCGTCCGCTTCTTTGATCAGATTCTCGATCTTGGCGGCCTCCTCTGCGCCGGGTGCATCAGCCTTCCTGAGTTTGCGCGCCAGGTTCTGGCTGAGCAACCCTACCCCCGTCAGCATCTGTCCCAGATTATCGTGCAAGTCCCGCCCGATGCTGCGGCGCTCTTCCTCACTGATTTCCAGCACCTCGCGCTCCAGGCGCCGGCGCTCGGAGATGTCGCGCACGATGCCCGTAAAGAGGCGGCGCTCGCCGAACTGCACCTCGCTTACGGCCAAGTCCATAGGAAAGGTCGAGCCGTCTTTGCGACGGCCCTCCACCTCGCGCCCAATGCCGATGATCTTGCGCTGGCCGGTCTCGCGGTAACTCCGGAGATAGCTGTCGTGCTCGGAGCGGTACGGCTCCGGCATGAGCACTTTGACGTTCTTCCCCATTACCTCGTCGGCTTCGTACCCAAAGATCTCCTCGGCGGCCTGGTTGAACGATTCGATGTAGCCGTACTCATCAATCGTAATGATCGCGTCGACGGTCGTCTCCAGAACTGCGCGGGCTTTTGCCTCACTCTCGCGCAAGTTCTGTTCGGTGCGTTTCCTCCCAACAACTCCTGCTAAGACGCGGGCTGCGGCCTGCATGAAGTGCTCATCGTCTTTGGTGAAGGCGCGCGGCGTGGCGCTATAGGCAACGAGCACGCCGTAGGGAGCCGACTCGCCCGCGATCCTCACGCCAATGCCGCTCCGTGCCTCAGCAGGCAGGAGCGACGCATCAAGGCCCTCTTGTTCGCCAGGTCCTTGGACAATCACAGGATCGCTGGATTGGAGCACCCGCTCGGCAAGAGCCGCTTCCGTCACCGACTCTGTTCCCGTTTCTTCTCTCGTCTTCCTGCTCTCTACTTCAACGATCAGTTCGCCTTCCTCCAGCCGAAGCGCGGCAGCATAATCCACGTGAACCGCCTGGGCGACGCCCTCGGCGGCCTGCTCGATGAGGACTTTGAGCGGGGAGTCGTTCAGGGCCTGGCGTCCCAGCCGGGCGAGGACGGCCTGCTGCTCGGCCCGTCGTTTCAGTTCTTCCCTTGCCTGCGTGTGCCGTGCCCGACGCTGAACGCGCGATTCGGCCAGGGCAAGCTGGGCGCGTAGCCGTTCCGACTTCTCGCAGTCAAAGATCAACTCGTCCACGGCATCTCCTTCAGCAAGTGCCTGGAGGTGCTCTTCTTCCGACGGAGCGACGGCCAGCACGATGGGCACACCGCGATCTTTCCGTTCCCGAATGTCTCGGCAAAACGCCAGGACATCCTCCGCAGGCTCCGATAGCACCAGCAGCGAGGAGCGGCTCGCCTCGTATAGCTCACGTGCCGTGTCTCCATCTGGAATCAGACGCACCTCATGCCCCTGCGCCCGAAGCATTTCTTCAAGCGCGTCTCGGCACTCGTTCGGCGAGCCGATGAGAAACGTATCCATTGCTTTCTGACAAGAAGACCTGTCCGTTATGTACGACAAAAAACCTATGAATGGTATGTAGCCGCGTTCGACGGTGATTCCCGTCCTGTCGTGTAGGAGCAAGCCCCACAGCCCACGCCGGGTCTCCCCACAGGGGGTTCGGATCTCGCTCTTCTGTAGCTTGGCACAGAACAACAAGAGACCCTGGAAATCTCCGATGCGCCGCCATCAACAAGCGTTCTCGTCGCCTGGATTCGGTTAAGAACGCTGAAAGGAGCAGTTGTGGGAACCCTTGCCCATCTCCCAATTAGGACAATGAGGTACGAAATAAAACGATGGCTCCCCCTATGCTTTCCAAAAGCTGCGAATACGGACTTCGGGCGTCGCTCTATCTCGCCTCGCTGGACCAGGACGGCCATGTCTCCATCGGCACCATCAGCGATGAGCTTGATATCTCGTTCTCGTTCCTCACGAAGATCCTCCAGAAGCTGAATGATGGAGGCCTTCTGGACTCCCGTCGCGGACCGCACGGAGGTGTCTCCCTCGCCAAGCCGCCCGATCAGATCACGCTCTTCGAGATTGTCGTCTCCATTGACGGTGAGGACCTCTTTCAGGAATGTGTGCTTGGACTCCCCCACTGTGGAGAGGCCGAGCCTTGTCCTCTCCACGAGCAGTGGGCCGACGAGCGTGACCGCCTGGAAACGATATTTCGGGACACCACCCTCGCCGAACTACCGGACGTCCGCCTCGCCGCTGCGGAGTGAGACTTGCCTGACGCTGACCCTGCGTTTTATTTTTCCCGAAAAGAAGATAACGGACTCCGATATCCGAATAACCGAATTCATTCCCTACCCATGAGCGCCCTTTCCACCGATACCTCCGTTGCCCAACTCGTCACTGACCAGCCGGGTCGTGCCCGCATCTTCGAGGAGCTCGGCATCGACTATTGCTGCGGGGGCGATCATTCCCTCGCCGAGGCCTGTCGCAAGCACGACCTCGACCCCGACACGGTGGTGCGGATGCTGGATGCGGTGGCAGAACCCTCCACGGAGTCAGTGACCTGGAACGATGCGTCGCTTGGCGACCTCATCGACCACATCACCTCCACCCACCACGAGTACCTGCGGCGCGAGTTGCCTCGCCTGGAGCGGCTGCTCACCCGTGTGACCCAGGCCCACGAGTCCACCCATCCGTGGCTCCGCCACGTCCTTGAAACGTTCCTGGCCCTCAAGGACGACCTCGAAGTCCACATGGTGAGCGAGGAAGAACAGATCTTTCCTTCCATTCGATCGCTGGAGCAAAACGGGTCCCCTCCGGAGTCTTCCCCTTTCGACCGTTCGGGCCTCGAACAGATGATCGAGGAGCACGACGAGGCCGGGGCGGCCCTAAAGAAGCTCCGTGACCTTACGAACGACTACGCCCCCCCGGAGAACGCGTGTCCCAAGTTCCGGGCCGCACTAGACGGGCTCGAAGAGCTGGAGACCAACATGCACCAGCACATGCATAAGGAGAACAACATCCTCTTCCCCCGTGCCCGCTCCCTTTCGTAAAGGCTGGAGGGATGGAAGGGTGGATGTGCTTTTTTCCTTACCCCCCTTCCACACTTCCACCCGTAGCTATGCCGACTGACCTGCACGTCGATCTCGATCTCGTCCGCCGCTACAACCGGCCGGGCCCGCGGTACAATGCCGACGACGTGATCGACTATTTCTACGGAATCAAGCCCTCCTGCAGACAGGCAGACAACGCAATGGAGAGCTCCAACGTCACTTAACACTTTTTAGTAGTTTCTTGAACGGATGTCCCATACGGTGCACGTCGTTTCAATCTGGATTCATGTTCTGGCTGCCGCGGTCTGGATCGGCGGAATGGCTGCATTGGCCCTCCTTCTCGTCCCGCTACTACGTCGCGAACGGTTCAAAGAGGTGGCGCGGCCCCTTTTCTACGCGGCTGCTCTACGCTTCCGCTGGATTGGATGGGGCGCGCTGGGCGTGCTGATCGTTACCGGCATTGCCAACGTGCGGATGCAGGGCATTCCCTGGTCCGCCTGGCTGGATCCCAGCTTTTGGGGCACGGCCTGGGGGACAGCGCTGGGATGGAAACTCGCTCTCGTTCTCCTCACGCTTTTCGTGAGTGCGGTTCACGATTTCCACTTCGGACCCAAAGCGATTACGCTCATGCAGAAAGCTCCCGAGAGCGCCGAGGCCGAGCGGATGCGATGGTGGTCAAGTTGGCTCGGGCGACTCACCCTCCTTCTTTCCCTTGCGATTCTCTGGTTTGCCGTTCTCCTCCCTCGCGGCGGCGCCCTGTAGCATCCGTAAGATGTGCAGGACCTCTCCCAAAAAACTAACATGCTTTTAATTTCAAAAGTTCGATTCAAGTATGCATGAAGTCTCCCGTGAATTGACATAGATCAATGACAGATCGGGAGACGGAATCTAGCTTGGGATGTACATTAGATAGCGAACCAGGTCCCACTTGCCTATGAGCGATGCGCACCCGACTCCGGGCTGTGCCAATAACGATCGCAACCGCCCTTCCTCGCGTCGTGACTTCCTCCGTCACACAACGCTAATCGGTCTTGCCGGCGCTGCAGTCCCCACGCTTCTCACCGCCTGTGGCGGCTCCGAATCGTCTCCCGACGATGCGACCGCCCCCTCGTCGACCACGACCACACAGTCGGCCTCCTCGGAAGAGGTGAACCGGACGGTAACCCTGCATCCGAAGGGCAACCAGATGAAGTACAGGGAGACCGAGTTCACCGTGGCCCCCGGCGATTCGATCCGGCTCGTCTTCGACAATACGGCGACGAGCCCCTCGATGCAGCACAACGTCGTGATCCTTGCCTCCAATGACGACGACATTTTCCAGAAGATCGGTGAAGCTGGAACCCAGGCGGGATCCACAAACGACTACATCCCCCAGGAGGAGAGCCTTCGGAAGCAGATTCTCGCCTATACGCCGATGTCCAAACCCGGCGAGACTGTCGAAACTACCTTTACGACCCCGGACGAAACGGGGGAGCACGGATACGTTTGCACCTTCCCAGGGCACTGGGCCACGATGCAGGGCACGATGTACGTGAAGAAAGGCGCAGCGTGATCGCTCTTCTCCACGGGGGCCTGCGTGGGGATCTCTCCCACACCGAGAACGAAATGCCCCCACAGCGCGGCCCTCGGCACCCGTGCCAGCGAGTGGGAGTCTCTCTGACAGGCCGAGTGCCTGAGAGCCCCGTTCTTCCATGCCGAAGCGGAAGAATCTATTCGCACCTTTTTATCCGAAACTGTCTCGATTCCTATGCGATACCTCAAATACCTCTTCATCCTTCTTCTTCCGCTGGGCCTGTTGGGCTGCGGCGGCTCCTCGGGAAACGGCAACGGCGACGCCCCCGCCTCCTACGTGCCGCCGGGGGAGGATGACGACTACTACCTGTTCTACTCCGGTGGCCACTCCGGCCAGGTCTTTGCGGCCGGCCTTCCGTCGCTGCGCGAGATCCAGACCATTCCTGTCTTCACTCCTTCGCCCGGACACGGCTACGGCTTCAGTGAGAAGTCGAAAGAGATGATGGGCGAGTACCGGTGGGGCGACGTGCACCACCCCGGCCTCTCAAAGACCGACGGCACATACGATGGCCGTTGGCTCTTCGTG
>CAZBIB010000076.1:0-12973 GCA_964491575.1 uncultured Salinivenus sp. | reverse complement strand
TTCCTCGTCACTTTGGGATCGGAGGTGCGGTGGATGCCTACTGGGCGGCGACCCTTGGGCACTGGATGCTTCTTCTGGGCATCACCCTGACCGCTGTTGGGCTCGTCTTGTTTGTGGTCGTGCAGGGGAGCACCTGCCGAGTCGCCGCGTCGAAATCGAGCACGTTGTTCGCAGTCCACGGTCAGGTGCAATGAGTGTTATCAGCCTGTACATCGGTGCGGCTCGCGGCCCAACCAACGAATGTAGTAGCAGCGAAGTCATGAACACTTCTGCGCCCACCCGTGCGCCATGCTACACCGAGGTACGCGAATATCAGCACATAAGCAAGACCGAGCCCGATCCAGCTTGTCGCTCCAAACGTTCCCAGCGCGGGGGCGAGCAAGAACGCAGAGGCATGGGTGATTTCCCAGGGGAGCATTTTCATCGCAGTGCGTCCGAGTGCACGTCCCATTCCAATCCGTTCGTTCTCTACGGTCTTCGCTTGAAGCGTCAGCAGGCGTTTTCCAAGCGTCGCGCCGCGATTAGAGTGATCGCCCCATATGAAGTACGTCCACGATGGAATCGAGAAGTTGAGCAGTAGAGTAATGTAGACCGCAAGAGCGGTGTCGGGGGAAACGGCAAGTCCGTGCTGCACAGCGAAGCCAGAGGGGGCGAGTACGATGAACAGCAGCGTGCAATCAGCCGTGTAGGCAAGGAGGCGTCGAAGAAGAAATCGCAAGGCGTATCACGGGGTTAAAAACAGAAGGTAATATAATCTATCTTGTGCTGACCTATTCCGACATATCAAACAAGAATGATATTGTGGTATGAATAATAAGTTTGAATGTCACTAGTGTTACCGTGAGTATCGGAAAGGGATAAGCGAAATGTGGGATTGATCCTCATAACAAAGTAATAGAGCAGTCGTATCCTGATCACGGTGGAGTTCGAGGCAGCGTCCAGCGGCTCGATGGAGCTTTCAGGGCTTTGAAGGATTCATGTCCTTCATGCTAGGCAACAGCGCATTGTCCTTAACATGAAGGTGCATCATCAAACCGTGGTGATCATCCTTGGTCCAGGCTGCGAACAACTCTATGTATCTCACCCAACCTAAGGATGCGGAGTGTCGGGTAAAAGTGGGGGAATCGAAATATATATTACTAGTTTGTAATATTTTAGTATATCGATATACAAATTATAAAAATAAAATTTATGATAGAATTCTTACGTGTTGCTGACGTGGTGGATATTTTCCTCGTTGCATTGTTGCTCTACATCTTCTTCTGGTGGATACAACGACGAATGTCTCAAAGTGCCCTGCGTGGCGTGAGTCTCGTAACAGGGTTTATTCTGGGGCTCTATCTCCTCGCTCGCTTCTTTGAGCTCTACATGGTGGAGCAAATCTCCCAGCTCCTAATTGTCTTTGTTCTCCTTGCAACGGTCGTCATCTTTCAGTCTGATTTCCGACGAATGCTCTACAGCGCAGGGGCTCGCCTGTTTGGGCAGGCTCCCTCAGCGGAGCAGACCGAGACCTCCATGGTTGATTTGCTCGTAGAGTCGGTGTCTCACCTGGCAGAAACGTCGACAGGTGCCCTGATTGCAATTCGCGGGCGAGAACCCTGGGACCACTACATCCAGGGTGGAGTCGAGCTCAACGGAGTCGTAAGTGCTCCTCTGTTGTACAGCATCTTTGACGAGCGCACTGCGGGACACGATGGAGCCGTCCTTCTTGAAGGAAAACGCGCAAAGGCCTTCGCTGCTCACCTTCCTATGGCGGCGGACCTGCCGCATGAAAGTCGATATGGGGGCACTCGGCATGCTGCGGCCCTCGGGCTCGCAGACCTCTGCGATGCGTTTGTCATCGTCGTCTCGGAGGAGCGCGGAACGATAAGCGTTGCCCACGAGGGAATCATCAAGACCGTAGAGACGGCCGCGGACCTGAAAGAAGAACTGAGCGAATTCTGGGAGGCGTACTACGGCAGTTCTTCTGCCCAAGACACTCAGTGGTGGAGCTGGCGGGCCTTCCAAACGGCAGCCCTCTCCGTGGCAGTGTCCCTTCTTCTATGGCTTTCGTTCGCGTACAATCCTGGGACCGCGTACCGGAGCTTCGAGGTGCCCGTTGAGTATCACGACGTTCCTCCAAACTGGAGTCTCGAAGAAGGAGCAAGCACCGCTCGCATTACGCTCTCGGGACCGGAACAGGCCTTTCGAGTCCTTGAGCCCGATCAGCTGGCCCTCGTCTTTTCGCTGGAGTCTCCCCAGGCCGGTGTGAATGAACTGCGCGTTGAAGAAGGCAATCTGGACCTTCCCAGGCAGCTGACGCTGACGAGCGCCACCCCCCGCACGATTGAGGTCACCGCGCACTCTTTACAGCCGACAACTCTTCCGGTCTCCATTGGAGCGAAGGGACAGCTGCCCGATTCGCTCCAGCTGGTGAATCTACAGGCCACCCCTGATAGCGTGTCGGTTCTCGTCCCCAAGGAAAGCGCCTACCAGGAGATACCCACCGAGCCCCTGGTTCTCGACTCGATTCGATCAGACACGACAGTGGAGCGCTCCCTCGTCCTCTTCGACGACGGGCGGTTCCCAGACGATACCCCGCGTACAGTCAAGTTGCAGGTCGACGTGCAGGCCCAAACGGGGATGAACGAGTAGCAATCGGGGAGTTGAGGAAGGCTCGCGCTGCGATGTCGGATTTCACTCCCCCGAGTCGAAAACGCGAGAAGTAATACGCCAACGCTCTGCGGTAGTCGGTTACTACGGCAGCACCAGTTCGATGTGCGCGTTTTCTTCTCCATCATGTTACTTTTTCGGGTGCGAAGGCACAATCCATAGTTTGACGGCGAGACAGCACCCCTTCGGTCTGAATGCCATCACGCAATCGCCTGCTTTGACGGGAGGGGCGTTTGTTTGTATGTTACCGGAGCGTTACAAAGATTCAGCCTGCCCACCTCAGAGCTCAACGGCTGCGCATTGGCATTCGGCACTGGTGCCGCTTGGGCACTCGAGGGGAGGGGACGGCGGCCGTTGCTTTCTGCTCATCGCTCCACCGGTGTTCCCATGGACGCCCTGACCGAACTCCTTCTGCGCCTCCGTAATCCGGCCGCGTTTCTCGTGCTGTTCGCCGTCCTCTTCGTGCTCGGCAAATGGCTCAACGATCTGATCACCTCCTACGCGGTGGATCGGGAACTTACGGAGCGGGACAATCCCGCCCTGGCCATCAGCACAGCAGGATACTACCTCGGCATCATTATCATCTTCCTCGGGGCTATGATTGGCCCGTCCACGACTCTTCTGTGGGATCTCCTGGTGGTCGGGGGGTATGGGCTCGGCGGCATCGGCCTGCTGCTGCTGTCGCGCGTTATCAACGACCGGCTCATTCTCCGGGGATTTTCGACACAGCGAGAGCTGATCGAGGACCAAAATCCGGGGACCGGGGCCGTGCTCTTTGGCAGCTACGTGGCCTCGGCGCTCATCGTGGCTGGTAGCATACAGGGACAAGGGGGCGGACCGCTCACGGCGCTCGTCTTTTATGCTCTCGGACAGGTGGCGCTGATTGCCTTTACGTGGCTCTACGACTGGTTGGCGCCCTACTCGCTGCTTGACCAGATCGAGAAGGACAACGTGGCGGCCGGGATCGGCTTCGGCGGGGCGCTCATCGCCATTGGCATTATCATAATGCGGGCTGTCTCGGGCGACTTTGTGAGCTGGGCGGAAGACCTCCAGTACCTCGGCTGGAACGTCCTCCTCGTCTTCGTCTACCTGGCCGGCGTGCGCTTTTTCTTCGACCGAGTGATCATTCCCCAGAGTGACCTCAATGTCGAAATCACGCGCGACCGCAACGTGGGCGCAGGCCTGCTTGAGGGGGCTGTGTCGATCGGATTCGCGGCGGTCCTTTTTTTCCTTCTGTAGAGCAATCTCGCTTGTGACTGGCGTCCGGACAGGATGACTGGCGCCGACGGTACCTCACGAATCATCGATACGATGGACATGGCCTCAGAGACTGCGGATGCTACCGAGGAAGAAGGGGGATGGGCGAACAAGGCAAAATGGGGGTGTGGATGTTTGGGCGTAGTGCTTCTATTGGGTATGGGAAGCACGCTGGGGAGCCTGGTATTTTCTACGTATCCGATCGCGGCCTGGGGTGTGGTCGTATCGGTAGTGCTATTTGTGGGAGGATGTGTGGCGGGGGCGTTCGTCGGGAGTTACTCCCTTGAAGCAGCCACGCGTCGCCGAATGCAGACTGGGGGCAAAGTACTATTGGGATTTGGGGTCGCGTGCCTGCTTGCGGTCATCGGAATGACCCTACGTCCCTCGAGCTTTGAGTTCGAAGCCGAAGCGGCCCCGACGGGCGATACCATCGGGCCGATAGAGGTGCCCCAAGACAACATGAGAGTGGGGGTGCAGGTGCGTCAATCCATCGATCCCGGGACAGGGCGTCGCTACCAGCGCTGGAGCTTTGTCACTGTTGAGTTGCTCGACGAGAACAAAGAGTACCTGGCGAGCTTCGGCGGCGAGTTCTGGCACTACGCTGGCTACGACGATGGGTACTGGGAGGAACAGGATCATAGCTATCGGACGACGCTTCAGGTGCCCTCGGCTGGCACCTATTACGCCCGGCTCCAAACGGAAGCCAATGTGAACACGTCTGAATTGGGCCCAGTGTCGCTCGAAATGTACGAGCAGGCATGGTGGGGCAATCCGCTTCCCGTACGCTTCGCGGGGTACCTTGCCTTCTTCTTTGGGGGGCTACTGTTCGTGGCACCGCGAGTGGGGCAGTCTCAGCGGCTCGTGAATCATCTCGAAGAGGGCGGTGAGATCCGCTACGACGGGCAGACGTGGCGCGTAGATCATCCGCTCCACTGCGAGTACGACGACTGGGTGGCCGACGAGTGGACGTTGCAGCCGATGGATCCGGGCACGAAGATGCCGCGCTATCTGGAGCACGAGTACGAGACGGACAGCAACTGGGAGAACTGGTTGATCTCGCGGCCTGTGGAGAGTGAAGACCTCCGCTGCGCCGGTCCCGATAGGGAGGAGATGACCGTCCAGCAGTACGCCTCGACGCACGGCGAGCTGCCCGACGCGGTAACTGTCGAGGGCACCCGCTACGCGCTCGAGGATTCGGGCACGGTCCGGCGGGAGGGCGCGTCCATCGCGTACCACAACTACGAGGACGACGAAAACGGCTTCGTGACCATCGAAGGGAAACCCGCCGACACGCTCGACGCCGTGATTGGGGAGTCGATCAGCGTGGCGGAGCTTTCGATAGTGGAGGAAGGGGGGTCCTCGGAACCGGCGTAAGCCATGGGTTGAGGCCGTCTGCTGGTTCCCGCTTCTCTTGAGTTTGAATTACATCAGACACCGACGCCATTCTGGAGATGTTGGACATGGATGAACAGACCTTTCGTGTGACCACCATTGTCGGCGCGGTCGTGCTCTACGTGGGCCTGCTCGGGTACAGCGTATTGGGGGCCGGGCATGGGCAGACGACTGCCTCGGACCGCTCGTCCGTGCAGCAACGGCCGCCTCGGGTGTTGTACCACGATGACGACGTGGACGTGTATGGGCGGCGGGGTGTGCGAGCGGGAACCCAGCGGGGCGGTGGGATTCGGGCGGGGAAGTAGGGGGGAATGAGTCATGAGTTGTGAGTGATGAGTTAGTTGGGATGCATCCCCCTCCCCCGGGATCCAATTTCATCGAGAGCGTGCGCGGCGTTTCCGTGCTGCGCTTTCTTTATGACGACCAGACGGTGTGATACAAGCCGTGCTTAGCAACAAGCGCATTGTCATCTTCTCGGTCTTCGTGGCCGGGCTGTGTTCGCTCGTCTATGAGCTGCTCATCAGCACCACGGCCTCGTACTTTCTCGGCGACAGCGTCCAGCAGTTCTCGGTCACCATTGGGCTGTACCTCGCCTCCATGGGGCTGGGCTCGTACGCGTCGCGGCTCGTGAAGACCAAACTGCTTCGCTCGTTCGTCGCCGTCGAGATTTTTCTGGGTCTCATCGGCGGCCTGGCCGTGCCCCTTCTGTACCTCACCTACGCGTACGGTGTCGTCTTCTGGCCCGTGGTGGTGGGACTCATCGTGGTGATTGGGGCGTTGACGGGGCTGGAGATTCCGCTTCTCACGCGCATTATGGATCGGGAGGAGTCGCTCGACGTCAATCTCGCGAACATCCTCTCCTTCGACTATCTGGGGGCGCTCCTGGCGACCTTCGCGTTTCCGTTCCTGCTGCTTCCAGTGCTGGGCACCTTCCGGGCTTCGCTCACCCTGGGTCTATTCAATCTCGTGGTGGGCGTCGTGAACGTGTGGTGGTTCACGGATCTTCTGGATTGCCGGTCGCAGTGGCAAGGGTACCTCTTCTCGGCCGTGGCCGCGCTCGTGCTCGCCGGTCTCCTGGCCACCTCCGGGCCGCTCATGGACCGGTGGAGCGATGATGTCTATGAGGACCGGGTCGTCTACCGCGAGCAGACCTCGTACCAGCGCATCGTGATGACGCGCTGGCAGGACGACCTCCGGCTCTTCCTCGACGGCAATCTCCAGTTTTCCTCGATCGACGAGCGCCGCTACCACGAGCCGCTTGTCCACGTGCCGATGGGAACGGTGCGGGCGGCGGAGCGCATGCTGATCCTGGGGGGCGGCGACGGCCTCGCGGCGCGGGAGGTGCTCAAGTACGAGGGGGTCGAGGAGGTGACAATAGTTGATCTGGACCCGAGAATGTTCGAGCTCGCCCGGTCGCACCCCACCCTCACGCGGCTCAACGACCGGAGTCTCCACAGCCCGCGCGTCCGCACCGTGGCCAAGGACGCGTTCGTCTTTCTGAGCGAGACGAGCCAGACGTACGACCTGATCCTCGCGGACCTGCCGGATCCCAATACGGTGTCGCTCGCCCGGCTCTACAGCCGCACCTTCTACGGCCTCGTTCGGAGTCACCTTGCGGAGGGTGGGGCCTTCGTGACGCAGGCAACCAGCCCGTACTTTGCCCGCGAGGCGTTCTGGACGATCCACGAAACCGTGGCGGCGGCCGGCTTTGCGCACACGTATCCGTTTCACGTCAACGTGCCTTCGTTCGGGGAGTGGGGCTTTGTGCTCGCCGCCGAGCGGCCCCTCGATCCGAACGCGGGGACGACGACGGTGGAGACGCAATTTCTGAACGCCCAGGTGCTGCCGGGGTTGTTTCGATTTCCGAAGGACCTGCAGTTCCCAGAGGACGGGATCCCGCCTAGTACGCTCGACCAACCGCGCG
The DNA here is from genome assembly GCA_964491575.1 of uncultured Salinivenus sp. GTDB lineage: Bacteria > Bacteroidota > Rhodothermia > Rhodothermales > Salinibacteraceae > Salinibacter. Next base: position 5,748 of record CAZBIB010000076.1, on the reverse strand, counting down.
TACTCGACGCCTACCTCGACGGCTGGCGGTACTGGAACTGATCGACGCCCGGTGCCACGTGAAAACGATTGATCGATTTTGTATATTGAAAACCAGACCTCGGAGCCATTCCGCGCTCGCATTCCCATCCACGCACTTGACACGACCCATGGGTTTTTTCGACTCCCTCTTCGGGGGCGGCGACGAGGAACCGTCGTCGGAGGACCCAATCGACGATCCGACCCTGAAGGACCTCCGCGAGGGCTACATGCTCGACTACGAGATGCGCACGTGGGAGGTGACCCAGCATGCGAAGTACGACTATGAGGGCTGGCCCGCCGACGAGTGGACGCTGGAGACGGGGGACGACCTTCTCTTTCTGGAGTACGAGTACGACGACGGCGACGTCTTTCTGCTGTCCGAGCCGGTCGAGGGGACGGCCGTGACCGTCGACGGAGAGCCGTTCCGGGCGGTGGTGCGCGAGCAAGAGCCCCCGGCCACCATTACGTACGAGAACACCGAGTACACCCTGGTGGAGGAAGGATCCGCGAAGCGCACCGTCGACGACCGCACGAACGCGCTGCACTACTGGGTCTACGAGGCTGAGGAGGGCTTCGTGGCTCTCGAACGTTACGGATCTAGCGACTGGAACGTATACGCCGGCCGCGAGGTGGAGCCGTACGAGTTCGACAACATCCTTCCGAGGGCGACAGACGCCTGAGGTCCCGGGCCGAGTAACCTTTGTGCCGGACCGTTCGTGTACACACGAGCCCGCCGAGCTTTCGCTCATTGCCTGATCGATTCCATGTCTCTCACCCGGCGGCTTCGCCGCCTCATTCGGGCCCAGTTGGGGCAGCTCCGTAGCGATCCGTTTGAGGACGAAGCGGAGGGCGACGCGTCTCCCGGGGCCGAGACGGCGTCTTCCTCCAACATCTCGTCGTCGGACGCCCCAGACGCCGAGGTGCCCACGGACGTGGCGGAGGCGTACCGTGCTTTGGAGGTGCCGGTGGGCAGTGAGCGCGAGGCGGTCAAAAAGGGCTATCGTCGCGTCATGAAGAAGTACCACGAAGATCGGTTCCAGCAGGATCCGGAGAAGCGCGAGGTGGCGGGGGAGGTCTCCAAGCGGCTAAATGAGGCCTGCGACCGCGTCCTCGAATACCTCGATACCACGAGCACTTGACTTCGGGTCTGCCCACGTTTGCCACCTGTTGCGCTATTTCAATTCACCGACCACCATTCCCGTCTCATGGACGACACCAGCACCGACCTCGACGAAGACATCTTTCAGACGCTCTCCAACTGGGTGGGCGACCTCGGCCTCGTCATCGCGCGAAAAAACGAGGACGACGTCCTTCTCGTCGTGGAGGACCAAGAGCGCCACATCAAAAATCTGGTGATCGACTGCGAGGACCCAATTCTCGAAATCCAGCAAACCATCATGGCCGTCCCAGACGGGGCAGATTCTTCTCACCTGTTCGAGCGGCTGCTCCGGATGAACGGGACGCTCGTCCATGGCGCCTTCATTCTGAACGACGACGGCGATCAGGTGCGCTTTCGCGATACCCTCCGCCTCGCCACACTGGACCGAGAGGAGCTCCGTGGCACCATCAACGCCCTGTACTTTGCCCTCGAGGAGCACGGCGATGAACTGATTGAACTCCGTCACAGCCTCGACGCCACTCCTGCCTCGTGACGCATGATCTGTGAGGAGGCCAGTGCACCGAGATCCGCTTCCGACTTCTGAACCATGACCAACCCCCAACTCCTATGAGCCTGTTTAAACGAGCCATCGACCTGTTCAAGTCCGAGACCAACGCCGCCATCGACGAGGCCGAGGATCCCGAGAAGATGCTCAAGCAGGGCATTCGGGACCTGAAGGACGACCTGCGCAGCGCCAAGGAGGCCTTGGCCGAGACAAAGTCCGTCGTCAACAAGCTAGAACGCGACATGAACGAGTCTGAGCAGCGGGCCCAGAAGTACGAGCAGGACGCCAAGAAGCTGCTCCGCAAGGCCAAGAGCGGCGACATGGAGCAGGAGAAGGCGGAGTCTCTCGCCAGCAAGGCCCTCGACAAAAAGAAGCAGGCCCAGAGCAAGGCCGAGCAGCTTCAGTCCAGCCACGAGCAGCAGAAGAAACAGGCCGAGCAGCTTCAGCAAAAAGTGAACGAGCTGGAGCAGCAGATTCAGCAATACGAGAGCGAGCTCACCACCCTGACGGCTCGATCGAAGGCGGCCACGGCCACGCGGAAGGTGAACGAGGAACTGGCCCAGAGCGACAGCGACGGGACCATCGCAATGATGGAGCGAATGAAGGACAAGGTGGAAAAGGAGGAAGACATGGCCGCCGCCTACGGCGAGATGGCCGAGGAGAGCAAGAGCGTCGACGAGGAAATCGAAGCTGCGCTCGATGAGTCGTCGTCCGAGACCGACGGCGAGCTCGCCCGCCTGAAGGCAGAACTCGACGGCGAAGATCAGAAGGGATAGCCTGAATCCGCGCGAGGATGGGGCCCATCCTCACTCTTCGAACGTACTCGGTACGACGTCGTGTCTACACCCACGCCTTCCCCGGAGGCATCGATGGCCCCGGCTCCCGCGTCCTGTCGGGGCAGCCACCTGATCTGTGAGCTCACCGGGGCCTCCCGCCTCACCGATCAGGCGCACATTGCGGACATCCTCAAGAGGGCTGCTCGTGCGTGTGGGGCGACCGTTCTCGACACTCGGCTTCACCCCTTCGAGGAAAACGGAGGGGTGGCCGGCGTTGTCCTGCTGGCCGAGTCGCACGTCACTATCCACACGTGGCCGGAGCACGACTACGCCGCGGTCGACGTGTTCATGTGCGGCGACTGCGATCCGGCGGACAGCCTTCCGGTGCTGAAGGAGGCATTCGCACCGGAAGCGATGGAGCATCGCACGCTGGAACGGGGAACGGCCGATCGCTGAGTTGTACCGGGCGGGGCGTCCCGACCGGGTGCTCCCTTTTGACCCACAGCGTGGGCTTCAGCGCCGAATGCCTTCGTCAGTCCCAAAGAAGGATTCAAGCGCCTCCTCCTTCTCGGTAGCCGTGATGAGCACGACGTGATCTCTCGCCTGGAGCCGCATGTCCTCCGGGGGCACCTTCGTCAGCTCGTGTTTCGGATCGTCCGCCGTCGGGCGGCCCAATCCGATCGGCACACAGTTAAGCTGCTCCTTTAGGTCCCAAAAGAGGTCGCCCCAGGTCTGTCCTACGTAGTCGTTCGAATCTAGGAGCTCGTACTGCTGGATGTCGTACTCGCCGTTCTTCTCGCTCACGGAGAGCAGATCGGACGTGAATGTGGCCACCTCGGGTTCGAACAGGTGGCTCGCTGTGAGCTTGGAGGCGAGGTTCTGGGTGGACACCGCGTAGGTGACGCCCGCCGCGTAAAACGTCTCTTCGAGCTCGGGATTTTCGAGGACGACGTCGAATTCGAGCCCGTCGTAGAGCGCCTGCAGGTTGAGGATGGCGACGAGGCTGTCCTCCTCGCTGTCGAGGTTGATGAACACCTTAACCGACTGCTCGATGTTGACTTGGTCGAAGGTAGACCAGTCGTTGAGCTGGGAGAGGTAGACCTGCACGTGTTCGGGCGCGAAGGCCTCCCGGATTACCTCCCGCGCCTCCGTCTGCTGCGTGATGATGGCAACCCGCTTCTTCGCGAGCACCAGTTGCCGCGTGATGCGGTGGGCCAGGGCGTTCCAGCCCAGCATCACAACGTGGTTATCGAAGTCGATGGAATCGTTCGCCATAAGGGGTGAAGAGGGCCGTGGAAGCAGGAATCGGTCAGCGGCGGCTCACGCGGAGGGAGTGGACGTGCCGAGACGGGCGAGGCCCCAGTTCTTCTGCAGCGGGATCCCATCCCGCCCCCGTGCAATCAGGATGAGGATGTCCCCGGCACGCAGTTCCACCTCGTCCTCGGGGAGCTTGAGGAGAGCAGACTCGTCTCCGTCTGCCCGGCTCAGGCCGATGGGGAGGACCCGGCGGGCGTCGTGCAGGGAGCGGAAGAGCTCGCCGAAGGTCATGTCCTCGACCGTACTCCCGGCCTTGATCGTGTACTGCTGGAGGTCGAACTCCGTCTCGTCCTGGGCTGTCGTGATCAGTTCTTGGGCGAACCGAGCCACGTCGGGCTCGAAGATGACGCTGGCGATCAGGTGGGCCGCGTTGGCGTCCGACGACACGACCTTTGCCACCCCCGCGTTGCGAAAGGTCTCACGGAGCTCTTCGTTGTGGACGGCAACTACGAAGTTGACGTCCGGGAAGTGCTTGCGGAGGTTGAGCAGGTGGATGAGCATGTCCGTGTCAGAGTCGATGTTCAACAGAACACGGTGCGCCTGGCGCAGATTCACGCGGTCGAGCCACTTCGGCTCGTCAAACTCGGAGTAGAGCGGAAACACGACCTCCGAGAACTGCTCGTGGATCGCATCGATGTGCTCGCGATGCTGGGTAACCACGACAATTTCGCTATCGAGGCCCTGGAGTTGTTCGACGATGCGGGCCGTGGAGTCATTCCAGCCGAAGAGAACCATGTGCCTGCTCGTGTCGAGGCCGTGGTGGCCGAGGTGGCGGTGCTCCCGATAGGTGGCAAACAAGTCGGCAATCTTGCCAATCAGGACCCCGAGCACGCCCAGGCTGCTGAGCACGAAGATTGCACCCACGATCTGGCCGGGAGCGGACACCGGGTAGAAGTCGCCGTAGCCGACCGTGGTGAGGGTGACGACAGCGTACCAGACGGCGTCGCCGAGGTCTTGGATGTTGGCGGCGTCCGGCGCGTAGGCCTGCTCGATCCGCGGGAGCACGAAAATGCCGCCCACGAGGAGCGCTCCGAGCACAACGCTGAGCCATTTCGTAAGGTTTCGCATCGGAGCCTGGGCGGACGGGCGCTTGGGAGAAACGGCGAGAGAGCAGGAGCAGAAGGTAACGGCCAGAGGTCGATATTGAAAGACGAAGCCGTCCTGGTTGGAAACACATACTCTGGCACCGTAGCTCGCATACGCTAAAACAACACCGGTTGAGAAAGAAAGCGTCCGTACACCGTAACGATGATTGGAGCGAGCCGACTCCTCGTGTGTTGATCCCCTCGTTCTCTCCCAAAGAGCGCCCACGCTTCCCCATGACGACTGACTACGACGTGATTGTAATCGGCGGCGGCGCCGGGGGCCTCTCGGCGGCCGGCATTGCCACCAACCTCGGTGCCAAGACCACAATGATCGAGCGCAACGCTCTTGGCGGCGACTGTACCTGGACCGGCTGCGTACCGAGCAAGACCCTTCTGAAGGCCGCGACGGTGGTCCACCAGGCCCAGACCGCCAGTCGGTACGGCCTCACCGATCAGTCGGTCGAGGTCGACTTTGCGGGCGTCATGGACCACGTCCGAGAGGTGCGTCAAGAGATCTACGAGGACGCCGACGCGCCCGAGATCTTTGAGGACCTGGACATCGACGTGCGGAGCGGGGACGCGCACTTTATCGACGCCCACACCGTGGCTGTGGAGCACGAGGACGGCTCGACCGAGCAGGTGACGGGCCGACACATCATCGTCGCGGCGGGGGCCAGTCCGCTCGTCCCGCCCATCGACGGCCTCCAGGAGGTCGACTACCTCACGAACGAGACGCTCTTCGAACTGGAGACACAACCGGAGCGGATGGCGATTGTGGGCGCCGGGCCCATCGGGACCGAGATGGCGCAGGCCTTTGCACGGCTCGGGACGGAGGTCGTCGTGCTCGACATGGTCGACCGCATCCTCTCGAACGACGACGCCGAGC
>CAZBIB010000075.1:10746-13072 GCA_964491575.1 uncultured Salinivenus sp. | reverse complement strand
CTAATACCCCGGATTCTGCTCAAGGCCGATGAGATCAATTTCCTTCTGCAGGATGGGCCAGAGGTAATGGTGCTCCTCGAAGGTTCTCTCGAACGGGTCAAACGTGACCTGCTGCATATTCCCTTGCTGGTCCTCGTAGCGGAGTCCATAGATGGGCCCGTTTAGCACGTCCTCGGCGATGCCCCAGCGCCGGACGTCGAAGAAGCGCTGCCCTTCGAAGGCTAGCTCCACCAATCGCTCGTGCCGGACGATCTCGCGCATCTCCTGCTGCGTTTTGCCGGTCTGGATGGGCGGCATGTTCACGTCGGACCGCTCACGAATCTGATTGATCGCGTCGTACACCGACTGGTCGACCTGCCCCATCTCGATCTTGGCCTCGGCGTAGATCAGCAGAATCTCGGCGTACCGCATCTCGATAATGTTCACGCCGCAGTTGTACTGATCGCTCAGGCACTCGTCAGTTACATACTTCTCGACGTTGAATCCAGTGTCCGTGGTCTCGAACCCTTGCTCTACATCGTCGGCCCCATTAAAGCCAGGACGCGAATCGTAAATGCTTCCATCGGGAAGCGTATCTCCGGGGATGAACACGCTGTAGTCCAGTCTCGGATCCCGGTTTTCGTACGGATTCTGGGGATCATAGCCACTGCCGGAAGCATCAGGCGGCATCCCATTCTCCATTTCATAGGCGTCTACGAGACTCGCCGTCGGGACGTTGAAGTTTTGCCCTCGTCCGGACACCAGTGACGCGGGGGCGAGAAACTCGTTCACCTGGTTCGGGTGCGTGTTCTGGACGAAGTCCTTATTCAGAATCACCTCCGAGTTGTATTCCGCCTCTGGGGTAAAGAGCTCTTCGTAGCTGGGATACAGGCTGTACTCGTTGAGATCCATCACCGCCTGTGCTGATTGCATCGCCTGCTGGTAGTAGTCGCTCGCGGCCTGCGAATTCCCGAGGCGCTCGTTGCGGCTTGCGGCGTAGAGCATCGCCCGCGCCCTCATGCCACGCGCGGCGCCCTCCGTGGCTCGCCCCTGATCCCCGCCGCTCCAATTCGCGGGCAGCTCCTCCGCGGCCGCCTGCAGCTCGTTCGAAACAAAGGTCCAGATCGAGTCCTGGCTCGTCCGCGTCACGTTGTTGGCCTCCTCCAGCGAGATGGGCTGCTCAATGAGGGGGACGTCCCCATAGAGAAATGCCAAGTGCATGTAGAGGTACGCCCGCATGAAGCGCGCCTCAGCCATGTGATTGTTGATGGCCTCCTGATCGCCCTGCTCAACCTCCGGTGCGCGGGCCAAAACCTCATTGGCGGCCCGAATGCCCGAATAGTGACTCTCCCACCAGCTCGGCCACCAGCTGTTCGTGAACTGTGTTGTCGACGTCTGCTGGCCGCGCGCATACGTGGCCAAGTTGTCGAACGCCCAGTTGGGCGTGGCTTCGTCCGAAAGCGCCGAGAGGTCGAAGCGAAGCTGCCCGTACAGGTAGTTGTAGAGGTCGTTCGACGCAACCCGCACGTCTTCCTCAGTTTGCCAAAACGTGGCTTCTGAGAGCGTGCCCGGCGGTTCCGTTTCCAAAAAGTCGCACCCGGAGGCGAACAAGAGGGCAGCGCCAAATGAGACGACCAGTGAAAAGGTGAGAATCTTCCTTCTGACAAACATAGGGCGAAGATCTGGCTTCTTAGAATCAGGAGTTAGAGGCGTCGTGGGGAGGGCCCTGTCCAGTCTTGCTGGCGCGTCCTACTCGGACAGGGCCTATGTGCGGGCATTGGTGGGGCTAAAACGTCAGGTTCACTCCGAGCGTGTACCGGGCAGTCTGAGGATAGAAGTTCTGGCGCCCGGAGTTGAGTTCAGGATCGACTCCCCACTTCGTCGCCTCCGAGAAGGTAAGCAGGTCCGTTCCCTGCGCGTAGATCCGCAGCTCGCTCGCGCTAATCGAGTTCGTCAGCGAGGAGGGAAGCGTGTACCCCAACTGCACGTTCTTGAGCCGGACGTACGACGCGTCGATGATCCACTGCTCGGACAGCTGGTGATTCTTCGTGCTCCACATCTGAGGCCGCGGAATGCTGGCGTCGCGGTTGTTCTCCGTCCAGTAATCGCTGCAGGCCTCCAGAACCGGGTTGAGCCAGTTTCCACACTCGAAGGGCGCCCCCGAGATCGTGCGGTTCTGCTTCCCAACCCCCTGAATACGGAGGCTCAGGTCAATGGCGCTGTACTGCATCCGTGTCGTGAGCCCGAAGGAATAATGGGGATCCAGGTTGCCGAGCACGACCCGGTCTTCCGGCGTAATATTTCCGTCGCCATTGGTATCCACGTACTTCACGTCTCCGGGGTACGT
>CAZBIB010000075.1:0-10646 GCA_964491575.1 uncultured Salinivenus sp. | reverse complement strand
GCGTAATATTTCCGTCGCCATTGGTATCCACGTACTTCACGTCTCCGGGGTACGTGTCGCCCTTTCCAGCGTAGGTCGGATAATTCTGGATTTCCTCTTCGCTCTGGAAGAAGCCGTCGGTCCTGTACCCGTAGACCGCATTGAGCGACGATCCTACCTGGGTGATGGTATTCCCGTCGATGAAGGGACCGGTTCGCGCCAGGTCAACGACCTCATTGTGAAAGTTGGAGAGGTTGGCCTCAATCCGGTAGTTGAACTCGCTGCCCACCTGATTTGCGTGCGTCAGCGACAGTTCCCACCCTGTGTTGTCCACAATTCCCGCATTCTGTGGAGGACCAGCGAGCCCGACGACCTCAGGAATCGGCAGGTCCAGCAGAATGCCTTCCGTCCGCTTCTGCCAGTAGTCGAAGGTCACTCCGAGCAGACCGCCCCACAATCCGGCGTCGAGCCCTACGTTCCACTGGGTTGTGGTCTCCCAAGTGAGATTGCGGTTGACCAGCGCGCCAGGCGCAGCGGTCCGGACGACGCTGTTGTTGAAGCTGTAGTTCGTTCCCAAATTGATGCCCTGGAAGAAGGTGTAGGGGTCGACCGTGTTGTTTCCGGCCTCTCCCCACGACCCTCTCAGCTTAAAGCTGCTTACCGTCTCGCGATACGGCTCCCAGAAGCTCTCCTGGTCGATGCGCCACGCCAGCGAGAATGAGGGGAAGAAGCTGTACTGATTGTCCGCCCCCGTAAAGAGCGAGGACCCGTCTACTCGCCCGTTCACCTCCGCAATGTACCGATCGTCGTACACGTAGCGGATGCGGCCAAATCCTGACCGCAACCGGACGTTCTCCTGCGCCCCCGAATTGCTCAGGTTGTTCTGCGAACCGGAGTCCAGGACCTGCAGCTGGTTGTTGTAGAACTCCTGCCGGTAGGCGTCAATCCAGTTCAGCGTGCTCCAACTCTGCTCGTATCCGGCAAGCAGCTCAACGTCGTGGACGCCAAAGGAGGAGTTGTAATTCAGCAGGTTTCTCCATGTCCACGTCTGGTCGTTTTCCCGGTACTCCCAGAGGCTATTGGGCCCGTAACTCTGAAGGACGTTCCCCGACTGCCAGTCGTGCACTTCATACGCTCGCGTGAACTCATCCTCCGAAATGAGATCCGCATGCCCGCCGAACTCCATCGTGTACGTGAGATTTTCGAGCAACTCTGCTTCCCCCTCCAGGTTGAGGCCGAGCTTATTGGTCGTCACCTCGTAGGTCCCCGACTCATTCGCTGTCATGAGGGGGTTGACACCGTTCGAAGTCAGGCCGTAGGTCCCGTCCGGGTACTGGGGAACGGCCTCAATGCCGCCGTGCCACATGTTCCAGTAGATGCCGCCCGCTCCCTGTGGCTCCCGACGCGTCGACCGACGGAACCGGACGCGGCCGTTGAGACTGATGCGGTCCGACACCTGAAAATCCGACCGGAGGCTGAGCCCCTGCACCCGCTCGTTGAAGTTCGGAATGATGCCTTCCTGATTCTTGTAGTGGAAGTTCATCCGGGCATTTAGACGCTCGGTGCCGCCACTGGCCGACAAGTTGTGACTGTGGGCGAGTCCTCTATTAAAGAGAGCGTCGAAAAACGGATAGAGCGGGGGGTTTTCATATTTCTCCTCGGGCGTGTCCGGACCCTCTTGATAAGCCTGAATCTCCTGCTCCGAATACCGGGGCTGACTCCCGTTATTAGTGTAGGCTTTGTTAAGGACTTCCAGAGTCTCAACGGTCCCCAATAGATCAGGCTGCTCCGACACCTCGTCAAAGCCGACGAAGCTGTTGTACTCCACGGACCACTGGCCGGCCCGAGCTTCCTTCGTTTCGACTAGAACGACTCCGTTTGCCGCTCGGGATCCGTAAATTGCCGAGGCGGAGGCGTCCTTCAGGACGGAGACCGACGCGATGTTATTTGGATTGACGTCCGCCAGGTCCCCCTCGATTCCGTTGATCAGAATGAGAGGCTCCGTGCTTCCAATGGTCGTATTTCCCCGAATCTGCCATAAAATCTGCTGGGCCCCCGGCGCGCCTCCCCGATCCATGACCGAAGCGCCCGGAAGCGCTCCCTGAAGCGCCTGACCGGCGTGCGCAGGATTCGCTTCGTCAATCGTCTCGGCGTCGGTCGTGGAAACCGCCCCCGACACTGTTTCTTCCTGCTGCGTTCCGTACCCCACGACGACGACACCCTCCCCCTCCAATGCTACCGGCTGGAGCGTAATGTCAATCGTCGACCGCCCATCGATCGCGACCATGCGGGTCTGATATCCGACAAACGAGAACGACAGCGAGTCCTGCTCGGCCGGAACGCTCAGGCTATACTGCCCTTCGGCGCCGGTTGCGGTTCCCACCGTCGTTCCGGGCACCGTCACATTGACACCGGGCAGCGGATCTCCGGTCGCTCCATCGGTCACCGTTCCCTCCACTTCGGCCTGTCCGTAGGCCACAGCGGGGCAAAGAAGAATGAGAAGAAGACTCGTGGCAAATCGTTGTATCATGGTCCCGATAAAAATGTAAAATCAATTCAACTCAGTGACGCCAGGAAGCTGCGGTTCGCCCTCAGCATAGATCAAGTGCTCCTATTTCTGAGAAGCGCTTCCACCAATCTGCAGGAAGTCAGGCCGTCTTGGCGAGAAGGCCCGCCGTCGGCAAGTGGCCGAGCGGCCTTTAGAGTTGCTTAAAGCCTAGCACCCGATTTAATCAAAATCAAACCGTTTTTATTTTGTTCGGCACAATACAAGAATTGATTAACTAAATCTTAAACTTAAAACAATGACGCACCGCCCCTCCGGCGGAGAGAGCTTCCCTGCGGGTTTATCTCTGGTTTCAGCTCTGCTCCCGAGTATTCTTCCTTGTAATCGGTGCGGTTCCCAATAAACTCGACGCGTTCCGGAGCGAATCCCCCTGCGCCAAACGACTTGGACGGGGGACGGAGAGGGGAGGTAGACGACGAGCCAGTTATGGAGAGGCTCTTTCTTCCACACACGTCGAGCCGAGTAGAACGCCACGCGCTCAGCGGTCTCCGCGCACTGCGATTAGGGAACGACGATGGGCGAAATTGAACCGGTTTTACTTTTATTGATCCAATTTACTAACATTGTAGAGGAAAACACCAAAAACGATGGACGAATTTACTTTCAGCCTCCCCTGAGTCCCCAGCCCCTTCCGCCCGAGTTTCATCGAAGCGACGTAGAAGCACTGGTCTGCCTCAGAACGTTCTTCCAATCTTGCTCAAAGCAAGGTCTTGAAGAACGTAGACGAAACTGCACTTTGAGATTTCCCTGGAGCACGATATGGACGCGTCATTATCCCGAAGGCCGCTGGTCTTTGTCGCCCGCATTCCTCTCCCCGGACAGCCAAGCGCAGGGGGTCGCTGATTGGAACCGAAAAAGCGCTCTACGGAGTTGGGGGCAGACACAGTTGTCTGTTCGTAAGCTGCCCCTCCCCTATCCCATTTACTTACCCGACGCTTTGCCTCGATGAAAAACACGACCATTGAGGACGTTGCCGACCATGCAGGCGTGTCCAAGTCGACAGTCTCTGCCGTCATCAATGACCGGGACATCGTTAAAGATACGACCCGGCAGCGCGTCCTCGACGTCATCGACGCGCTCAACTATCGCCCACGGGGCTCGGCCCGGCGGGGATTTAAGGTCCCGAGTGGCCGGAGCTTCGGCTTCGTCATCAAGGAGACAGACAACCCGTATTATTCGGAGGTGCTCGTGGGCATTCAAGAGGTCGCGGCGGAGCACGGGTACCTGACGTTCGTCTGTAGCTCAGAGGGCCAATTCGACGAGGAGAAGCAGATTGTCAAGCAGTTCTCCAACAAGGACTTGAATGGGCTGATCATTACGCCCATCCTCAACGAGGGCACCGACCTTTCCCACATCTTTGAGCTGAAGCGGAATAACGTTCCCTTCGTCTTGCTCGAAGGCGTGGAGGGAATTCAGGCCAATCTGGTGGACATCGACAACGTCCGGGCGTCCTGCAGCGCTGTCCAGCACCTGATCGAGCTGGGGCACGAGCGCATCGTTCATTTTGCGGGACCGGAGTACTCCAAACACAGCAGCGAGCGGGTTGAGGGGGTCCGGCGGGCTTTCAGCCGCTCACCCTTGATTTTCCGCGACGAAAGTATCGTGCGGGTGGGGGACTCTTGTACGGAAGGATACGAGAAGGCGCGTGCGTATTTCTCGGGGGAGGGATCGTCCTCGGAGACTGGCAAAGCTACGGCGGTTACCTGCTACAACGACCTTGTTGCATTAGGGGCAATCAAGGGACTGCGAGAGCTTGGGTTGGACGTGCCCGAGGACGTGTCGGTCGTTGGGTTCGACGATCTGAATCTGCTGGATTACGTCTCGACTCCGCTGACGACGATTCACGTTCCGAAGCGTGAAATGGGGCGCCGGGCGGCGGAGCCGCTCCTCAAGCAGATTCAAGGCAATGGGGCAAAAGCCTCTCAGCGCGTCTCGCTAGACGCCGAGCTTACGGTTCGGTCTTCCACGGTCCCTCTAAGCGAGTAAGAGCCGGATCCGTGAACCCCTCTCCCGCTCCGATTGGCGCACGCGCTGATTCGGACAATCGGCAGCTTGAGGTCGCCGGAGGCTACGATCATAAGCTGCTTCTGCCTGGAAGATGAACCGGCACATTTCCGCCGGAAAGCTGTCTACGGCCGAGAGGCAGGGATCTACTCAGGCGCGTGGGCTTCGCGAGGCGCCGGAGAATCCGCCGGTGCAGCATGGCTTTTACTGCCCATAGGTTCGCGGATTGACGAACGGAGGTGGTCCGATGGATCTCCTGCGGATCGCGGAAAAGAGATCCTCGTGGTGCCTCCGAAAGCAGGTGAACACCGACGAATCAGTGTTTTTCTGGAGAAAGGCCTGATCTCTGAAGTTCGGCGGGATCATCTAGAGAATCGGGCCTCTCCAGTTCGGGTCTCTCCAGTTGTTTCCTCCCCCCAAAACCCGCACACCGGGTTGACTACCGACCTCTTCTCTGAACGCCGCGTCAATCCAGGCGACCAGCTCATCCTGTACCCAGCGAAAGGCCGCTCGCTTCTTGTCGTCGGTACCAGTTACCGCCGCGGGGTCCTCGAAGCCGGTGGATGTTTTCCTTGCGGGCCGGGATAAAGGGACAGTACTCCGCCGCTCTCGATCCAGTGGTTTCTCGATCCAGCACAAAGTGGAGGCGTGCTTCCGACTCTCAAAGGTTGAACAAGAGCCCAGTGCTGATGCCCAGGCGGTCGAACTGGTCCCCAATCGTCACTTGGCCCTGCACGAAGGGATTGACAAACCCGAGGTCCACCTCCGCCCCACCCATGAGGTTAAGCCCAACGTCCGTCGTGCTTCCTCCACCAGCCCGCCCGGAGATCCGGGTAATTCCAATCCCCGCCCCAAGGTAGGGGACAAACCACCGCTCGATCTCGACCGGCACCTGGCCATTGAGGTCAATGGTAAAGACCGTCGCGTCTCCCTCCGACAAATACAGGTCGAGAGCGCCGCTTCCCTGCACCGGAAAGGACGGCGACCGAACCCGGAGCATTCCGCCGAGGGCCGTGTCGTCGATGTCCCCGCCGTCGATCGTGAGGCGCGGACCAATCTTCCACTCGACCGCGTCGGGCTGGCTGGCTTGGCCGTAGGCCGGCGGGGCTGCCAAGAGAAGTGCTGCAATGCAGAAAGCAGCGACCGTAAAGTAGAGGCGCATGGGAAGAGAAAGATTGGTGAAAAGAATTGATCAAGAACAAAAAAGGACTTCTCCGGTCAGGTGTTCTGCACTTTTCGGTCGCCTCGGCACCGGGGACGTAACGTATTCGGGAATTCGCTACCGGCCGGGTTTTCGGCCGGGCCGGTCTTTGGGGCAATTGATCCGGCCCTGCTGCAGGGAACCTGGGTGTACTCGTTTGGCTCGGTCTCCATTGGAATAGTCCTGTTTGAAGGCAGGCTCAACCTTCGGCGCTCTGGGCTTGAGGAGGTTGGGCGGCCGGCTCGCAATCTTGTCAGATCGGGGCTAGGGGACGTGGATGAGGAGCTCAGCGGCCGTTTATTTCATCGAGGGCTTTGAGCTGGAGCTCTTGGTGAACCTTAATGACATGCTCAAGAACCAGCCCCGTTGGCAGCCGAATCATTCTCCCCGCTACCGCCTCACATTCCTGACTGTTGCTGGAGAGATTCACTAAGGAACTATCTCAAAATCCCCAGCACGTCATTCCGGACCCCGATCCGGAATCTCCCAGATGCGAACAACGCCGTTTCCGGGGAGATCCTGAATCAAGTTCAGGATGACTTGCCCGTTTTGAGATAGTTCCTAAGGGCCTCGCCAGGACGTGGGGTCAAGCGGAGGATACTGAGGACAAAGTTCATCACCTCGCGTATCGAGCAGACGCACCCATGGCAAAACAAAGTGGAAGCATTCTCAGTGCTGTCCTTTGGATGACACTGCTGTCTATACTTCTGTTCTGGCTTCCGGCCATAGGTCCTGTTATCGCTGGTTTTGTAGGTGGCCAGAAGGCCGGAGGCGTCATCAACGCCATTATCGCCACCATCCTTCCTTCCGTCGCGCTGGGCGTCCTCGTCTTCGTGATTGGAGGCGTGTTTGCGGGAATCCCGCTTCTTGGGATGATTGCTGGGGCGGGCATTGCCTTCTTCGGACTGGCGCACATCGGGCCGCTGCTGCTAGGCGCTGTCCTCGGCGGCATTCTTGCGTAGCGTTGCGCTTAGGAATTTTTTCTTCTTCTACGTGACAGGGCTCCGGGCAGTCGCAGGTTTTGCAGGCACGGGAGGGGCCAAAGATTAGGGAGCTCCGGTTGACAAAGGACCTCGGCAAGTCCCGGCTCTTTTTCCTTCGCCTCATCGACGAGTTCAACGCAGTCGCCTCCAATCGGCGTTCTTTTGAACAGGTCGCCGCCCCTACGAACGCAACCTGGGCGGACCACCTCGACGCCCGCCCCGACGGGCCGCTAAACCAGTACACATCAATTTGTACCGTCTCGCGGTATTCCTTCCGCTGCTGCGTAATGAGCTCGCGGGCCTTGTCTTTTGGGAGTGACGCGATGTCTCTTTCCACCTGAAGTGCCGCCAGCGAGAGCTCTTTGCTCCCAAGGGTGGCGTAAGGTCAGCGGATTTTGGATCTCGCGGTTCGGGGACACGAATTGAAAGGTGCTGGACCAAGAGCGGTAGAGCTGTTCGTAGCTCTGCGCCAGTTCCAGACGGATTTGGTCTGCTTCCTCGGTGATGGTGAGTTGCCGCAGGGAGTCTGGATGAGCCGCCACCGAGCGCACGCGGGGGAGGTTCCAGTCCGCGACCTTCCCGACATCCGGGGAAGAGGGGGACCGGCTTCCACCGCAGCCCGTCGCCAATGTGATAGTCAAAGCCGCGCGAAGGGTAGAGACCAGCAGGCGAAAAGCTTCCTTAAGCCGGGCCTCGTCAGAGTCTATGAAAAGAGCCATGGGGTTGCTGAGTTGTGTTGGAGAAGAATGGAAATGGGAGACCTGTAGATCATTTTTTATCTCCGGTCAGCCAACCCGAAGTCATCTCTTCGACCCGCCAAGCCTCAAAGCGGTCCCCCTCAGAGCGGGGAAATTTTCTCCGTCCTTTCCATTTGACACCGAAAATATCTTCCGTAGGGAGGAACCTGGCCCCGCTAGGGCGTCGAACCGGGAGACGTTCGCAGGGCACCGCCTGCGGACTCACTATTCAAATATCCCGTTCTGCGGGGAGGCATTCGATTATGAGAAGGCACAGGAAGCTCCAGAACCGACTGTTCCGGAAAACCTATCGCCACCAGCCTTGGAGAAGGGAAGGCCGCAGGCGACGAAAATTATCGAGAACTGTGGCCTAACCGAAGGGCAACGTGCAGGAGGAACTCTTGCAGCAGTTTCTGGGCCATGAAGCCCCGGAGACGACCCAGCGCTACTACAAGCCAAGGCGCGCTACGTCAAAGGCGCCTTTTCGGATTGTCCCTGGTTTGGAAGGGCCCCGCGTCGGGCCTTCCCCCACGCTCGCTTCAGAATTCTCCCGGCACCAACCGGTCTCAGGTGCCACTATCTTTACTGAAGGTCTCGACACGGAAGGGTCCCTTGCTGAACAAGCTGCTGAACAAGCTTAATTCTGCTATTCCGACGAGGGGTCGCCCCAAGAGCAATAGCGAGCCCCACCCACAGTTTGAGTGGTACAGGCAGAACGACCCATCTGGGGCGCGACCGACCTCCGTCGTATTTTCTCCAGATGCCCCCACCACCATCTCTTCTAAACCGCCCCTGAATGCGCGTC
Organism: uncultured Salinivenus sp.; assembly: GCA_964491575.1. Classification (GTDB taxonomy): domain Bacteria; phylum Bacteroidota; class Rhodothermia; order Rhodothermales; family Salinibacteraceae; genus Salinibacter. The sequence goes on along the minus strand of CAZBIB010000075.1, from coordinate 2,371 downwards.
TCCACCAGTGGATTGTCCAACAGTCCAGCGAAGAGATCGCCGATCGATTTTACCCGTGGGTCCAGGAAACGCTCCAGGACCTGGAATACGACCTTGAGAAGCCCGCCTCCGACGAAACGTTTCGGCGCGTAAAAGCCGCGCTGCGAAGGGCCGACATTACCCCCTCCCGAATGGCGCAGGCCGTCGAAGAAGCCCAGCGGGCCGCAGACGAGGACCTCTCGACCCTCAAATGGATTCGAGAAGTGCAGGGCCGAGCCTTCAGTGAAGAGCTTGCCGAAAAGACAGTTCGGCTCGCCGAACGGCAACTCACGGCAACGCCTGAAAGCTCCAAGACAGACTTGCAGGCCCCTCCGTCCGCCGAGCGGATCTTCGTCTTTTTCCTGGTCTGGGAGGAGATGGGGGGCACTTCTACGTTTGCGGCCCTCCGCGAGGCCATGCGCCAAGGCCGGGGCCGTCCTCCGTCGAACTGATGAACGGGTCAAGGCTTGGGCAAAAGACCAGGGAGAAGCCTCCCTCAATCTCTGTCCCCAGCATCGCTTTGTCGCTTCGGTAGCCGCACGGTAAAGCACGTGCCGACTCCTTTTTCGCCTGTATGTCAATTTCCCTTTCTGACCCGCAGCGCTACCTCGCCTCCCGGCGCAAAATCGATTGCGTTCTCAACCAGTGAGCCCCCCGGGGCATGTCACTGTCGTCAACAGAGGCTCTCGTGAAGACGAAAGCAAACCGGAACGGCACCAGTGGCCCTCCGTGTCCGGAATGAACATTCATTCAGTTGATGGCAACTCGACATTCGGATTACTGAAGCTGAGGGAAAGCGAGACACGATACTGAAGGCCGCTCTCCGCCTCTTTGACGAACGCGGGTTTCGCGGAACGTCGATGGGCACCATCGCCGAGGAGGCAGAGATCGGTGCCGGTACCCTCTATCGCTACTTCGACGGCAAAGAAGACCTGATCCACCAGTTGTACACAGAGGCCCGAGAGCAGGCGCACCGATCCGTCCTGTGCATGGGATTTGACGACGACGCCTCCGTCCGCGAGCGCCTCTACACGCTCTGGCGAGCCGTTCTTCTCGACTACATCGACTGCCCCCGGCTCCACCGGTTCATCCTGAAGTACGAGTCTTCGGCGCACCTCCAGGCCTCCGAACGGGCCCAGACTGAGGATCTGGAGGCCCCGTTCCGGGAGATCTACCGGGACGGAGTGGATCGGGGCCTGTTTCGCCCACTTCCAAAGTCCATCTTCGCGTCGTTCTTCACAGGCACCGCCACCCACCTCGTCCAGGAGCACCTCAACGGGGGGACCACGCTGGACGACGCGCGCATCGACCAGACGTTCGAGATGCTCTGGGCCGCCTATACCGCTGAGTCGCCCCCACCGGGTCCTCCCTGACGCGCCGCGTCCGTGAGCGTGCCCTCAGTTTCTCTCCGTTTCGTCGCCGTGCCTACGGGTGAGGCGGTTCGTCGGGCCCGCGTGGCGATCCCCACCGATTCAACAGCACCATAACGCCCTCCCCAGTCCTGCACATGACAGAGAACACCCCCGCTCCACAGCCGCTGTTACTTGTTTTACTCGCGCTTGCCTTAGGGGCGTGCGGAGGCGCCCCCGGCCAGGGGGGATCTGCCCAGGAGGACCAAGGGGCCTCGCCCTATCCGGTTCTGTCGGTTGAGGCGCGCTCGCTCGTGCTCCCCAGCAGCTACCCTACCACCCTGGAAGGGGTGCAGACCGTCAACGTCCGGCCGCGGGTCCAGGGCTTCATCGTTGAGATGAAGGTGGACGAGGGCGACACCGTCGAGCGCGGGCAGGTGCTCTTTCGCCTCAACAACGAGGAGTACCAGCAGGCCGTGCGCTCGGCCAAGGCCGACGTGGAGGCGGCCAGCGCAAATGTGCAGCAGGCCAAAAACGAGGTGGAGCGCCTGACGAGCCTCGTCGAGAAGGACATCGTCAGCGAGTACGAGCTGAAGTCGGCCAAGAACACGCTCCAGTCGCGCCGGGGCGCCCTGGCGCAGGCGGAGGCTGCCCTGAAAAACGCGAAGGTGGACCTCGGCTACACCTACGTCCGCAGCCCGGTGGACGGGGTGATCGGCTCGATTCCCTACCGCATCGGGAGCCTGGTCAGCAGCAACAGCGCCGAGCCCCTGACGGTCGTCTCCGACATCTCGGAGGTGCATGCGTACTTCTCGATGAACGAGCGAGAGCTTTTGCAAATGGTGCAGATGACGGGCGCCGGGAACCAGGACGAGGCGCTGCGCGAGCGCATTGAGGACCTGCCCGAGGCCAAGCTCATCCTCTCCGACGGCACGACCTACCGCCACCGCGGCGACATCTCGCTGGCCAGCGGCCACATCAACACCGAGACGGGCGCCGCCTCC
>CAZBIB010000074.1:0-13082 GCA_964491575.1 uncultured Salinivenus sp. | reverse complement strand
CTCGACGGTCGGAGGCAGGATGACAGCGGCGGCCACTACCGGTCCGGCCAGGCAGCCGCGCCCGGCCTCGTCGAGCCCGGCGATGCGCTCGTAGCCGTCCGTCCAGAGGCGGCGCTCGTGGGTGAGCATGTTGGAGGGTGAGAGAAGAGCCGTCGGCGATGCTGAGTCCACAGTAGAAGAGAAAACGACGGCAGACGTTTCCACAGGCGGATTCTTCCTGTGCGAGAGCGGTTCCGATGGAGAATTCAACAGATTCCTCCACGCCGAATCGGCGCGTCGGTTGCACATTCGGGCCTTGCTCTTCGTATGTTGAAAATCCCTCTCCCCGCTTGCATTGTCCGCACACAACTCCGATTCCCTCATGTCCAGTATCGACCTTTCTCAATACGGAATCAATGCCGATACGCTTCTTCGCAACGCCAATCCGGCCCGCCTCTACGAAGAGGCCGTTCGCCTCGATCCCACGGCCGCCATCGTAAGCAGCGGTGCGCTCTCCATTCGGTCCGGGAAAAAGACAGGCCGCAGTCCCGCCGACAAACGCATCGTGCGGCACCCCGAGAGCGAAGACGACATCTGGTGGGGCCCCATCAACATGGAGATCGACGATCACACGTTCGAGATCAACAAGGAGCGAGCCCAGGATTATCTCAACACCCGCAAGCGGATTTACGTGATGGACGGGTTTGCCGGTTGGGACTCGGAGCACCGCCTGAAGGTGCGCATCATCTGCTCACGGCCTTACCACGCCCTTTTCATGCACAACATGCTGATCCGACCGACCCAGGAGAAGCTGGCGGATTTTGGGGAGCCGGACTTTGTGATCTACAACGCAGGCGAATTTCCGGCCAATCGGCAGACCAAGCACATGAGCTCGAAGACGAGTGTGGACCTGTCGTTCGAGAAGGCCGAAATGGTGATCCTCGGTACCGAGTACGCCGGGGAGATGAAGAAGGGCATCTTCACGGTGATGCACTACCTGATGCCCAAGGAGAATGTGCTCTCGATGCACTGCTCGGCCAACGAGGGCGAGGAGGACGACGTCTCGCTCTTCTTCGGCCTCAGCGGTACTGGCAAGACGACCCTCTCAGCCGATCCCAATCGCAAGCTCATTGGCGACGACGAGCACTGCTGGAGTGACGACGGTGTCTTCAACATTGAGGGCGGCTGTTACGCCAAGGCCGTCGGCCTTTCCGAAGAGGAGGAGCCCGAGATTTACAACGCCATCCGGTACGGCACCGTGCTCGAAAACGTCGTCTACGACGAGGAGACCCGCGATGTGGACTACGACGACACCTCCATCACCCAGAACACCCGGGCCTCCTACCCGCTCGACTACATCGACAATGCCAAGATTCCGGCCCTCGGCGGCCACCCGGACAACATTATCTTCCTGACGTACGACGCGTTCGGCGTGATGCCACCGGTGAGCAAGCTCACCCCCGAGCAGGCCATGTACCACTTCATCAGCGGCTACACGGCCAAGGTGGCCGGCACGGAGGTGGGGGTCGACGAACCGCAGGCCACGTTCAGCGCTTGCTTCGGTGCCGCGTTTCTGGTGTGGCACCCCAGCAAGTACGCCGAAATGCTGGCCGAGAAAATCCGCGAGCACGAGGCCGAGGCGTGGCTCGTGAACACCGGCATCACCGGCGGACCCTACGGCACCGGCCACCGCGTGCCCCTCAAGTACACGCGCGCCATGATCGACGCCATCCACGACGGCTCGCTGCTCGAGGCTCCAAAGGAAACGGAGCCGGTCTTCGGCCTGGACGTGCCCACGGAGTGCCCCAACGTGCCGAACGACATTCTCATGCCGCGCGAAACGTGGGACGACCCGGCGGCCTACGACGAGAGGGCTGAGCACCTCGTGGGGCTCTTCAACGACCACTTTGAGAAGTACGCGGAGGGAGCCGCCCCGGAGATTGCCGAGGCGGGGCCGCAGCTGCAGGTGGCGTAACCGCCAGTGTTGCTCAATGCCCGGTCGACGGCGGCGAGCGGGGATGCGGCGACGGTGACGGAGGAGGTGACGCGACTACTGCCCCCCTCCCGACGAGCGCTATTCCTTCTCCTCGACCATTGGACGCCGCCCCGGAATGTAGCGCTACAGACAGGAACTGCCCTTATCGGTACAGATACGTTCAGAGCAGCTTTCGGGAGACACTTCCTCCGTCTGGCCTCCCCTTCTCCCATGCCTCCGTCCCGCTCGGCGTTTCGCCTCCGTCTGCTTTTTGCGAGTGTGCTCCTGGGAGCAACGATGGGAGCCTGCAATCCGTTCGACCAGACCGACGCAAACGTCGAGCCGCCGCCGTCTCATCTCGATAGTCTTTCGGCGACCTCGGACTCCCCTCCGGATCGTGGGACCCCCGCCAAACTCGCCCGGAGCCAGACGCTGTACGTGCCGGCCTACTCCCACATCTACATCCGGGACGCCCAGCGGTCGATGAATCTGGCCACGACGCTTAGTATTCGCAACACGAGCGCCGACTCGCCGATCATCCTTTCGACCATCGAATACTACGACAGCAGTGGGAATCGCGTGCGCGCCTACCTGGACACAACGCGTGTTCTCGGTCCTCTCGCTTCAACCTACGTCGTCGTAGAGACGGACGACATTCGAGGCGGGGTCGGCGCAAACTTTATCGTGCGCTGGCACGCGGAGACCCCGGTCCACCCACCGGTCGTTGGGACCGTGATGATCACGACCGCGTCGACGCAGGGCATCTCGTTTCGGTCTCCCGCTCGCGTGCTCTACGAGGACAGAGTTTCGGCCTCCGACACCCTTTCGGTCCGAGAGCCGCAGCGATAGAAGGAGCCCTATGGGCCTATCGACCAACCAGCATTCCGAAAATATCGATCCATCCATGCCCGCAACCACCGCAAAACGTCGATCCCCGAGCACCCTTCTCATCCCGCTTGCCCTTGTGCTGGCCGCGGTCGCCATTGGCGTCGGCCCAATCGGCTGCAGCAGTGAGGACACCTCGGAAACACCTGCTGCCGAGCAGACAGAGGAAAAAACCAATCGATCCGTGCTGCTTAACCTCGGCGTCGAGGATCACACCCAGGAGCGCTCCTTCCCAGACCGCCTTTTCATCGTTACGCCCGAGGGCAACCAGTGGCGACCAGACCCTCTGGCAGGGGGGGCACGACAAATGCGTTTGAGGAATACCCCGTCGGAGAGCCGCAGAAGCTGACTCTCTATCCGGACGGGAAGGAGGGACCTCGCCTCGCGGTGCCCTTCACGATGAAGCCGGACATGTCCTCCGTCTTGGCCAGTTCTCGGACCAATGTTTTGGTCTACGACGATAGCCTCGTCGTCACCGGGCCTGCCGTGCCGGACGAACGGATGGCGTTCGACCGTCCCTCCTCTTCCTCGGACACTCCTTAGCCCCGAATGGATCACGCTGCCAATCAGGAGCGCTCCGCGGCAGCCGGGGTGTCGGCCCCGTGCTGCTCGAACCAGGCCATAAAAGCGTCGGTGGCGGCGTCCGCAAACCGGACGGGCGTTCCGCCCTGCGCCTCAACCCACTCTGCTTCATAATCCTCGAACACGCGGACGAGGACGGGCACCGTGTCGCTCACGTAATGGAGCAGAGATTCGAGCGCCGACGGATCGCGGAGGGTAGACACGATAATGCGGGCCTGTGCCGCTCCGGCCTCCAGGAGCACCGAGAGATCGCCCCCGTCGCCCCGCACGCAGGTCACCCCCTTGTCCCGAAGCCGATCGACGACCGCCGGGTCCTGGTCGACGACGACGGCTTTGTAGTCGGACTCGCGCAGGAGGCGGAGAAGGAGCTGAGCGCTTTTTCCCCCGCCGAGGAGCAAGACGTGGCCGCTCGGCACTTCGGGCAGCTGGTCCGGGCGGCGCGACGGGTGCCAGCGCACGAGCTCCCTCACGACGGACGCGTTCGTCAGGAGCGGGGTGGCCATCATCGTGAGCACGGTGGTGAGGACGATGACCCCGAACACGTCGCCCCCGATCTGCCCGACGACGAGGGCCTGCAAGCCCACCACCAGTGAGAGCTCGCTCGTTTGCGAGAGGAGGAGCCCGCTCTCCAGTGCCGGGCGCGCCACGAGCCCCGCCCACTCCCCGACCACGGCCACGAGGAGGGGCGTCAGGATCAGTACCGCGCCCCCGAAGAGGGCGGCGTGGCCGACGAGCGACCAGTTGGGAAGGGTCGCGGCCACACCGAGCGACGCAAAGAAGATCGCCGCAAAAAAGTCGTAGAGCGGTTGCATTTCGCTGTGCACGAGGCCGCTGAACGGGAACCCCGACAGGGAAACGCCGGCCAAAAACGCCGCGGCGAACCGGGGAACCTCCACCCAATCGGCCACTCCCATAAAGCCGAACAGCACCCCCAACACGGCCAGGAGCCGCGTCTCGGCGTCGAGGTCCCACTCCAGCAGAAACGGAACGACGATTTTCATGACGACGGCCACGCCTCCCAGGAGCAGGATCGTTCCGCCGAGGCTCCGCAGGATGCCCGTGGGCCCGTCCGGAAAGCGAATGAGCACTGGCAGGAGCAGCACGACAATAACGTCCTGGAGCAACAGCACCCCTACGACCGTCCGCCCGAACGGCTCAAACATCTGCTGACGCTCTTCCAGGAGCCGCACGCCCACGATCGTGGAACTCGCCGCGAGGGCCAGGCCCAGGTACAGGGCGTCGGTCAGGCCGTAGCTCAGGCCCAGGGCCAGTCCCCCCCCGGCGGCCGCCAGGCCCGCGAACTGGATCAGTCCGATCCGAAGGGCCGCGGGTTTGAACGGCCCCACGCGCTCCGAGCTCAGGTTCGTCCCGACGACGAACAACAGGACGGAGACGCTCAGGAACAGCACGTCCTCCACGAACTGGGGATCGCCCACGAGCTCCGTGGCGCTGAGCCCGAGGCTTCCGACGAGGAGGAAGGGAATGGCCGGGAGCTGGGTCCAGCGGGACAGTCCCATTCCCGCGGCCGCGAGTCCGAGAAGAACGGCAAGCTCAGTCATAGTAACGCTCCGGGGTCGATTGTGGGGAGGGAGGCCAGTGGGTTACGGCGTCGTCGGGTCGGACGGGCTCGGGGGTGAGGCCGGACCTCGTTCGTTTTGCTCCGAGGAGAAGACGGACGGAAGCGGCTGCGTCGCCACGTCTTCGGAGAACAGGTACACGTGATCGCCGGCCTCAAAGACGGCGTGCCCGCGGGCAGCGAGGAGGATGTCGTCGCGATAGATGGCCGCCACGACGACCCGCGGAGGAAGGTCGAGGTCGGCCAGCCGCTGCCCGACTGCCGGGGCTCCGGCCTCGAGGTAAACGTCGAGCACGGCGCTTCCCGGCGGAGCGGACCCGATCAGCTCCATTCGGAGCGGTCCCTTGCGCGGCGCCGACTCGGTCAGGCCCAGGCGACGGGCAAGGGGCACAATGGTCATCCCCTGGAGGGCCGTTCCCGTGACCACACAGACGAAGGTGACGTTGAACAGAAGCGGCCCGGCCGGCACCTCGTTGAGCAGGGGAAACATGGCCAGAATGATGGGCACGGCGCCCTTCAGCCCGGCCCACGACAGGAGCAGCTGCTCGCGGGCCCTGAACCGAAAGGCCTCGTCCACGAGCCCCAGGGGACCCAGCGTAAAGACCACCGACAGGGGACGGGCAAGAAAGATGACGCCGGCCGTGAGGAGGAGGGCCGTCGGCAGGTGCGGCAGCAGCTGATCGGGAAAGACGAGTAGACCCAGCAGCAGGAACATCGAAATCTGAGCGGCCCAGGCCACCCCGTCCATAAAGTACCCGATGTTTTGACGGTACGCGAGCGGCCGGTTGCCGAGGACAACGCCAACCACGTAGATCGCCAGGAACCCGTTTCCGCCAATCAGGTCGGTGGCCGCGTAGGCGAACAGGCCCCCAGCCAGCGCCAGCACCGGATACAGCCCAAAGCTGTCCACCTTCACGCGATTAATGAGCCCCACGAGTCCGCGCCCGAAAACGTACCCCAGCGCCGCCCCCACCGTCAGCTGGACCAGTACGCGTCCCACCATGGCTCCCAGGTCGACGTCTCCCGTCGTAATCACGCTCGTGAGCGTCACCGTGAGGTAGATGCTCACGGGATCGTTTGTGCCCGACTCCGTCTCCAGCAGCCCCCGCAGGCGACGGGGCAGACCGCAGCCTTTGAGTACGCTGAACACGGCCGCCGCGTCCGTAGGGGCGAGCACGGCCCCCAGAAGGAGACCGTGGGTAAAATCGAGGGGCGTAAGGGCCCACGCCAGCCCGCCGACGATGCCCATTTTTACCACGACCCCCACCGTGGCGAGCAGACCCGCCGGAAGAAGGGACGCACGAAAGACATCCGCGTCCATGTCGAGACCGCCACTCAAGAGAATGACGGCCAGAGCCAGCATCCCCACGTTGAGGCTCAGGGCGTAATCGTCAAAGACGAGGCCTCCGGGCCCGCTGCTTCCGGCCAGCATCCCGATGCCCACAAAGAGCACCAGGGCCGGCACCCCGAACTGCTGCGCAAACCGCGTGCTCAGGATGGCCGCGATGACCAGGACACTGCCGACGAGGACATAGAAGGACACGGGACCGACCGAGATTGCGTGAGAATCGCTTGTGGAGAAGACCTTCCCGGCGGGACGAATAGCTCGGGGGAGTGCACCTGGGCAAGTTGTCTCCCGCTCCGGACCATCACCGGGCTACGCCAGGAGTTCACGCGATTCCAGTTCGTGGAGCAGGCGCCGGGCCCCCTCATGCTTCGACCGGATGAGGTGGTCCACCCCCAGGTCCCGGAGGCTGTTCTCGCTCGTGCCGTCGAAGGCGTGGAGACTACAGGGTACCCCGGCCTGCATGGCGTGGTAGGCCAGCAGGTTGTTGGTGCCCTCAATGCTGAGGGCCGACACCAGCAGCTTGGCAGTGTCCAGGTGCATCTCCTCCCGAACAGCCTCGTGGATGGCGTTGCCGTGGACCGTGCGGATCTCCAGAGACGCGAGTTTTTCCGGATCGGTATCCACGGCCACGACGGTCTCGCCCGCCGCCCCCAGCCGGTCGATGAGGCAGCGGCCGAGCGTGTTCATGCCCACGACGATGACGTGGTCCTGCAGGCTGTCCTCCGACGGCGTGGGGCCCTCCTGCACGGCCCCCGCCCACGCCAGCGGGCGGTACGGCTTGACGGCGGCGTAGAGGTGGTCGCCGTAGAGCAGCAGGAACGAGGAGAGCGCAAAGGTGACGAGGCCCACCAGCGTAATGACCGACAGGAGCGCCTCGTCGATCAGGCCCGAGGAGAGGGCCAGGGCGCCGAAGATGAGCGAAAACTCGCTGATCTGTGCGAGGCTGAGGCCCGTCCGGAACGACGTTTCTTCGCCGTGGCCCAGCCGGGGCAGCACCCCGAAGAAGAGAAGCGGCTTGACGACCATCACGAAGGCCGCAAGCACCAGGGCGAAAGGCCACCGTCCGAGGGCCGCGCCCAGCTCCATCTGCAGACCCAGCGACACGAAAAAGACGATAATGAAGAAATTCACCAGCGGGTGCACGCGGTGCCGTAGCTCGTGGCACTGCGGCAGCTGTGCGAGGGCGATGCCGGCGAGAAACGCCCCCAGCTCGGGCGAGAGACGGAGCGCCTCCGCCCCCAGCACCACGAGGAAGCACCAGAATAGGCTCCAGATGAACAGGCCCTCGGTCATCCGTGAGATCCATTGGATCGCAGCGGGCAGCACGTAGCGGGCCGCCGCCACGATGGCCGCGCCCAGCAGCGCCATCCCCACGAAGGCCTGCCCGAGGCCCCACGCCACGTCGGACAGAATCAACTCGCCGGATCCCGCGAGGCCGGACACAAACGTGAGTACCATCACCACGACCAGGTCCTGCACCAACAGCACCCCGACCGAGATCTGCCCGTAGGTGGCGTCGAGGTCGCCCTGCTTTTCGAGCAGTTTCACCACCACGACCGTACTGCTAAACATGACGGCCACGGCCACCGCCACGGACTCAACGACGCCGTACCCGAAGAGCCCGGCGAGCAGCCCCCCGCCCAGCGCCGTGCCGCCCATCTGCACGCCTCCCGCTACGAACGCGGTCGTGCCCACTTCCTTGATTTTGCCGAGGCTCAGTTCCAGCCCCACCAGAAAGAGCAGCAGGATGATGCCGAATTCGGAGATGAGCTCAATCGTGTGGCTCACCTCCAGGAGTCCGAACACCGGCCCGAGCAGAAGACCGGCGATAATGTAGGCTACGATATTGGGCACCCGCACGGCCCGTGCTCCCACCACGGCGGCCAAGGCCGCCAGCAGCATGAATCCCAGGCTGCGGAGCAGTTCAAATTCGACCATGAATGGGGAAAAAGATCACGGAGCAGCAACGAGCGATCAGAGGCCGTATCGGAGGGTAAACCCAATGCTCTCGGTTTGGGAAGTAGAGGAAAAGTACAGGGTAAAAAGAAACGAAAGCACCCGCAATCCTCCCGACGGCCTGGTCGAGCTTTCGTCGGTTTCCTCTCAGAAGCTGTTTGGCGGACGGCTTCTCAGGGCACCACCTCACGCATTTTCGACCGCGCGTTCCAAGAACATGTCGTGGGCTGTCTGAACCGCCTCTTTGGGGCCGACGAAGACCACTTCGTCCCCGGCGCAGATTTCGGTCTCGCCTCGCGGCACGACGAACTGCCCGTCTCGCAGAACTGCCGCGACGACACACTGCGCCGGAATGTCGATGTCTTGAATCTGCCGGCCGACCACTCGGGCGTCATCCGGCACCTCCATGTCGATGAGGCTCGCCACGCCGCTCTCGATTTCAAAGAGCTCTGCCACCTGGGGCCGTTCAAGATAGTTTTCCACCATGGCCGCCGTGGCGTAGGGCGCGCTGATGCAGACAATGCCACTCTCTTCCAGCAGCGAAACGTAGTCCGGATCCTGCGCAATGGCAATCACTCGCTCAATGCCCAGTCGCTTGGCTTGCAGCGCCGCGATGGCATTTTGCTCGTCGCTGTCGGTTGCGGCGATGGCCACGTCCATCTTGTGGGGCTCCACCTGCTCCAGGAGCTCCTGCTTGGTGCCGTCGCCCCGAAAGATGGGCACGTTGTAGCGCTGCCCCAGCTCCTCGCAGCGATCCTCGTCCTTCTCGATGAAGGTGATCTGATACTCCGAAGAGCGGAAGACCATTCGAAATTCGTCCTGTTTGAGGAGGCGGTCAGCAATGTTGGCGCCCTGCGTTCCGCCCCCGACGATGAGTACGTTCATGTGAGGCCTCAAGTAGGCTTGGATTTGAAGTTTGACGGAGTGGAGGAGCGCCGGAATCTTGCGCAGCTCCTCCCGGTTTTCCGGCTGAAAAAGGTAGAGCACACATCCGATGAGGGTCAAGCCGCCCCCCAGCAGCAGACTTCGCGGCTCCAGGGTGGGCACAAAAAACCAGCACGCGATGGTGCCCAGAATGGGGACGGCCGGGTACAGCGCCACCTCGAAGGGCCGGCGCAGATTGGGCATGCGACGCCGCAGGCCGATGGCCGCGACGTTCACGATCCCGATGGCCACGAGGTAGCCGAAGCTGCTGACCGACGCGAGGAAGCGCACCACGCCCAGGCCGCTGAGCACCACCACCAGCCCGGCACAAATGTAGAGCGAGATGTGTGGGGTCCGATAGGTGTCATGCAGCCGCGCAAAGAAGGAGGGGAAGTGCCCGTCCCGTCCCAGCGCAAAGAGCACCCGCGAGCTTGCCCCCAGCGTCACGCTAAAGGCCGACAGGCTGGCCATGATGGTGGCAATAATGCCGGCCCAGCGTCCCCATCCCCCAAACAGATGATCGGCAATGAAGATAAACGGCGTGCTCGTCTCGGCCAGTTCCTTGTACGACACGGCGCCCATCATCACCCACAGGATCAGCACGTAGATGGCAACTCCCATGCCGAGGGTAATTAGAATGGCCCGCGGAATCGTCCGCGCCGGGTCGATGATCTCTTCCGCCGCCACGGTAATGAGGTCAAATCCCACGTACGAGATGTAGATGAGTCCCATGGTGGGGATGAGCGGCCCGAGGCCCATCGGCGCAAACGGCTCCAGGTTGGCCGGTTCTACCTGAAACGCACCGAGTACTCCGACGCCAATCAGGATGAGGAGCTCCACGACGTTCATCACCGTGATGACCTGGAGGGCTTCGGCTTGCCCCCGCACGTTGGTCGCGGTGAAGACGACCGTCGTGCCCAACACGAGCAGAAAGACGCTCGCACCGGGCCAGAAGTACGTCTGAATCGTGAGGGCAAAGATGACCGCGTAGAGCGCGCAGGCCAGCGTGTTGCCGATCCAGAAAAACCAGCCCGTGAGGAAGGCCACGGGGGAGGGCAGTATCCGGTTGGCGAACGAGTACCCGCCGCCGGCGATGGGAATAGCGGCCCCAAGCTCGCTGTAGGTGAGGGCCGTAAACAGCGTGAGGAGGCCCATCGCCAAGTACGCCACGATGCCCAAGGGGCCAATCGACCCGGCCACCTCGCTGGGCAGGGCAAACACGCCCGGCCCCATCATGGCCCCAATTCCAATCATCACGGCCATGAAGAGGCCGACATTTCGTTTGAACCCGGGCTGATCTGCCATCGTACTCCTGAATGAGGAAAAAGAGAACGCCTCGTCGATGATCGTCCGGGGCGCTGCTCATGGAAAGCACAGAGTTGCGTATGAATGCCTTGTGGGACGTCCCTACCTGACCACTTCCTGCACGTCCGCCAGCACCGCCTGGGCGGCGTGGAATCCACACATCCCGTGCACCCCTCCACCCGGGGGCGTCGAGGCCGACGCGAGATACAGCTGCGCGCCATGGGCCGTGCGGGCCGGGATCCGGTAAGGAGTCCAGCGGAGAACCGGCCGCGCGATGAGTTGATCTAGATCGAGGGCGCCTCCATTGATGTCGCCGCCGACGAGGTTGGGATTCCACGCCTCCAGTGCCTGCGGCCCCATGACGTGGCGTTCCAGAATCGTGTCCCGAAAGCCCGGTGCAAACCGCTCGATCTGTCGCTCGATTCGTGCAGTCGCGTCCACGGTCGACCCGTTGGGCACGTGGCAGTAGGCCCAGGCGGTGTGCTGATCGTCCGGAGCGCGAGTCGAATCGAAGCGGCTGTGCTGGGCAAGGAGGACGAAGGGCCGTTCGGGCACTCGTCCCTCGGCCACCGCCTGCTCGGAGGCCGCAACTTCGTTGAGCGTGCCGCCAACGTGAACCGTCCCCGCCCGCCGACAGGCCGCGGCCTGCCACGGAATGGGATCGCTCAGGGCATAGTCGACTTTGAAGACTGCAGGTCCGTACCGGTATCGCTCCAGTCGGCGCTCGTAGCGATCGGGCAGTCGGGACCGGGCAACGCGCAGCACCTGACGAGGTGTGAGGTTGAGCACCACCGCCCGGGCGTCCGGAAGCGCGTCAACGTTGTGCACACGACAGTCCGTCTCGATCGTGCCGCCCAGGTCGCGCAGGTAGTCGGCCAGGGCCTGCGTCAAGGTGCCAGCCCCGCCCTTCGGAAAGGGCCAGCCCACCGCGTGCCCCGCCACGCCGAGGACGAGCCCGAAGGCCGCCGATCCAAACGCCGACAGCGGCAGGTTCGAGTGAGCCGCCAGCCCCGCCAGAAGGGCGCGCGCCTCCTCGGTGCCAAAGAGCCCGCGTCCGAGCAGCGTCGTCGGCCCGATCGCCCGCAGGCCGAACTGCGCCAGGAGCAGGGGCGCCCGCGGCACGTGCAGCACCGGTTGGAGGACTTCGTCGAGCAGCGTGGTCCATCGCTTCACAAGAGGAGCCGTCAGCCACCGATACGCGGCCTCGTCGCGCCCAAGGTTCCGCGCGGTCGTCGTCAGGGATCGGTGCAAGACCGCTGCCCGTCCCCCCTCCAGCGGATGTGCGAGGGGCAGGTCCGGCTGCACCCACGACAGGCCGTACTCGTCGAGAGGCAATTGCCGAAAGAGGGGCGACGCGGCGGCCAACGGATGGATGGACGAGCCGAGATCGTGGACAAATCCGGGACGCGTCACCTCGGCCGACCGGGCCGCGCCCCCCACCGTATCCGCCTGCTCGATCACGTGCACGGACCACCCTGCCCGGGCCAGCACGACGGCCGCGGCCAAGCCATTCGGTCCAGCGCCCACGACGATGGCATCAGTATCGGGCATTACACTTTGCAGTTGGTTGATGAGAGGACCGTTTTTGTGATCACGCCGTCTCTCGCTCCCCTTCCCTGGCCGACGACCCCACAAACAGATCGACAAACTCGAACGCGTCGCCGTCGAACAGGCCCTGGTTGCTGAGTTTGAGTTGCGGGATGACGAGCAGGGCCATGAACGAGAGCGTCATAAACGGCGCCTCCATCGGACTCCCGAGCTCCTCCTGCACGTAGTTGCTCAGGCGCATGTACCGGCGGGCCACCACGTCGTGCGGCTCGTCGCTCATGAGGCCGGCGATGGGGAGCGGCAGCACGTGCCTCCCCTCCGCCACCGCACTGATGCCTCCCTCCTGCCGCACCACCGCGTTCACCGCCCGGGACAGGGCCGCGTCGCTCGTCCCCACAGCCACCACATTGTGCGAGTCGTGCGCGACGCTGGAGGCGAGGGCGCCACGGTCGAGTCCGAAGCCCTGAACGAAGGCAACGGCCGGATCGCTCGACTCCGTGTACCGATTCACCACCGCGAGCTTGAGCAGGTCGCGGTCCGGATCGGCTACGGCCAAACCATCCTCGATTGGCGTCTCCACGATCTCCTCCTCCGTCACGAGCTGGTTGTCGACGGCGGTGATCGTTCGGACGCGCGGCCCCTCCCTTGCCACCTGAAACGCCTCCGGCCCCACCGATCCCGCGTCGAAGCGATTGACCACGTCGGACGGCACGCGCTCGATGAGCGTCTCTCCGTCTTCAGCAACGAGCACTCCGTCCACGAACGTCCGCTGCACGGTCAAGGACTCCAGGTCGTCCACAACAATGAAGTCTGCAGGATCGCCCTTCCGGAGGAGACCCACGTCCAGCCCGTAGTGCTCCACCGGATGCACGCAGGCGGCCCGGAGCACGTCGTACCGGTCATAGCCTCGTTCACTGGCCCGGCGCACCAGCGAATCGATGTGCCCGTCGACGAGGGAGTCCGGATGCTTGTCGTCGCTGCAGAACATGAGCCGCGCCGGGGCC
>CAZBIB010000073.1:11081-13116 GCA_964491575.1 uncultured Salinivenus sp. | reverse complement strand
TCGGGACGCACGACGAACGAGTTGTCGCGCAGGTAGTCGAAGCCGAACTCGTTGTTCGTCCCGTACGTGATGTCGGCCTCGTAGGCCTCTTTGCGCCCTTGGGTGTGCGGGTCGTACCGGTTGATGCAGTCGACGGTGAGCCCATGAAATTCGTAGATCGGGCCCATCCACTCCGTGTCCCGCTTCGCCAGATAGGGGTTGACGGTGACGAGGTGACAGCCCCGGCCCGCAAGGGCGTTGAGGTAGAGCGGCATCACGGCGGCGAGCGTCTTGCCCTCCCCGGTCTTCATCTCGGCGATTCGGCCCTGGTGGAGGACGATGGCACCGAGGAGCTGCACGTCGTAGGGCACCATGTCCCACTCGATCTTCGAGCCGCCGGCCATCCACGTTTCGCCGAGCATGCGACGGCACGTTTCCTTGATGACGGCGAAGGCTTCAGGGAGCAGTTCCCACAGCTTGTCCTCAACAGTGTCCTGCCACTCCTCTTCGAGGTCGTCGAACTCGTCGTAAAGAGCGTCGCGCTCGTCGAGCGAGAGCTCTTCCCCCTCCAGTTCGGCCACCTGGCCGTCTCCACCCACCGGTGCCTCCGGCCCCGGCGCCCGGCGCAGCTTTTCGCGGATCTCGTCCTGCCGCACCTCGATGTCGGCGACAGACTCTTGAATTTCAGTTCGGAACGCGTCCGTCTTGGCGCGGAGCTCCTCGTCGGTCAGGTCCTGGAACTCCTCGTAGTGCTCGTTAATCTCCTCGACGATGGGCCAGAGCTTGTTGAGCTCGCGCTGGTTCGGGTCGCCGAACAGGTTCTTGATCCATTCAAACATGTGTGCGAAAAGGCGCGTGCCTGATAATAGCAACGACGAAACTCGTGCCCCCAGCGGGGGCGGCCGCTGTGTGCGCGCTGTCCAGAAGGGGGGACAGCGGACTGATACAACACGGATGGCACGTAAGGCGCTGGGTTGCGTTCCCGCTTACGTGCGACTGAAAAAACGGAACCCCCATCGCGCCGGGCCATTGGGCGCACCTGGTACGCTCTGTTGTTCTCGTCGTCCGATCAATGCGTCTCCGCCTCACCGTTTGGGCCCTCCTGCTGTGCGGTCTGGTCGCGTCTCCCGCGATGGCCCAGCCAGGCGCTTCGCTTTCCAGCTTTCCTCTTCTTCGGTTCGACGCCTCGGCCCGCACAGCCGCGCTCGGCGGGGCCTACACGGCGGTGGCCGACGGCGACGTGAACGCGATGTTCTACAATCCGGCCATTCCCGGCCCGGCCACGAGCCGAATCCCATCGCTCTCCTACCTCAACCACCTGGCGGGGATCGACGCGGGGACGCTCGCCTACAGCCAGACCGTGCAGGGATGGGGGACGACGGTCAGCGGAGGGCTCCGCTTCGTGCACTGGGGAGGAGCCATCCAGCGACGAAATGAGCAGGGGGAGCGGACTGGCACCTTCTCCGCTGGGGATGTAGCCCTCACCCTGGGGGCCGCGCGTGCGCTGGGGCCGCGCGTTCGGTACGGCGCCAACGTGCATCTGCTCCACGCCCAACTCGAGAGCGCACAGGCCACGGCGGTGGCCACGGACCTCGGGGTGCTGTACCGCGTGCCTGCTCACCAACTCACACTGGGCGCGTCCCTCCGCCACCTCGGAGTTCCACTCGATGAGTTCGCGAACAAGAAACCGACGCTGCCTCTCGATTTGCAGCTCGGGGTGTCGAAACGCTTGGCCCACCTGCCGCTGCTGTTGTCCCTCACGGCGTATGATCTGAACGAGATTGGGACCGGCGTGGAGGGTGGGTCCACGCTCGACCACGTGCTGGGACACCTAACGTTTGGCGGCGAGTTGCGGCTGGGGGAGGCCCTGCGCCTGCGTCTGGGCTACAACCACCGCCGCAGCCGCGACCTTGCCTTCGCCGATCGGTTCGACCTGGGAGGACTGACGGGCGGGTTCGGGCTCGCGGTCGGCGGGATCGCCGTCGACTATGCCTATAATTCGTGGTCGGAGCTCGGAGGAGTGCACCAGTTTACCGTCCGGGCCGACCTGGAGGCG
>CAZBIB010000073.1:6566-10981 GCA_964491575.1 uncultured Salinivenus sp. | reverse complement strand
GGACCGGGAAACGAATGCTCCGCCTGATCCTGCTGGTCAGTGAGCCGACCGCTCTGGCATACCACTTCTGAGTCCTCCAGCCGGATTCGGGATCAGGACATCAACTCTTCAATCTCCTCCGGGTCGCGCTTGAGCAGGCCCTGCTTCTTATAGTAGATCATGGTCGTGTCGAGGGTGCCGTGGCGCATCCGCTCCTTCACCTCTTCGAGGGGCATGCCGTCGTTGAGCCAAAGGAGGGCCGCCGTGTGGGTGAGGCTGTGGGGCGTCACACCCTTGCGCTTGATCTCGGCCTCCTTGAGGTAGCCGTTGATGCGACTCCGTACCGAGCGCGTCTTGAGCCGCTCGCCGTCCGAGCGGTGGCCGTGAGAGACGAACATCGGATCCTCGGGATGCACGTCGTCGCGGGTGTCCAGGTACGCTTCCACGACCTCGAGGACGGGCGGATCGAGGGGGGCCTCCTGATCTTTGACCTCGCGTCCCTTGCCCTGCACGCGGAGGACGGGGCCCATGAGGGTGTGCTCCAGGTCCTCCACGTTGGCCCGCACGATCTCGATCTCGCTCAGGCCCGCGTAGAGCATGAGCGAGATGATGGCGCGGTCGCGCTTGTCGATCGGGGTCGCATTGTCAACGACGCCCTCCAGTTTCTCGATGTCGGATTCTGTGAGCACCGACCGCGAGTGCGTCTCGGGCCGCCGGTTGCCCTTCACGGCCGTGGCCGGGTTTTCGCTCAGCTTGCCAATGTCGGTGAGGTACTGGCAGAAGCGGCGGAGGGCCGTGAGGTAAGTGGAGACGGAGACCTGGCTGAGCTCCCGTTCCTCCATCAGGTAGCGCTTGTAGTCGCGCACATCGTCTTCCGTAAACCGGAAATTGTTCTGCTGGACGAACCACTTCTCGAAGGAGTTGAGGGAGCGGCGGTAGGTACCCACCGTCTCGTCGCTCTTGTCTTCGAGATAGTCGTCCTGGAAGGCCTGCAAGTGATCGCGCAGTTCCCGCAGGGAGAGCTCAAGTTCGGGGCCGTTCGGGGTTGCGTCGTCGGGCATGGGAGGGAGGTGCGTGACGGAAGGGAGAGCCTCCGTTCGGTCCGGCACGGTTCCGAATCAAAAACAGAAGGCCGTCGATGGAGGGCAACATCTTCCAATCAAGGGCCTATTCCGGACGTTGTCAATAACGGAAGTCCAGGGTGGTCACATCTTAAAATTCTCAGAGTCGGTGAAACGGACGCACACCGCGTGGATATTTCTCTGCCAGCTCCTCGCACGATCGACGCAGACACCGTTATTGAGACTTCTCGTATCGTTTCTGTGTGATGACCATCCTTCTCCTCAGTGCAGGAATCCTTCTTCTCGTAGCCGGTGCGGAGGCCCTCGTGCGGGGGGCATCCCAAATCGCCACAGGGGTAGGGATCTCGCCACTGGTCGTCGGGCTTACGGTCGTGGCACTCGGAACGAGTGCGCCGGAGCTGGCCGTCAGTGTCGGGTCGAGTTTATCGGGGCAGACGGAGTTGGCCCTGGGCAACGTGGTGGGCAGCAACATCTTTAATGTCCTCTTTACGCTTGGCGTCACGGCCCTGATCGCTCCCATTGCGGTGTCCGCACAGCTGGTACGTTTGGACGTTCCGTTGGGCATCGGGGCAGCGGTGGGGACACTGCTGCTCGCAATGGACGGGACCATCAGCCGAATCGACGGAATCGTGCTGGTTGGTGGAATCATCGCCTACACCACTGCGCTAATCCTCTACTCTCAAACTGATTCCGAGGGAAAAGCCGGAACCATGAGGGAAGAGCAGGCCGATACAACGTATTTTGGAACTCCCTCGACAACCGAGCAGTGGATCGTCAACGTGGGATTGGTGGTTGGTGGCCTTGCGTTGCTCGTGCTCGGGGCACGCTGGATTGTGGCGGGGGCGATCGACATCGCCCAGCGCCTCGGCGTGAGCGAGTTGGTGATTGGCCTCACCATTGTGGCGGGCGGTACGTCCCTCCCCGAGCTTGCGACCTCGGTGCTGGCCGGGATTCGGGGCAAGCGCGAGATCGCCGTCGGAAATGTCGTGGGCAGCAATCTGTTTAATCTCCTCGCCGTGCTCGGGCTTTCAGCGGTGGTTGCGCCCGGTGGGGTGCCCGTCTCCGAATCGGTCCTGTGGTTTGACCTTCCGGTGATGATTGCGACGGCCGTGGCCTGCTTGCCCATCTTCTTTACCGGCCAGGTGGTTGCCCGGTGGGAGGGGGGGCTCTTTTTGGGGTACTACGGCGCCTACACGGTGTACCTGCTGCTGGCTACCACCCAGCACGATGCGCTGTCTACGTTCAGCACGGCCATGTGGGCTTTCGTGCTTCCCCTGACGGCACTGACGTTGCTCATCGGGACACTCCAAGCTTGGTGGACCTCCTCCACTGGCAGATGACAATTTCAGCGACGATCGTCCATTGAGCCGTCTTGGGTGGGGCAAAAACTGAGCGAGTAATCGTGACCGGCCGTGAACGGGAATCCCGATTGCTCGATAAGGGACTGCTCCGCTGCACGTCGATCATCCCGCGAGAGCAACGAAAGCGGGAGAGGGCGAATCCTCAGTTGAGTCGCGTCGTTGACCTCGCCCGTGACCAATCCCGGCATCTCCCGCCTGCAAATGTCCGACGTCGAGAGCAACCTCGTTCCGATCAACCCTGAACAACGAGTCGGCCTTCCGCCCGGCTCGGTCGTGTTCGTGGGGGAGGAGCGCACAGAACCGATCGAGTTTCGGGTTCTGGAGTACGGGCCGGATCACCTCGTCGAGACCGTTCAGGAGAGCGTCGACGAGGTGCTCAAGTATCGGGATACGGAGCCGGTCACATGGATCAATGTGAGCGGGGTTCACGACGAGTCGGTGATCCAGATGATCGGGGACCATTTCGGCGTGCATCCGCTCATTCAGGAGGACATCGTCCACACGGGCCAGCGTCCAAAGCTGGATTCCCAGGATGGCTCCCTCTATCTCGTCGCGAAGATGTTGTATTTTGACGATCACCGAGACGGCGAGCTCCGGGCCGAGCAGGTGAGCCTGCTGGTGGGGGAGCGGAACCTCGTTACGTTTCAGGAGGACCCCGGCGACGTGTTCGACCCGGTCCGCAAGCGCATCCGCAACGGCCGGGGCCACATCCGGAGTCGAGGGCCGGACTATCTGGCGTATGCGATTTTGGACGTGATCGTCGATCACTATTTCGTTGTTTTGGAGGAGCTGGGGACCCGGACGGAGGACCTCGAAGATCAGATTATGGGCGAGGCCCCGGAGGACGTTGAGGACGAAATCCACGACCTGCGCCGCGACTTGACGTTTGTGCGTCGGATGACCTGGCCGATGCGGGAGCTGCTCCATCAGCTCGAGCGTCTCGACTCTCCACTCTGGGCGGAGAACAACCAGCCGTACGTGCGCGACACCTACGACCACGTGGTGCAGGTGCTCGACCTCGTGGAGGCCCTCCGCGACACGGCGAGCGGGCTGCATGACCTGCACATGACCTCCATCAGCAACCGCATGAACGAAATTATGAAGGTGCTGACGATCATCGGGACGATCTTTATTCCGCTGACGTTCATCGCCGGCATCTACGGGATGAACTTCGAGTACATGCCCGAGCTGGGGTGGACCTGGGCCTATCCCGCCGTGTGGGGAGTGATGATTGCCCTGGCCGGCGCGTTGCTCCTCTACTTCCGCCGCCGCGAATGGATCTGATAGGTGTTGCGTTGGGCGTTATGCGTTTTGCGTTTCGGGTATCATGATCGATTCCGGACGCCAAAAAATACGCAATACGCACTCCGCAATACGTGCCCTGCCAGTACACACTTTGTCACCGTTCGCTCTTCATTCCATGTCCGCTTCCGACCCAGCCGATCCAGCCGTCTACGAACGCGGCGACGCCCTCGAAGACGTACTGCCCCGCCGACAGACCAGCGACGGACTGCCCTCTGTGAAACCGACCGAGGACGAGGCCGAGCAGGCGGAGGTCTACGAGCTCTCGGAGGAGGAGTACTGGGAGTGGCTCGCTGCGCTGATGGAGGATGGGAGCACGCTCGACGAGCACCTCGACGACCTTCTCGAAGAGGTCTACGACCTGGAGCCGGCCTTCTACGACCGAACGGGCCGCCGCCAGCTCCAGAATCTCCTGGGCCGTCTCCACGAGGTGCGCACGTCGGTTCGGGCGTTCGAGCGGGACGTGGAGCAGCTGTCGTTCGTCTTCGCCAAGACCGACACGATGGAGACGGGGGGCGCCGAGAACGCCGAGCTCGTCCTCTCGAGCATCAAGCGGACCTACGACCGGGCCTACGACCTGTGCCTCTACAAGCTCGATCGGATGAGCGACGGATGGATCACGGCCACCAATCTCCTGATTAGCCTCACGATCCTCGTCGTCACCATCCTATTCTGGATGGAATTCCGGTAA
>CAZBIB010000073.1:0-6466 GCA_964491575.1 uncultured Salinivenus sp. | reverse complement strand
AGCACCTCCTTCAGCTGAATGGCATCGCTGATGTTCTGGTCGAAGAGGGCGACAAACTCCAGGTTCGTCGTGAGCCAGCTGTTGACCCGCATCGTGATGTAGTTTTCCCAGCGCGCATCCGGCGGCTCCTCGATCTGGTCCACCGAAAGGAAAACATTGGCGGACGACTCGTAGCGCACGTTCGGGGCAATCTGGCGGTCGACGGTGGCGCCCAACTCGGCGCCGACTTCCATCCGGAAGGGCTCGGCCCGAGATTCCCATGGGGGAGTGGGAAATTCGAAGAGGAGAACTGAACCTATCTGTCCCTGCCCTCGACGTCAACCAGCTAATCACAGGATCATGTCTCTTCCTCTGCGCTTCGGACCGGGAAGGGATCCGTCTCAGCTCCGGTGTAGAGTGTGCGGTGGGGGAAGGGAATTTCGATGTCGCGCTCGTCGAAGGCTTCTTTGATTTCGACGGGAATGCTGTTGCGGAGGTCGAGATAGTTGTCGGTCTTGGTCCACACAGAGAACTGATGGTTAATGGAAGAATCCCCGTAGCCCTGAAAAATGATCAGGGGAGCGGGCTCCTCCAGGCACAGAGGATTGCGGTTGGCCACCTCCTTCAACACCTCGCGCACCTCCCGCAGATCTTCTTTGTAGGCCACGCCCACCTGCAGGTCCACCCGGCGGATGGGAAACCGCCGCAGATTGGTCACCTCCGACTTAATCATCGTCTCGTTCGGAATCCGCACGAACAGGTTGTCGAAGGTGCGGAGCTTCACCGAGAGCAGGTCGACCGAGAGTACCTCTCCCGTGGTGCCGTTGACGCGGATCACGTCGCCCACGGCAAAGGGGCGCTCGCCGAGGAGGAAGAGGCCGCTGATGACGTTGGAGGCCGACGTTTGCGAGGCGAAGCCGATCGCGACTGTTAGGATGCCGGCCGCCCCGAGGAGCACGCCAAGGTCGAACCCGAGTCCCACCAGCGCCGAGGCCGTAAACAGGCCGACGATGCCGTAGAAGCAGGCGCGCCGGATGATCATGGCCCGCTGGGCGTCCGCGTGCCCGAACATACGAGCGAGACTGTTTCCAGCCAGGCGGCCGAGCACGAGCCCCAGGATGATCTTTACGGCGGCCTGGAGGAGATTCGCGGCCTGCGGGCTAGTCAGGTAGTCGGCGGCAACGGTCCACCACTGCTCCATGAGACGGTGTGGTTGATGAGGGGTCAGCGAGCACGTTTAGGAGCCAAAGAGCGTCCCCACGGCGCTGAAGGTGCTCATAACGAGGCCCTTTTTGCTCGTTTCGCGGGGCGCCTGGATGAGTTCGGCCTCTTTGGCGTCGGAGGGAGGGCCGCCCCGGATTTGGACGCCGGCCCCCTCGCGGCCCTCGGTTCGGGTCATCGTCACGGCCTGGGTCCAGAGCTGGTCGGTGGGGGTGGTGTAGAGGGCGAGGTGCTGGACGGGCAACTGGACGCGTTCGAGGGCCAGGGCATCGGTCGCGGTGTTCTTGATCCGGAGCGGAGTCACGGCCCGGTGGTAGCGACGGGGCAGGGTGTCGAGCCGGAATCGGCCGGCGGTGCGAGTCGCGTAGCAGAGCTCGCCATCGACGGTGGTCGTGCCGAACCACGTGTCGGACATGCGGAACGACGGCACGTCCTGGAGCCGGCGCTCCGACTCGGCGAGCTCCACCCGAATCCAGAGGGCGGTGCTCAGGTAGAGCGTCACCGACTCGCCCGGCGGCACGTAGAGGGGGTGTTCCGGTCGTGAAACGACGGGCCGGTCGGCGAGGGCGGGCTGGAGGGAAATGCGCGCCTCCGTCCGCCGAAAGCTGTACCGACTGATCTGAATGGTGTCGTCCTCGGCCTCGAACAGCGCGCTCAGGTCCTCATCGGGGAGGGGGGCGGTCACCTGGCTTCGGTTCAGCATCGGATCTACGGTCGCGGGATCGGAGGGAGGCCGGTAGAAGAGACGCCACTCATTGGCCGATCGGTACAGCCAGAGCGTCGACGGGCCGACCTCCCATCGTCCGCCGGCTCCTTCGTCGAGGGCCACCGTGCCCCACCACGATTCCGGGTTGTCACTCGTCTCCATCGGTTCCATCACAGGTCAACGTAGAGCGGCCTCCTGAGTCGTTTTGCCCCCTCCCCACTACGGCGCCCGCGAAGCGTTCCGACATTGTCGTCGCTTCTCCCAGAGGCTCGTCTGAATAGAATTTGTGAAGAGCAGGTGTGTCCTTGTCCATTGCCCTCCGAGTGGGGGACACGACCGGCTCGAATCAGTACGGCTCCGGGAAAAACAAGCGACCCGAGCTATCCCGATCATGGATGCACGTCCCCCCATGCACGCTGTCGTGAAGGAGGTAGAGGTCCACACTGTGCCGTTCGCGTCCGAGAGGAAAGGCGAGCGGTGGGATCTGTTCTCGGGACCGGATCTCTACTACGAGGCCTACGAACCGGACGGGGAGCGTCTGCATACCAGCGAGGTCGTCAGCGACGTGCGTCCAAGGGATCTCCCGGTGGCGCTGGGCGGCGAGTTTTCCGTCGAGGCATCAAGGCCGTACGTCGTGAGGCTCCTGGATGCGGATCTGACTGGAGAAGAGGTCATCGGTCAGGTGATTCTCGATCCCGAGCGACTTGCCGATAAACACCGCGGTCGCACCCTGCCGACGGTCGTCCAGCTTGAGGATGGGGAGACCACGCTGAGGCTGGATCTGGTCTGGAGAGAGGGGCAATCCTGAGCTTGGCACGATTCTTTGGCGACGGGTTTGGGCGGGTCAATAACGGAATCTCAAAACGTCTGGAACGTCCATTCCGTCTCAGAAGGACGTAAGCCGGGATTTGTGGGTATTCCGTCTCATTTGCAAAACGGCAGTTCACCTCTTTAGTTGAACCAATCTCCCCCCGAAACTGCTCCCGGTGCCGGGGGACGCGCCCTGCCAGGGAGGGGCGTATTGCGTAGTTCGTATCGCGTATACTCTTCGCTCGAAGTGCGACATACGCAACGCGCAATACGAATCCCCACGATCTACCTGGCGGCGTCGTACTTCTGCTCTTGACGATGCGTCCCATATGTACCTCAGCAAACTCGAACTGCAGGGCTTCAAGAGCTTTGCCGATTCCACCACGCTCACCTTCGATCCCGGCGTGACAACCATCGTCGGCCCCAACGGATGCGGCAAGTCGAACATCGTCGACGCCATTCGGTGGGTCATCGGCGAGCAGCGGCCCACGGTGCTCCGATCCGAGAAGATGGAGAACCTCATCTTCAACGGCACGGCCGACCGGCGTCCGCTCGGGATGGCCGAAGTAGAGCTCACTATCGAAAACACCGACGGGATGCTGCCCACGGAGTACTCCGAGGTGCGCATCGGGCGGCGGCTGTTTCGCGACGGCACCTCCGAGTACCTCATGAACGGGACGACGTGCCGCCTCAAGGACATCACCGATCTGTTCATGGACACAGGGATGGCGGCGGATGCCTACTCGGTGATCGAGCTGAAGATGGTCGACGAGCTTGTGTCCGGCTCCACCGAGGACCGCCGCCGCATGTTTGAGGAGGCGGCTGGCATTACGCGCTACAAGATGCGCCGGCGCCAGGCCCTCCGCAAGCTCGACAATACACAGTCCGACCTGGAACGCATCCGCGACCTGACCGACGAGGTAAGCACGCAGGTGGAACGCCTGGAGCGGCAGGCCGAGAAGGCCCAGCGGTATCGGGAGGCGGAGGAGAAGCTGCGCCGCCTGGAGCTGCTGCTCGCGCAGGTGGAGTACAATCGGCTCGAAGAGCGGCAGGACGAGCTGAATACCCAGGAAGAAAAGCATCAGGAACGGGCCGAATCCCTGGCCGAGGACGAGCGGGCGGCGGAGCGTCGGTTGGAAGAGCTGCGCGAGACGTTCGAGGTCCAGGAGACCACCCTTCAGGAGCGCCGCGAGGCCCTGCAGGAGCATCGGGCTCGGGTGCGGGAGCTGGAGGCGGAGCAGCGGCTGCAGCGCGAGCGCCTGACCCGCGCTCGGAATGACCGCGACGAGGTGCAGGACGCTCAACAGGAGGCTCGCGAGCGGCGAAAGGCCTTAACCGACGAGGTGCAGCGCCTGGAGAGTTCCCTGGAACAGGCGCGCCCCGCGCTCGACGAGGCCGAGGCTGCGCTTGAAGACGCACGCGAGGAGCGCGACGAAGCGAAGGCGGCCGCGAACGAGCTGCGCGAGGAGGTCCGCCGGCTCCGCGAAGATGCCGAGGCGGCCGAGGACGACCACGCCGAGCGCGTCCGCACGCTCGACCGGCTCACGAACCGGCAGGAGCTTCTGGAGGAGGAGAGGACCCGCGCCCAGAATCAGCTCGGTGACCTGGCGGACGAGGCCCGCACGCTCGACGATCGCATTGACGAGGCGGAGGCCGACCGGGAGGCTGCCGCGGAGACGCTCGACGAGGCTCGGTCGGCTCTGGAAGAGGCGAAGGCCGAACGGGTCGAACGCGAGGAGGCGTTGAACGCCGCACAAGAGGAACTGCGGGAACTGGAGCGCCGGCGCGATGCGGCGGATGCAGAGGTGGAGCTCCTGGAGGGACTCGTAGCGAGCTACGACGAGTTCTCGGACGCCGTGCAGTTTTTGGCCACGGACGGGCCCTTCGACGACCTCCGCACCGTGGCCGACGTACTGGGCTGTGACGACGACGTGCGCGTGGCGCTCGACGCCGCCCTGGGCGATCTCGCATCGTGCGTCGTGGTGCCGACCGACCGAGAGGCACAGGCCGCCATCGCCCGCCTGCGCGACGCCGAACAGGGCCAAACCTCCTTCATTGTACTCGATCGTCTCCCCGAGGACATTCAGCGCCTCCAGGCACCCGACGGGGCCATGTCCCTCCGCGAGGTCGTCCGCACGGCAGATTCCGACTACGATTCGCTGGCCGACGTGCTGCTGTGCAACTGCTTCCTCGTCGACACGCTCGACGAGGCCGAAGATCTTGCAGAATCGACCCGGCAGCAAACAGAATCCCTTCGCATCTTCGCTCGCACCGGCGAGTGGGTCGATGCCAGAGGGGTGCTCCGGGGTGGGAGCCGGCAGAGCGACGTGTCTCCTGCTGCCAGTCGCCTGGGGCGCCGTGAGCAGCTGGAGCGGGCGCGCGAGCAGCGGGCCGAATTGCGGGCGGCCTGCGAGAAGCAGGAGGACGCCGTGACGGAGGCGCGGTCGGCACTTGAAAAGATCGACCTCGCGTCCTACGAGACAGCAGTAGACGAGGCGGAGTCGGACCGGACCGACGCCGAGCAACAACTGGAGCGGCTCCGCTACGAGCGCGAGTCGCTCGATGAGCGACGGACGGAACTGCAGGAGCGCCTCACTGAGATCGAGGACGAGCTCGCCGACCACGAGAAGCGGGTCGACACACTCCGGCAAGAGGCCCAGGCGGCCAAGGAGAAAATGGCGGAACTCCGCGAGCAGCGAGCCGAGGCGGAGGAGGCCCTCGCGGCGGCCGAGGAGCGGGAGCGGGAGGCGGTCGATGCCTTCAGCGACGCGCAGGTGGCGGCCGTGGAGGCGCGCAACCGCGTCGACAACCTGGAGCAGGACCTCGACCGCGCCCGCGAGCAGATTGACGAGATTGATCGCCGGACCGGGGAGCGGACGGCCAAACTCGAGAAGCTCGAATCGGGTATCGAAGAGGCCCTCGACAAACAGACCGAACTCGACGAGCAGATCGAGACGCTCCGTGACGAGCGCGAGACGCGTGACCGATCCGTGGAGGAGGCGGAGGCAGTCCTGCAGGAGACGAAATCCGAGATCGACGAGGTGGAGGGTCGCCTCCGCACGATCCGACGGGACCGCGAGGACGCCGTCGAACAAAAGAACGAGGCCTCCGTCGCGCTTGCAGAGGTGGAGACCCGCACTGAAGACCTCCTCGACAGCATGGCAGCGGACTTCGACCGGGACCTCGCAGAGAATCCCGTCTCCGTGCCCGACGATTTCGACGAGGCCGAGGCGCAGTCCGAGGTAAAGAGCCTGCGGGGCACCATCAACGCGCTCGGCGACGTCAACCCCCTCGCGCTCGACGAGTACGAGGAGGAGAAAGAGCGGCTCGACTTTCTCCAGGAGCAGAAGGACGACCTGGAAGAGGCTGAGGACACGCTCCTCGACACCATCCAGGAGATCAATGCGAAGGCCTCCCGGCAGTTCATAGAGACCTTTGACGAGATCAAGGGGAGCTTCGGTGACATCTTCACCGAGCTCTTTGGCGAGGGCGCCTCGGCAGAGCTTCAACTCGAAGACCCGGACGATCCCATCGACTCGGCCATCGAAATCATCGCCAAGCCGCGCGGCAAGCGACCCGTCACCCTCGATCAGCTCTCCAGCGGCGAGAAGGCCCTCACAGCCACGGCGCTCCTCTTCGCCATCTACCTCGTGAAGCCCAGCCCCTTCTGCGTGCTCGACGAGGTGGACGCTCCTCTCGACGACGCCAACGTGGAGCGGTTCATGAACCTCGTTCGTCGCTTCGAGGACG
>CAZBIB010000072.1:0-13235 GCA_964491575.1 uncultured Salinivenus sp. | reverse complement strand
AAGATGCAGCAGGCGCTGGAGCGGGAGGGGGAACGCTTCGCCAACATCTACGACCTCGCCCGCCACTACACCGAGGCGTTTCTGGAGGACTGGCGCGCCCTCAACCTGCGCGAGCCGGAGGTGCGCCCCCGCGCCACCGAACACGTCACCGACCAGCTCCATGCAGTGATCGAACTCGTGGAGAAGGGCCACGCCTACACCACCGAGCAGGGCGTCTACTTCTCCGTCGAGAGCTTCGACGGCTACGGCCGCCTAAGCGGCAACACGGAAGCCCAGCAACTAGAGGCCACCGAGCGCGATACGGTCCAAGACCCGGACAAGCGCGATCCGCGCGACTTTGCGCTCTGGAAGCATGATCCCGACCACCTCATGCACTGGCACAGCCCCTGGGGCTGGGGGTATCCGGGATGGCACATCGAGTGCTCGGTGATGGGAATGCGATACCTCGGCGACCGCTTCGATCTTCATACCGGCGGCGAGGATCTCATCTTTCCCCACCACGAGTGCGAGATCGCCCAGAACCAGACCCTCGCCGGACACCGAGTCGTCAACTACTGGGTGCACACGCGCTTCCTGCAGGTGGAGGGCGAGAAGATGTCGAAGTCGAAAGGCAATTTCTACACTGTCCGCGACCTCATTTCGCCGGATCCCGATGATGAACACGTGCCTGCCTCCATCCGGGAGCAGGGCGGCATCGATCCGCTTGCGCTCCGCTACGCCCTGATGCAGGGCCAGTACCGCAAGCCGTTCAACTTTACGCTCGATACTCTCTACACCGCCGCCCGCCACGTGCAACGCTACCGGGACGCGGCGGAGCGGGTCGATGAGGCGCTGGATGCGGACGCCGACGGGCCCGATGAGCTCGGCGATGCGCTCGCTGAGATTTACGACCGCACCCTCGAAGCGATGTGCAATGACCTCAATACGCCCGCCGCCACCGCCGCCGCGCTGGAGGGCGTGAAGTTCATCGAGCAGACCGACCAACTGAGCGGTCCTTCGGCCCGAAGTGCCCGCGCCTGGCTCGACCGCACGAACGACCTGCTCGGCATCGTCGAGTCGGAATTCGAGGCCGACGAACGTACCGGCGCAACTTCGGAATCGGCTGCCGCCACCGACCACCTTGCCGATTCAATTGATGAACTCCTGGCAGACCGCGAAGCCGCCCGCGCCGACGGCGAATACGCCCGCGCCGACGCCATCCGCGACACGCTCGAAGCCCTCGGCATCGAGATCATGGACCGCCCCGAAGGCACCGAGTGGCGACGGAAGGTGGAACTGTAGCTCGCTCCTCTCCCTGGATCGAGAATCGCCCTCCTCTATCTTCGACTCTCGACCCTCACTCCTCTTCCCTCACCCTTCCCTCCTCAACACTCAATCCTCCCAGTCCCCCACCACCGATGACTGCCCACCCGGACGACGGCCCCCGCTACAACACCCCAATCCGTCCCCGCCGCCTCCGCAAAACGGAAAACATCCGCCGCATGGCGCGGGAGACGCGACTGTCGACGGACAACCTGATCGCACCGCAGTTCGTGATGGACGGCGAGAACGACCGGGAGGAAGTCTCGTCGATGCCGAATACGTACCGCCTCACGATCGACCGCCTCGTCAACCACGCCGAAACCCTCCACGACCTTGGCATTCCCGCCGTCGCCCTTTTCCCCGCCATTCCGGACGACCTGAAGACTCCGGACGCCGCCCACGCCCTCGATCCCGACCACCTCTACCCAAATGCGGTGCGCGCCCTCAAGGACGCGGTGCCGGAGCTTATGGTGATCACGGACACGGCGCTCGATCCGTACAATTCAGACGGCCACGACGGCATCGTGCGCGATGGACAAATCGTCAACGACGCGACGATCGACGTCATGTGCGAGATGGCAGTCCTCCACGCCGAGGCCGGGGCCGACATCATCGCCCCCTCCGACATGATGGACGGGCGAGTGGGCGCCCTCCGCGACGCACTCGACGCCGCCGGCCACACCGATGTCGCGATCCTCTCCTACACCGCCAAGTACTCGTCGTCCTACTACGGCCCGTTCCGCGACGCCCTCGATTCGGCGCCAACATCGGAAGAAGAGGAGGCTGAGAAGGACATTCCCGAGAACAAGGACACCTACCAGATGGACCCAGCCAACGGCGAGGAGGCCGTCCGCGAGCTCATGCTCGACCTCGACGAAGGGGCCGACATGGTGATGGTGAAGCCTGCCCTCCCCTACCTCGACGTCATCCATCGCGTGAAGCAACACAGCGACGTGCCCGTGGCCGCCTACAACGTGAGCGGCGAGTATGCCATGATTAAGGCCGCCGCGCAAAACGGCTGGCTCGACGAGAAAAAATGCGCGATGGAGGCGCTCACCGGCATCCGCCGCGCCGGGGCCGACGCGATTCTTACCTACTTTGCCGAAGACGCTGCTCGGTGGCTGTCGGGGTGAGGAACCGCGGGTTCCATTCAACAAAACGTTACGACGGTGCCGCAACATGCGCCGTCGCCCGGGATTGGGATGCGGCTTACTCTTTTGAATTACAGCCTCATCTCGTATGAAACGCTACTGCGCCACTCTTCTTGTTGCTCTCTTTCTCTGTGCGCTGGGACCCCAACCGGCTCAGGCGCAAACTCCCTCCTGGAAACACCAGGTTGTCTTCAACGCCGGGCCGCAGTTTTTAACTGGTGACTTCGCAGATGCCTACAAGACCGGCCTCGCTATCGACGTGGGCTATTACTACCGGGCCTCGGACGCCCTCTTTGTCGGCGTGTACGGCGGCTACCACCAGTTCAAAGATGAAGACGATGTCCCCGAATTGCATATAGGCGAGGACAATGCCAACTTAAACATCATCCCGGTCAACCTGGCTTTCAAGTACAACTTTTCGCTGACCGGCGTTCAGCCGTACATCGGAGCCGAGGGAGGCCCGTTCTTCTTTAGCCCCAGCAACGGCGACGGCTCCACCGAGCTCGGGATATCCCCTCGTATTGGAGTTCGCATTCCCCTCTCGCACGGCATCGATCTGGACCTAAACCTGAAGTACAACGTGATCTTCTCCGACCCGAGCAACTTCACGTACGTTGGCGCCAACGGCGGCTTTGCCTACATCCTGGATCGCGCAAACATTCAGGACCGGTAAGGAAGCTGTGGTGCCCGGAGAACCATTGAGCCTCTCGTCCCCCATGGTCGGGGCGGGAGGCTTTTCTTTTTAGAATTGGATGCGGAAGAAATTTGTCATTCTCTCGTACACATTCCCAGGCCGCATTCCTACGTTGCAGCAAATCACATTCTTCCACCAAGAAACCAACCTCCCCTCATGGCCACCGACATCACCCACATCGACTACAGCGACCTTTCCGGCGGCCTCGTCCGCATGATGGACCGGTTCAAGAAGGAGGGCACTCTCACCGGCGACATCGAGGATGACGACCGGCTGCGCGAGGACCCGAACGCCGCCCTTCTCGGCTTGCTCTACGACCAGCGCGTCCGGGCCGAGTCCGCCTTCACCGGCCCCCTCCGCCTCAAGGACCGCCTCGGCCACCTCAACATGGCCAAAATTGCCGAGATGGACTTCGACGAGTTTCAGGAGCACTTCGCGGAATCCCCCGCCGTACATCGCTTCGTCAACAAGATGGCGGAGAACACCCAGGAGGTCGCCGCTCATATTGCCGACGAGTACGACGGCAATGCCGCGAACATGTGGAACGATGGTGCGGAACTCGATACGATTGAGAAGCGACTCCAGGAGCTGCCGGGCGTCGGTCCCGCCAAGGCCTCGAAGATCCGATACGTCCTCCACTACTTCGGCCACCGCGACTTCTCGGACGAGGAGTAGTCTCCTGTCCCTGTTACCGTCCTCCCCCGCAGCGAGAGGGACTGGGAAGTCCGCTCGAATCCGGTCGCGACGGACACGGGTCTCAGCCTTATTCGGAGACAGCTACAACGTCTCCGGGTCGATCTCCACCACCTGCCGGTTCATCAGCGCGAGCGTGCGGGCCGGGTAGGATTTGACGAGACGATGATCGTGTGTCGCCACGAAGAGCGTCATGCCCTGCCGGTGCAGGTCGAGGAGGAGCTCATGGATGTCATCGGCCACGGACGGGTCGAGATTGCCAGTCGGCTCGTCGGCCAAGAGCACCCAGGGATCGTTTGCGATGGCCCGCGCGATGACAACGCGCTGCTGCTCCCCCCCGGATAGCTCATGGGGGTAATTGCGGTGCTTGTGACTGAGCCCCACGCGGCCGAGCGCTTTCGTGACGCGACTCTGGATTTCAGATCTCGACTTCCCGGTGGCGTAGAGCGCAAAAGCGACGTTTTCGTACGCGTTCCGGTCCGGCAGGAGCTGGAAATCCTGAAAGACGACCCCGAGAGAGCGTCGGAGATATGGGATGTCGTCCTCGTCAATGTGATCGGACTGGTAGTCCCCGATCTGGACACTCCCCGAATCGGGAATGAGATCCATGTACAGCAGGCGCAAAATGGTGCTCTTCCCACTGCCGGTGGGGCCCACCAGATAAGCCTTCTCCGAGCGGTCCAGGTGAAACGACACGTCGTCCAGGACCGAGTGCTGCTCTCCGTTTGGGAGGGAAAAGGAAACGGAGACGTTGCGGAAGTCGATCACGAGCAAAGCAAGAAATGGCAAGCGGACAGGCCTACAAGGTCGCGCCCCGAGGAAGAAGGATCAAGCCAGCTCAGTTAGGGCTCCGGCCAGCCTCCGCGGCCTAGCTCGCCGGCTCGGCCGTTTGGCGACGGTGCCGCGCGATGGCCACGGCGAGCTCCAGCGCGTTGCGTGTGCTGCCCGGGAGGGCCATGCCCTTACCCGCAATGCCGTAGGCGGTGCCGTGGTCGGGTGAGGTGCGCACGATGGGCAGACCCGCCGTGTAGTTGACGCCGTGGTCGAAGGCGAGGGCCTTAAACGGCACGAGTCCCTGATCGTGGTACATCGCCAGTGCAGCGTCGAAGTCCGCATCGAGCTGAGTGCCGAAGAACCCATCCGCCGCAAGGGGCCCCTCCACCTGAAACCCTTCTTGGCGGGCCGTCTCCAGGGCCGGCGCAATGACTTTCTCTTCCTCCGCCCCAAATGCCCCCTCTTCTCCGGCGTGCGGGTTGAGTCCAAAGACGGCAATCTTGGGTTGCTCAATCGCAAAGTCCTCGCGCAGAGAGGCGTCGATCATGCGAAGCTTTTCGAGAATGGCTTCTTCGGTGACCGCCTCGGGGACTTCCGAGAGCGGAATGTGGCTCGTGACGAGCCCCACACGAAGCCCACCCGCCACCATCATCATCGTGGGGCGCGGGCTGTCCGTCATCTGCGCAATAAACTCGGTGTGGCCCGGCACGTCGTACCCGGCCTGCCGGATGGCATCTTTCGAGATCGGCGCGGTGACCATCGCGTCGACGGTGCCGGCCAGACAGGCTTCCACGGCCCGCTCCACCGCCCGCATGGCGAGACGTCCGCCCTCGGCGGTGACGGTCCCAAACATCACCGGTGGCTCTAGATCTTCGGCCACGTCGAGCACCGCCACGTCCCCGCGGGGCACCTCGTCCGGCACCTCATCCACAACGTGGATGTCGAGGTCCGAGAAGCCGAGCACGTCGGCGTGCACTCGCAGCACATGGGCCGAGCCGATGAGGACCGGCGTCATGGAGGGCATCAGACTCGGGTCGTGCAGGCTCTTGAGCACCACCTCGGGTCCGATGCTGTTCGGGTCGCCCAAGGTGATCGCAACGCGAGTGGGCGATCCATTGGGAGCCGGCGGTTCGGGACGCTGGAAAGTTGGTCGCTGTATGCGCATAGAGTGTGCTTTCAGGCTTACAAATGTGTAAGGAATCGGACGTGGTCATGCCTGCTCGCGGGCCTCCACGTAGTTACTCAGGTAGTCCACCAGGAGCCGAACTCCAAATCCCGTGCCACCCTTGGGCTGGTACGCCTGCGCGGTCTTTCGAAAGGCAGGTCCTGCAATGTCGAGGTGCAGCCAGGACGAATCGCCTACAAAATGCTCCAGAAATTTCCCGGCCGTGATGGCGCCAGCCTTTCGGCCGCCGACGTTTTTCAGGTCGGCGATCTCGCTTTCCAGGTGCTCCTTGTACGCGTCGTACATTGGGAGCGGGTGGACGCGCTCCCCAGTGCGCTCCCCGGCCCGCTGGATGGAATAGAGGCGCTCAGCTGCGGCGTCGGTTTCGCTGGTCATGACGCCGGCTGCGGCCTGGCCCAGGGCCACGACGCAGCTTCCGGTGAGCGTCGCCACGTCCACGATCATCTCGGGGTCGTAGGTGTCGGCAGCGTAGGAAAGGGCATCGGCCAGGAGCAGGCGCCCTTCTGCGTCGGTGTTCGTTACCTCGACGGTCGCGCCGGAGTGCATGCGCACCACATCGCCCGGCACGTAGGCCTTGCGACCCGGCCGATTGTCGGTGGCGGGCAGGAGCCCCACGACGTGGAGGGGCACGTCGAGCTCGGCCAAGGCCTCGAGCGCCCCCACGATGGCCGCTGCTCCGCCCAGATCGGCCTTCATCATGTCCATCGAATCCTTCGTGTCCTTCAGGGAGAGGCCGCCGGTGTCGAAGACGACCCCTTTCCCCACCAGCACAACCGGATCGTCGTTGACGGCGTCGTCCGGTGCCCACGTGGCCACCGAAACTGTCGGCGGATCGAAACTGCCCCGGTTGACGGCGAGCACTCCGCCCATCCCCTCCTCGCGAATGCGATCCTCGTCCCACGTCTCCACCTGATACCCGTGAGCTTCTCCCGATGCGACGATGGCGTCGGCAAACTGGCGGGCGGTTTTCTCGTCGGGCGACCGATTGACGAGGTCCCGCGCCGTGCAGGCCCCATCGGCGAAGTGCCTTCCCCGGTCGGCTCCCTCCTCCACAGAGGAACGATCGTGGTCGTCCCCCGCGTGCACAAAAAAAGCCGCCGGTCCCTCGAAGCCATCGGCAGTCTTGTAGCGTCGATACCGGTAGGTGCCCAGAACGAATCCCTCGACAAGCCCTTGTGCCGTCTGTGCGTCGCTGAGTGTGTCCTCGGCCGGCATGAGACAGGCAACGGTTTCAGCCTCGTGATCGAGGGCCGCCTCGCCTCCCGCCGCCCCGGCGATTCGGAGCGCCTCTGCATCGAGATCAGAGGCTGCCCCGAGCCCCACGAGCGCGACGCGGGGCGCCACCGTGTGCTCGGGATACAGAACCCGCGCATCGCCCGGTTCTGCCTCAAAATCCTGCATGGCCCGCTCGATCGCCGACCCGAGCGTGTCCGACAACGCTGCAACGAGGGGCGCCGGCGGAGCCGTGGCAACGGGCAGCAACAGCAGGTCAACCTCAAGATCAACCGGCGCGTCCGTCGTCGTGGAGACGGTCATTGAGGGAATCGGTTACATCGACAAAGGTAGGTGGCGGCCCCGAAGGACGATGAATGCCTGCCGGCATCGCAAGTCTCCCCCTGGACTACTGCACGTTAATCGCCGGTGGCGATCAACGTCAACCCCGCAGCCTCAGTGTTTCCCTGCACTTCACAGAGCGAGGATGCTTCGTCCATTCGGTTGGTCTACGAACTTGAATCCGACGCCCCATCGAGGAGGGCGTTCAGGTAGGACCGATCCTCGGGCGAGAGATCATCGTCCGGGGCGTGGCGCGGCTCGAATGCGATGTACTCCGGGGCCGCATCGACGACCGCCTCGATGGTCTTCTCGAACGTCGGACGCTTGACATACGCCCCGGCAGCGTTGCGGTGCCCCCCACCCCCAAAGGAGCGCGCCCACTCGTCGACCCGAACGTCCGCCTCCGAGCGGAAACTGATTTTGGCGCCGTCGTCGACCTCGGAAAAGAGAAGCGCGGCCTTCACACCCTCAATCGAGAGGACGTAGTTGACGAATCCCTGCTTGTCGTCCCAGCTCGCCCCAGTGTCCTCCACCATCCGCTGGGTGACCACCGAATAGCCGAGCTGGCCGTTGTAGCGGAGCCGGATGCGATTGAGCATGCGCCCGAGCAGGCGGAGGCCGGGCATCGACTTCCGGTCGTAGATGGTTTCGTGGATGGGGGCGGGCTCGATGCCCCCCCGTTCCAGAATGTCCGCGATGACCCTGTGAAGCTCCGGGGTGACGTTGCTGTACCGGAAGGATCCGGTGTCGGTCATGATCGCCGTATAGAGGGCTGTGGCGATCTCCTCGTCAATGAGATCCGGATTAATGCCCTCGATGATCTCATAGATTAACTCCCCCGTAGCCGCTGCCGAATCGCGAACGAACAGGAGGTCGAACCACCGCTCCGGCTCCAGGTGGTGATCGATGAGAACCGTCGTCGCGGTGGCGTCCCGCACAAGAGAGCCGACTTTGCCGATCCGCTCCTCGTCGTTGGTGTCGAGAATAAAGGCCACGTCGGCCTCGGCCAGGGCCTCGTGCTGCGAGAGGGAGTTGTCGAAGACTTCAACCCGCTCAACCCCTGGCATCCAGTCGAGATTATAGTCCTGTTCGTCGCTGTTCACCATCGCGACCGTCTTCCCAAGTTTCTCCAAGAACCGCCCAAGGGCGAGTTGCGACCCCAGGGCATCCCCGTCCGGCCCGAGATGCGTTGTAATGAAGAACCGGTCGTTCTCCCGAATCAGCGAAAGTACGTCGTCGAGCATGCGTCGCCTCCGGTGCTCAAGTGGTCGAGATGGCGAGAATAGCCTTCCCTTAACGACAGGCCCCTACAAAGGATTCGTCGCCGGAATCGCACCTCAACTGGCAGCAACGCGTCCCTCCGACGGTGATGGGGGGGGGCGTGGACAGTCTCTCAGCGTTGACCCCCGATTCAACCTCACGCTCAGGCCCTACCGCTCGACCCACACGGTCTTGGTGTTCACGAATTCTCGAATGCCTTGGTGCGACAGCTCGCGGCCGTAGCCGCTATCCT
Organism: uncultured Salinivenus sp.; assembly: GCA_964491575.1. GTDB lineage: Bacteria > Bacteroidota > Rhodothermia > Rhodothermales > Salinibacteraceae > Salinibacter. The sequence goes on along the minus strand of CAZBIB010000072.1, from coordinate 4,368 downwards.
TGATGCCGCCGAAGGGGAGGCGGGGATCGCTTTTGGTCATCTCGTTGACGAACGCGCAGCCCACCTCCAACTGCCGGGCCATCCGCTCTCCCTTCTCGGCATCCTCGGTGAAAATGCTGCTCCCGAGGCCGAAGTGGGTGTCGTTGGCCAGGGCTACCGCGTGCTCGGCATCGTCCGCTGCCACGATGGACGCCACCGGCCCAAAGATTTCTTCGTCGAACGCCACCGTGCCGGGTTCTACATTGGCAAGGACCGTGGGGGCGTAGAAAAATCCGGCCCGGTCGAGGGTGTGCCCTCCGGTGAGAACCGTCGCTCCTTGGCCAATGGCGCGCTCGACCTGATTGTGTACGCTGTCGCGCAGGTCGTTTCGGGCCATCGGACCGATGTCTGTATGGGTGTCCGTCGGATCTCCGATGGTGAGGGCCTCGACTTCCTCGACCAGACGCTCCGTAAAGTCGTCGAGCACCGGGCGTTCGACGATGAACCGCTTGGCGGCGATGCAGCTCTGCCCGATGTTCTGCATGCGCGCCGTGCAGCCGACCGAGGCGGCCTTGTCGAGGTCCGCGTCGGCACAGACGATGAACGGATCGGAGCCGCCGAGCTCTAGCACCGTCGGCTTCACCTGAGCCGCGGCCTGACGGCCGACGGCCTTCCCAGCGGCGACGCTTCCGGTGAGGGTTGCCCCTCGCACTCGCCGATCCTCGAGCACCTCCCCTACGGTCTCCTTGTCGATCTGGAGCACCTGAAATTCGTGGTCCGTGAAGCCGGCGTCTCGTAACAGCTCCTCGATGGCCCGGGCGCAGCCTGTGACGTTGGAGGCGTGTTTCAGCAGGACGGCATTCCCGGCCATCAGGGCGGGGGCGCCGAAGCGAAAGAGCTGCCAGAATGGAAAATTCCAGGGCATGATGGCCAGAATCGGCCCGAGGGGCTCGTAGGCCACGAAGCTTTTCTTCGCTTCTGTGTCGACCGGCTCATCGGCGAGGAAGTCGGCGCCGTGTTCGGCGTAGTATCGACACACCCAGGCGCACTTCTCGGCCTCCGCCTGGGCTTGCGAAATGGGCTTGCCCATCTCTTCGGTCATGAGCGCGCCGTACGACTGGGCGTTCTCTTCGAGCACGTCGGCCGCGCGTTCCAGTCGCTCGGCTCGCTCGGGCACGGAGCGGTCCCGATTCGTAGCAAAGCCGGAGGCGGCACGGTCGAGTCGTTGTTCCACCTCGTCGGCCGAGTGCAATTTGTACTGTTCAATTTCTTCGCCTGTAGCGGGATTTGTGGTTGTTAACGGCATGGGAGAAGTGGGGACGTTGAGAAGTGTGACGACGACGGTGTTTGCACGACCGCCCGCCGAGGGGTGATCCTGCTGCGCGGCCAAGCAGGGTCCGATTCCTACGTTCTCCAAGCTTCAGGGTCTTCGTCGAGTCCTTAGATCCAACAGGTCCCGTCCGCGTTAGCAAAATGGACGATGTCAATCCACTGGACGATTTCCTTCCCGCATGAGCGAGACCTCCCTTCCCCCCGGCGCCCGCGTGTCCCGGACCACGGTCGAGCAGCTAATCGGTCGTTCCGTCGACGACTTATCCCTCTACCGACGCGCTCTCACGCACCGCTCTCTTCTCCGCGTCCATCCGGAGCACGCTCTTCAGTCGAACGAGCGCCTCGAATTCCTGGGCGATGCGCTCCTCGATCTCCTCGTCAGCGAGGTGCTGTACGACCGTTTCCCGGAAAAAGACGAGGGCGCCCTGACTCGGCTCCGGGCGCGTCTCGTCAGTGAGCGTCCCCTGGCGACCTATGCCCGCCGCATGAACCTGGGGGCGCACCTTCTCATGAGCGCGAACGCGGACCGAGGAGAGGGTCGCGACAACCCCAGCATCCTGGCCGATGCCTTCGAAGCCCTCGTCGGCGCCGTGTACCGAGACCAGGGATACGAGGCCACCCGAGCGTTCGTCAGCACTCAGGTGCTCGATCCGTTCGATCTGATGGAGCTCGCGACCCGGGACGAAAACTACAAGAGTCAGCTTCTCGAACACATGCAGGCCCGGGGCCGCCCCCAGCCCACCTACCGCGTCGTGCAGGAGGAAGGCCCGAGCCACGACAAGACGTTTACGGTGGAGGTGCAGGTGGGAGAGACCGCCTATGAGCAGGGCACTGCCGGCAGCAAGCAGGAGGCCGAACAGCAAGCCGCCCGCCGGACCCTGGAGCAAGTGGGGTCGAAGGAATCGATCCCGTAGATCTGAAAAGGGGCCATTCCGGCGCAGCGGGTGCTACGAACGTCCATTGCAATGCGCCGCGCGTTGACTTTTGGGATGGGGGTTTGTAGGGTACGTGCCCCCCGTTTTCTTCCAATCGTTCGCTTCCCTCATGGATCGCCGTCAGTTCGCCAAAACGTCGGCCCTCGCGCTGAGCGGGATGGGGCTGCACACCGCTGGACTCCCGTTTCAATCCCGGACCGATTCAGCGCCGCTCTTCAAGCTCTCCCTCGCCCAGTGGTCGCTTCACCGGACCCTGTTCAATGAGGAAATGGATCCTCTCGACTTCGCTCCGACGGCGAAGGACGCGTTCGACATCGAGGCCGTCGAGTACGTCAACCAGTTCTTTATGGACAAGGCCACCGACACGGGGTACCTCCAAAACATGAAACGCCGGGCCGATCAGGCAGGGGTCCGGAGTCTGCTCATCATGTGCGACGGCGAAGGCGCCCTCGGCGCGGCCGATCCGACTGATCGGACACAGGCCGTCGAAAACCACCACAAATGGGTGGACGCCGCCGCCCGGCTCGGCTGCCATTCCATTCGCGTCAATGCCCGGAGCAGTGGGAGCTACGAGGAACAGCGCAAGCGAGCAGCCGATGGACTGCGGCAGCTGACCGAGTTCGCGGCGCCACGGGACATCAACGTGATTGTCGAAAACCACGGCGGTCTTTCCTCGAACGGGCAGTGGCTGTCCGCCGTCATCGAGTCGGTCGACCATCCCCGGTGCGGAACCCTCCCTGACTTTGGAAACTTCACGATTCGCGAGGGGAAGACGTACAATCGGTACAAAGGCACCCGGGAGCTGATGCCGTACGCGAAGGGCGTCAGTGCCAAGACATTTGCCTTTGACGACGCCGGAAATGAAACGACGATCGACTATCCCCGAATGATGCGGATCGTGCTCGACGCGGGCTACCAAGGACACGTCGGCATTGAGTACGAAGGCGACGAGCTCGATGAATTCGAAGGAATTCGGGCGACAAAACAGCTTCTCCTCCGCACCCGCAAACAGTTGCGGGCCGAATCCGACAAGTAGCGTTGCTCGCCTCCACTGCCCCCCGTCCTCCATGCCGCCCCTCTCGAAAGAGCGCGAGCGCGCGGGCGCGCGCGCCGGCACCGCCGAAGCCGAAATGCAGCCCCGCTGGCGCCCCGGCAGCGGCACCCGCCAGCCGGACGGCTCGGAGGTGACCGAGGCCGACCGCGAGGCGGAGCGTGTGATGCGCGACCAACTGGCCAACGAGCGGCCCGATCACGCGGTGCTTGGAGAGGAGTTCGGCGAGAGCGGCCCCGACGACGCCCGGTACCGCTGGGTACTCGACCCGGTGGATGGCACGGCGGGCTTTACGATCGGGGTGCCTCTCTTCGGCACGCTCGTGGCGCTGTTGGAGAACGGGGAGCCGGTCATCGGGGTCATCCACTTCCCGGCCATGGACGAAACGGTCTACGCCGCGCGGGGGGAGGACTGCCGGTTCCGGACTGCGGAAGAAGAGACGACAGTAGAGGTCGACCCGGTCGAATCGCTCGACGCAGCTACCGTGACCACGACGGCCCTCCACAGCTCCGACGTCACGGCTGCGGACGACCAGACGCCCTACTGCCTCACCGAGCTTGTGCGCCGGGCCGGCAAGTTCCGCTTCGTAACGGACTGTCTGCAGCACGCCCTCGTGGCACGGGGCCGCACCCACGCCGCCGTCGACACGATTATGCACCCCTGGGACATTGCGGCGCTCGTGCCCTGCGTCCGAGAGGCTGGCGGCGTGGCTCAACCACTCGACCCGAACGCAGACGACGTGGTGTTCGGTGGCAGCCTCGTGACGGCGGGAAGCGAAGCGCTACTCCACGAGGTCCGCACCCTGCTCCAGCCGACCAGCAAGGAGAATCACTCCACCTGATCGGGGAAAGACGAGACGAGCGCGGAGTGGTCGAGCGCGCCGTCTGCATCGTAAAACTGCATCGCGCCATCTGCATCGCACGTCCAGACCTCTTCCGCCCCCTCGTCGAAATAGAGTTGGCGCTTCTCGGCAATCTCCGCCTCCGTGTTGCCCTTCGACAGCACCTCGACGATCACCTCCGGCATCTGAGCGAGGCGCTCGTCCGAAATCCAGATCACGTCGGGGACCTT
>CAZBIB010000071.1:11811-13249 GCA_964491575.1 uncultured Salinivenus sp. | reverse complement strand
GCCCCCGAAGCAGTGCCGAGTGGTAGAGGGCCGACAGGCCGAAAACGGCGACGAGTAGGCCGTTTCCGAGGGGCGGAAAGCGTTCCTGGAGGTAGGTCCACCAGCGGTGCATGCCTGTACCCGATTGTTGAGAGAGAAACCACACTGTGCACGTCTCAAAATCAGCTCGTGCTCCATACCATCATTGGGGGATACGCACCTGCAACTGGACGGACCAGCCAAGCAAATTGTCGCCCGGATTCACATTCGCATATCCATGGACACCAATGCCGACGTATCGAATCGGCGTGAAGAACGCCTGCACGTCAAGGGGAATCCCGAGGGTAGAGGATTTGGTGCCCGGTTCGTCTGGACTGCGGCCTCCGACCACTGCAACTCCACTTCCCAGGGAAAGATGTCCCCATCGTCCCTGCTCAACGAGGCCGACGAGCGGACCTGCATCCCAAATTACGGCGGCGGGACTGGTACCAAGAAGATTCAGCTCTTTAGTTTGCGCATAGCGACCGCCGACAAAGACGCGATGCCCGATAGGAACGCCTCCCGTGACACTTGAAGCGAATCCCATCCTCCCTGTCCCAACCCCCCATTCACCCACCCGTATCGCTGGGTCGTGTCGTCACTGGCGGGAGTGGACCGCTGCGCTGAGGCGGGACGCACGCCCATGCCCATTGCGAGAAGGCCCGCGAGCAGGAAAAGACAGAGAAAAAGTTGGCGTCGGATCGTTCGGTGAAGGGGAACAGCAACCATGACACGTCTAGGGTTGGCTGATGAGGATGTCAGGCCGATAGGTCGAGGATCCGCTCACCGCCGGGCACCTCCCAACGATCACGCACGATCATGGTACGTCGCCTTCGGCCCGACAAACCAGACATGCCCCCCTAGAAACCGGTCACGTCCGCTCTTTCCCCGCTTATGTCCGGTCTTCGGACGTGGCTTTCGTCTTCGTTTACTCCAAAGTCCCCTTCGACCGGGCTGAGGGTGTCCCCGTTCTCCTCAGTTAGAACGAGGCCGTGAGCGTCACGCGGGGAACGACTTCCCGCCCCATTCCCGCCCGGCCTGACGTGCGGGGCATCGCCGACCCCACGTTGAGGTCGAGATTGAAGGACGAGGGGCTGCGGGTGGCCTGACGCCGGGCCTCCCCTTCCAGCACGGCGTAGGTAATACCGAAGCCCGCGGCCGAGCCGAGGGCCTGCACTACGGGAGTTGCCTCTCCGGCCTCCCCGCCAGCCGTGACGGCCAACCCCAGAAGCGATCCGGCGACCGAACCGAGCGCCACGAGGCTTCCCTGGGTGCCCGTAAAGTCCCGACCGCGTAGGAGGCGGCGCCCCAGGGCCGCTCCGCCCACCGCCGATCCGCTGAGAAGGAGGGCCGTGCTCCGAGGACTCAGATCGTCCCGAAGCGACAGGAAGGAGCCCATGAGGTTGGCGCCCTGAAGGGC